>DATHPI010000083.1:0-15764 GCA_035484035.1 Chthoniobacterales bacterium
ATGTCGAGCGACAATCATAAGACCATTGTTCTTTCGCTTCCGGCAGCGGCCTTGGTGACGATCTCCCAGGCAGCGATTGGTTGCGGCATTGGGATATTATTGGCCGGTAAGGTGACCGAAAACAAGCGGACCACCGCCGCAATCGGGATGCTCTGTCTTGCCATTGCAACGACGGCCCCTGCGCTAGTTGGAGTGGTCGTCGATATGATCAACGGGCCGCAGTCAAGGCTCGGGGTTCGTCGCCGGCTCCGCTCTATCCGTGAAGATTCCGGACTGCAAGCGGAAGAAGAGGTCCTTTAAGCTTTCGTGGACCTCTGGGCGCGGAATAGGCGCTGCATCACGCCCGGTCAGGCCAGAATTCGTGCACCCGCTGAGGGTTCAGTCAAAATCGGCGAGCACGTCGCGCCGGTCAGGCGGTGGTATTCGCTGGTAATCGTTTGGACGATGCGATCTGCGTGCTCTGCTTGAATGAGTGAGACCGTCGATCCTCCGAAACCACCTCCGGTTAGTCGCGATCCGAAGACGCCGGGAGTCAGCCTGGCCAAGTCGACCAAGGTGTCAAGATGAGCGGTGCTGTTCTCAAAGTTCACCCGGGAACTGAGGTGGGAGGCAAACATGAGTTCGCCAAACGCCTCAAGTTGCATGGCTCGCAGCGCTTGAACGCCTCGAAGAACTCTATCGTTTTCCCCGATGATATGAAGCGCCCTTCTGAAAATCACATCTTCGAGATGAGCGCTTTTAAGGAGGACCATGTTTGCATCGCGAAGTGATGCGACACCCATTGATTTGGCAGCAACCTGACATTGTTTCCGTCGCTCATTATATTCGCCACCGGTTAATTCGTGAGGAACTCCGGAATTTAACAGCAACAGTGAGGTGTTTTCAGGCAACGACACTGTCTCCACGGTGGTCTGAAGAAAGTCCAAAAGGATCAGCCGGTGATTCTCGCCAAAGACGGATGAGGCTTGATCCAGTAACCCGGATTGCACTCCGACAAACTCGTTTTCCGCCTTCTGGCAAAGCTGAGCAAGCTGTAGCTTTTCAATCTTCAGATCGAAGAGGTTCTGCGCGGCGATAGCAGTCGCTACTTCCAAGGCGGCAGAACTAGATAAGCCGGCACCGAGTGGCAGATCACTGGAGAGAGTCAGCTGCATTCCGCCTAATTGAAAACCTGCATCCAAAAGCACTTTAATGACTCCGATTGGATAATTTGCCCACGAGTCTTCCGGAAGCGGGCGAAGGTTATTTAATTCAATGCTAATGCTTCTGCCGTTGGTGTCCGAACTAATCTCCAACATCTCGTTCGGGAGCCGAGCCGCTTCCATTGTGACCCCTAAACGGATGGCGGCCGAAAGAACAAATCCTAGATTGTAGTCGGTGTGATTACCCAGAATTTCGACGCGCCCAGGGGCAAACGTAATGGTGGTATTGGACATTGGATCAGTGTTATCCGGGAGACATTACAAATCAACTATTGGTCAAAGGAGCTAACTAATAGGGTAACTTGGCGAGCGAGGAGGCATGGCTCGGGCGGAGCCTCTCCCTATCCGTAGTCTCGCCCTGATCGGTAGCTTCGCCCTGGCCTACCGTTTCCCTACCTTTTGCGTCGCCAAAAAATTCAAACTATCTAAAGTTTCTTGCAAAGTAAAAAATCCAAGCATAGTTTTGTGTTTGTGAAACTATCTTCCTCCACCCTCAGGAAAGCAGCGGAAATTCAGGAACGTATTGAGCGGTTGCAGGAGGAACTTGGTAGGTTATTGCCAGCAAGTGCCGAGGCTAGTTCTGCTCCGGTGGTGGCCGCTCCAACACCTCGTGTGGTGCCTAGACGGGGGCGTGGAAGAAAGGCAGTTGCCGCGGCTTCAGTCGGAAGAAGTAGGGGTCGCCGGTCCACTTCACCTACCGGTCCTTTGGCTCCAGCCGTGGTCCAAGTTCTTAAATCGAAGGAAGTGCCAATGAACGTTTCTGAAATTTTGGCGGGTCTGATGTCCAACGGCTATAAGTTTGCATCACCCGAGCCAAAAAAGAACCTCTTTGCACGAATCTACCGCTTGAAAGGGGTGAAGCAGGTTGGCCCCGGCAAATTTACAGCGGAAGAGTCCCCATCAGTATAGTTTCTATCTTTCTTTGCAGATTGACGTCGCCGGAGCAGCGTCCTTAACGGTTCGCTAGGACGGTTCAATACCAAGGTTTTCCGGAAAGCCAAGAAAGCTTAGCCAAGGGTTGACATCTGTTGAGCGTGATCTGGCGATCGTTCTCGTCGCTTTCTCGGTAGCGCGAGCGAAACTCCGGCCCTTGTTTCCTTTATACATCCTTCCCACCTCCTGCAAATTGCGTCGCCTGTCATACGGGTACGAAGGACGACGACAAGGACGAGAAGGATTTCGGGCATAAAGCTTAAAACGGAAACGGTCGAGCACGAGCACGATTAGGATCGGGTGAGGATGAAAAGGGCGGGTGCCTGGCACGCGATAGCACAGTCCGGGGATTCGCATCACAGGTTGCAAAATGCGAAACCGTCCAAAATTTTGCCCAATGCCCCACTCCGATACTCCAAGACTCCATTACTCCGATTCTTCCCCAGACGCTGATATATTCGGCTGACGGCGTTTTTCTGCCGAAAGTCCTTGATTGACACCTCCTCGGCTTCGGAGTTTGATCGGTCTTCAATGAGGTGTCTGCTCGCAGGGGCGTTTTTGGCTGTGCTTATCGGGAGCATCATGGTCAGAGCCGAGATTCCGCTGCCGATTGAGAGCGCCAACCCGTTGCCCTTGGCGATCAGCGATGACTTTGAGTTTCGAAAATTCGAGATTTTTCGCAATGCGCCCCCCATTCCTGGTGCGACACCGATTCCGACCAAAGATCTAATGATCACCTTCGAACGGCAGCACAGACTCTGGGGAGCGCTCGAGGGTTCGGATTATGTGGCCAAAACGGGGCAATATTTCACTTTTTTTTGGCGTGCAAAAAGGCGTGCGGACCTCACAATCCGTCTGGAATACCGTGAAACTAATCTTAAAAATTATGTTCAGGCCAGGGAATTGTACTATCCGCAGGCGAAGGGGAGCCATATGTCCGAATTTGCGATCGTAGGAACTGACTACGAAAATGACGGCCCGATTACCTCGTGGAGAGTGATTTTGATCGAGGATCGAAAAATTGTGGCGCTTCTTCAGTCTAGAACATGGCAGTGAAGTCGCGTGAAAGTCTTGAATTTGACACCTAAAGGCCGGGGAAGATATATTTCGGGAGTTTTGTGAATTCGCCAACTTCTATCTTGGTCGGGGTAACGAACCGGGGGGTCCACGTCAAGGTCGAGGGAAAAGGTTCATTTCAGACCAGTCCGGCTTTGAAAGAATTCTCCAAGCAGATGTTGGAGCGAGGTTACCGCAATTTCGTGGTGGATTTGCAAGGATGTCCGGTGATGGACTCCACCTTTATGGGCACGCTGGCTGGAATCGCGTTGCGCCTGCGAGAATTTGGGAATGGCGTGTTGCTGGTACGAAACGCAAACGAGCGGAATACAGATCTGCTCCGCAATCTGGGTTTGAACAACCTGTTTGAGGTCGAATCGAGGGCGCCGGATACGACCGAAAGCCTGGTTGAAGCGGCGCCATTAGACGCTGGTCAAGCGATTGAGCGTACTGATCAAGCCGAGTGTATGATCGAGGCGCACGAAGCTCTGGTGGATGCTGATCCGGAAAATCTGGCGCGATTCAAGGATGTTCTCGAATATTTGAAGCAGGATCTTCGCGCGGGTTCAAAATAGTCTGATTCGATGTGGTCCTTTCTGCTCACAGGACTACTCGCCGCCGCTGTCATCGTGCTCGTCGGGATCAATTTCCGGCAACGACGGTCCATCGAGGCGCTCAAGCGGGCACGGGAAGAATTGCAGGTTGAAGAGGACAGGGTTTTTGATTTCCTCCACGGCCTTGGTGAAGCGTTCTCGGATGACCTGCGTTCTTCGGATCTTCACCGACTGATCGTCGAGGGGGCAACGCGCATTACCGATGCGCACGGGGGGGCTCTTTACCTGGTGGACCGGACGGGAAAGCTGTTGGTCCCAAGCTTTATTTCGAAGGATTGCCCGCCCCTGGTCGAAGTGCCACGCCACATTTCTCAGCAAAGTCTGAATTCTCCGTTGGCGTTGGAAAGTTACCTTCGATTGCATACGGTCAAGCCTGGTGAAGGTCTGCTTGGGGCGGTTTGGGAGCGAAAAGAGCCTTTGTTCCTTTCAAGCAAGGATGCAGATCCGCGACTGGAACGCCTGCGGGATTTGTCTCTCGAGATGGATTCCGTCATGATTAGTCCGCTGGTCTATGGAAATCAGAATTTGGGTGTGCTGGCGGTTGCCAACGGCCCAATGAGCACCCCATTTTCTCCATCGGACTTTTTAGTCTTCCAGTCAATTGTTGAGCAGTCGGCATTCGCCCTTTACAGTGCGGTAGTTTATTCGGAGGCGAGCGAGAAACGAAGGATTGATCGGGAACTGGATGTGGCGCGGGATATTCAACGCATCCTTCTTCCTACGGCAGCGCCGGCCATCGAAGGTTTTGAAATTTCGGGGCTCAATATCCCTGCGGGCCGGGTGAGCGGCGATTACTACGACTTCATTGGCTTGGACAATCAGCGGCTCGGGATAGCCATTGCAGATGTTTCGGGTAAAGGGGTCGCGGCATCCCTGATCATGGCGATGTGTCGTAGTGTACTGCGCTCCTTCGCCCGGTCGAGCGAGTCCGCCGCCGCGGTCTTGCAGGCGGTTAATCGCCAGCTTTATCCCGACATCCGGGAGGACATGTTCATCAGCATGGCTTACCTGATCGCGCACAAGGCGGATAATGAACTGGTGCTGGCCAGGGCCGGGCACGACGCACCGTTACAATACCGGGCCAGCGACGCCTCCGTGGTAAAGATCAACCCACCCGGAATGGCGCTTGGAATTGACAGTGGAGGCGTTTTCAATAGGGTAACGGGCGACTGTCGGGTGCACCTCGAGACCAGCGATTGCTTGATTTTGTATACGGATGGTGTGACCGAAGCGTTAGATGGAAATGGTTTGGAATTTGGGATGTCGAGGTTGACCGAGGCCATTCAGGCCAGCGCGGCTGACGGAGCTCCAGCGATCTTAAGTCGGGTGACGGCCGATTTGAAGACCTTCGTCGGTAACCATCCGCAGAATGACGATATTACGCTAATTGCAATTCGGAAGTTATGAGTGAGGCGAACCAAGAGAAAGAATTTGAAGAGGACGAGAAGTTGATCGATGACATGCCATCTCCCGATCCGGCGTTGAAATCTGGTTCTCCTCCGGAAGGGACTTCCGCTATGCGAAATGCAGAAACAACATCCGCTCCCGACGAGAAAAGCTCGGAAAACAGGTCCAGGCAAAGCGAAGATTCGCCAGATCAGCTGACGCAACTGAAGGCCGAGTTGGCCAAATATAAGGATGTTGCTCTGCGCTCGGTTGCCGACCTGGACAACTATCGCAAACGGATGGCCCGCGAAAAAGATGACGCTATCCGGTACGCGAACACTGGCTTTCTGGAACGGTTAATCCCGATCCTCGACAATTTCGAACTCGGTCTGCAAGCGGCCAAGGCTGGAGGTGGTCACTCGGCGGTCCAGGACGGAATGATGATGGTCTCAAAGCAGCTCCAGGACTTTCTGACCAGCTGCGGTGTGGAGACGATCGATGCGACCGGTCAACATTTTGATCCCAATGTGCATGAGGCAATTGCACAGGAACAGAACGCGGAAATCGAGGAAGGATTTGTCATCCGGCAGCTGCGAAAAGGCTACAAATTGAAGGACCGTTTAATTCGTCCTGCGAACGTGGTGGTCTCCAAAGGAGCGTTTGTCGGCGAGGATTCTGCAACGACCGGTGCCGGAACCTAGCGAATGGCTACCAAACGAGATTACTACGAAGTTCTAGGTGTGGACCGGAACGCCAGCATCGATGACATCAAGAAGTCTTATCGCAAGTTAGCGGTCAAATTTCATCCGGACAAGAATCCTGGAGACGCTGGAGCGGAAGAGAAATTCAAGGAGTTGGGCGAGGCCTATGAAGTTCTCATCGATGAGAACAAGAGGTCTGCTTATGACCGCTATGGCCACGCGGCGTTCGGTCCTGGGGCCGGAGTCGGCGCGAACCGCGGAGCGGGCGGTTTCCATGATCCATTCGATATCTTTCGTGAAGTCTTTGGGGCGGGCACAGAAGGTGGGGGTGGTGGAATTTTTGATCAGATCTTCGGCTCGGGCGTGGCTTCCAGGGACCGGAGCGGCCGGCAACGAGGTTCCGACTTAAGATACGATCTCCAGATCACTTTGGAAGAGGCGGCGTTTGGCACCGAAAAAGAGATTGAGATCTTGAAGCACGAAGCGTGCACGACTTGCAGCGGATCAGGAGCTGAGCCCGGTTCCCGTGCGACCTCATGTCCGACTTGCCAGGGTCGCGGGCAGGTCATTACGTCGCGTGGTTTTTTTCAGGTCTCCCAGACCTGCCCCCGTTGTCGCGGGACCGGTCAGGTGATTGACCGCCCTTGCAGGGATTGCGGAGGGGACGGCAGGGTGGAAAAGAGGTCGCGAGTCAAGCTCAAGATTCCGGCTGGAATCGACGATGGCGCGCGTCTGAGGTCTTCTCGCAACGGTGAGGCGGGAATCCGCGGTGGCTCCCCTGGTGATCTCTACGTGGTGATGCACGTGCGCGAGCACGAGATCTTCACGCGGGAAGATGACGATCTCTATTGCGATGTTCCTATCTCATTCGCCACCGCGTCTTTGGGTGGCGAGGCGAAAGTGCCCACGCTGCAGGGTCAGGCATTGTTGAAAATCCCGGCCGGAACTCAAAGCGGTACCCAGTTCCGGCTGCGTGGTCACGGCGTCCAGAACATGGACACCAGGAATAGAGGAGACTTACGGGTGCGGGTGATCGTGGAAGTACCGACCAAGCTAAACTCCGAACAACGGCGAAAGCTTGAAGAGTTCGCCTCCTCGTGTGGGGATGATAACAGCCCGATGCACAAGACTTTCTTTGATAAGGCAAAGGATTTTTTCCGTTGACCACTCACGTCAGCACACGTCGATTCTATATTTCCCCGGAGCGATGGAGTCTCAAGCCTTTGATGCTGGACGATTCGGAAGGACATCATTGTGTTGACGTTCTCAGGTTAGGCGCAGGAGCGCGGGTGGTGGTCTTCAATGGGAGAGGTTCCCAGATCACTGCGGAAATCACGGGCATCGAGAAGGGAAAGGTGTTTCTAAAAGAGTTGATTGCCGCCAAAGCAGAGCCGCTTCGTTGCGCGGTTACGCTCGCGCAAGCAATTCCCAAAGGGAAAAACATGGATCTGATTCTCCAGAAGGCCACGGAGCTCGGGGTGGCGAAAATAGTTCCGCTGATTTCGGACCGCACAGTCGTTCATCTGGAAGACGAGGAATCAAATAAGAAACAGGAGAAATGGAAACAGGTGACGATCGAAGCTGCGAAGCAGTCAGGGCAGGATTGGCTACCTGAAATTTCAGGGCCGATCACTCCCAAACAATTCTTTGCCGACTTCGATCGCTCTGAGCTTTCCTTGATCGCTTCTCTCCAGAATGACGCGCGCAGTTTCAAAAAAGTGTTAGCGAATTTTCAGGAGCAACACAGACGGAGAGCGAATTCCGTGCTGATTCTCGTCGGCCCGGAAGGCGATTTCACGCCTGCTGAGACCTCCTGGGCGAAAAGTGCCGGATGCATTCCTGTCAGCCTCGGTCCCATCGTTCTCAGGACTGAGACAGCGGCTATCTATAGTTTGAGCGTGTTGGCCTACGAGCTGCAAGGGGACTAAATTAGGAGTTCAGGAGTTGCAGGAGTTCAGGGAGTTGCAGAATGGGGAAGCTTTCGCCAGGAAACTGGGAGCGGTATCGATTGCTAGGCGAACCAGTTCTTCATCGCGCTGGTCGCGATCCTGTTCTGCAACTCCTGAACTCCTGTAAATTGCCTTGCCAATAGTTGGCTCGAGAAGCATTCTCCCAATCGTGATGCGCTGCCGGAAGGTATGCGTTGCGGTGCTCTTCTTGTTTGCCTGTCAAGCGCTCGGGTTTGAATGGACGCTCGTTAAGCACGACGGACGCGATTACGTGCCGATTGAAGATGTGGCGAAGTTTTACAGCTTCACCCAAGCCAACTATTCGGACGACAATATTAATCTTGAAGGGACGACTCTGCGAATGGTGGGCGGAGTTAACTCCCGTGAGCTTTATCTGAATGGGCTCAAATTTATCCTCAGTTTTCCAATCATTAAGGTGGATAACCAGATTCTGATGTCGAGAATGGATCTGAGCAAATTGGTAGAACCGGTTCTACGTCCGGCGAAAATCTCGGCTCGACCTGTTCGCACGGTGGTTCTGGATGCGGGCCATGGCGGATTTGATCAGGGGGCCCAAAGCATTTTTGGGAACGAAAAAGACTTTGCGCTCGATGTGGTTCAGCGTGCGCGCGACCTATTGATAAGAATGGGATTTAATGTTCGTCTTACCCGCTCCGCAGATATCTTTATTCCGCTGGAAGATCGCGCAGCCTTTGCCAACCGGCAATCCAACGCGGTGTTTGTCAGTGTGCATTTTAACGCCGGGGCCCGCGAAGATGCCTCCGGGCTGGAAACGTATAGTATGGCACCGCGTGGAGTTCCATCGACGAACAGCCTAACCGGCGCTCTATCGGATTTTCAGCCTTGTATCGGCAATCTCCGGGATCCCGAAAACATCGCCTTGGCGACAGCCATGCATGCGGCACTCATCACGCGGGTGGGAGGCAGTGATCGAGGGATCAAGCGGGCTCGGTTTATCGTGCTTCGGGATAGTAATATCCCGGGAGTGCTCATTGAAGGTGGCTTTCTGACTAATCCGCAAGACCGTGTTCGAATCGCCACACCGATTTATAGACAGCTCTTGGCTCAAGCAATTGTGCAGGGAATTTCCTCCTACAACCGTGCGTTGAGCCGGGCCGGCGCGACAGAGAAAATTATGGTCAAACGCGGCGAAGCCTCTCAACCGGAATTAACTGAGCCGGCGGCGTCCGTCTGGGATCCACTGAAGCCAAATATCTATACGCTTCCCGAAGATGCAAGAAAGTGAGCCATCCCTTCGACCGATCGGAGTATTCGATTCGGGCATCGGTGGCCTGACTGTGGTTCGTGCCCTGCGTGATCTGTTGCCTCACGAAGACATCTTTTATATTGGCGATACCGCCAGGCTCCCGTACGGCGGAAAAAGCAAGTCGACGATTGAACGATACAGTATCGAAATCAGCGGGCTGCTCCTGGCTGAAAATGCAAAGATGATCGTGGTTGCTTGCAACACCTCCTCCTCATTGGCGATCTGGAAGCTTCAGGAGATTTTGAAGGTACCGGTGGTGGGAGTAATTGCTCCCGGAGCCCGCGCTGCGGTGAAAGAAACTAGGATTGGCCACGTCGGTGTCATCGGTACGAGATCGACTATCCAGAGCGAGGCTTATGAGCGGGCAATCCAGGCCTTGAACCCCGCGGTGCGAGTGACCAGCCAGGCTTGCCCGCTGCTGGTGCCGTTAGTCGAAGAGGCCTGGCTGGTTGATAAGGTAACCCGGGAAGTACTTCATCGTTACCTCGATCCGGTAGTCGCCGCCGGGATCGACACGCTCGTTCTGGGGTGTACGCATTACCCATTGTTGGCGCCCTTGATTCAGGAAGTGTGTGGACCCGAAGTGCTGTTGGTTGATTCCGCCAAGAACTGTGCGGTAGCCGTCAAACAGACTCTTCTGGAATGCGACTTGAACAATCTGACGAAGGATGACGGCAAATTGAACGTGGCACTGACGGACAGCTCGAATTCATTCCTGTCCACGGCCAGGCAGGCCCTGCAGTTGGAAATCGATTCGGTGGAAACGCGAATTGTTCAGGGCATGTTTCTGGTCGAAGCGGTTTAATCGCAATTCCGGCGGTTGATACCTGGTCGTCCGTTTCAGCGGTGAATTTTCCGCGCGGGACGGTGCCGCTGAAAAGTCACAATTTCGGTTACCCCAGCCGCCTCGAGAATGGCGCCAAGCTTTTCGTAGTCAGCGGCTACCTGTGCATAGGAGTGGGCGTCGGAGGCGGTGGTGATCGGAATTTGGAGTTCGCCGGCAATTTGCAGAATCGAGGTGTGAGGATACTGTTCGCCAACGGCCTTTCGCCAACCAGCCGTACTTGCTTCTATGGCCAGATCTGCCCGGCGTGCGATCTCGAGAATCGGACGAAACAGCTGGGCTGGATCATAACCGTCGGGTGACAAGCCGTGAATCTTCACCAGATCGAGATGGGCAAGGCAATCGATGTGACCCCGTGAGACAAGTTTCTCCAGCTCTCGCACATATTCATCGAAAGCCTTTGAAGCACCGCGCACCTCGATCTGACCGGTCTCGCCGGCGCTGTCGAACATCCTGGTTTCCTCGCTGAAGTAGTGCACCGAACCGAGCACAAAATCGAGTCGCTCCCAATTCTTTTCCACCCACCGTACACCGTCCTCCGAGGTTAAGGGATCGTTGTCCAACTCAATTCCAGCGAGGATTTCGATATCTGGATTTTGGGCTCGGAGGCGGTCAATCACCTCAAAATCAATGCCGTCGATATAACGGTCGTGATCGGTGAAGGCGATGCTCTGAATTTTTTTTATCCGGCATTGGTCAATCCAGGGCTGCAGCAGCTCGACGGCATAAGGTCGTACATTGTGGCCTTGAGGATGCGTGTGGTAATCGCAGACGGGAAACATAAAACGATGCTTTCTGTGCTGGACGAATTGCCTCTTTTGAGGCATTTGTTCAACGATTTTTCGCCAGGACGCAATTTAGAAGACGGTATGAACGACGTCTTAAACAAAGCAACGGTTCTCGTACTGAACCGAAATTGGCAGGCGATCGATGTGAAAACGCCTGCGCAGGCCTTTTGCATGATGGCAAACGGCAACGCCACTGCCCTCGACATGTTCGGCGGCGGCGATATGCGGCCGGTCCGGTGGCAAGATTGGATCGGTCTCCCGGTTCGAGAAGAAGACTACGCTGTCCGAACAGTCCGCGGCCTGGTGAGGGTCCCGACGGTTTTGGTTTTGGCTCGTTACAGCAAGGTACCGAAGCGCCGGCCTAAGCTATCTGCCAAAGGAATTTGGGAGCGGGATGGCGGGCACTGCCAATACACGGGCAGGAAGCTCGCCCCTCAGGAAGGCAACATCGATCATGTCGTCCCACGATCGCGTGGAGGAGTGACTTCGTGGGAGAACTGCGTCCTGGCAGACAAGCGAATCAACAGCTTGAAAGGAAACCGTCTGCCGGAAGAAGTAGGTCTCCAGTTAAAAAAGAAACCACAGACACCCCGAGAGCTGCCGGTCAGTTCCTTCATTCGGAACGCGCACAATATCGAGGATTGGGAGCATTTTCTGGTTTCGATGAAGTAGGGCGCGCGTTCGGTGCTCAAGCGCGCCCCGGCACAAGAGGGGGAAGCATTGCACAGAGGCCACAGAGGTCACAGAGGGGATCGAGGTTGTGGCCGAAATTGTTGGCGGGGACACCGCAGTCTGCGGGCGAGAAAAGCATCGCACGGATTTTACGGAGGGGCAGGAGTTTCAGAAGCACTTCGTTTAAGCTCATAACCAATTTCTCCTCTGTGACCTCTGTGCGATGTTTTCCTCGGTGAGGTTGTTCGCGCACGGAAGCCAAGGAGTCCCCCCAAACGCCGAATCCCCGAACGCTTTCCCAGTTGCTTAATGGCGACCGCGGCATCAAATTCCGCTTCCCATGAGTGCCGATATTTCAACCGCCTACGAATCCAAGTCGGTGGAGGAAAAATGGTATCGGATTTGGCTGGAACAGAAATGCTTCCAGGCGAATACCGAATCGGGCAAGCCGCCTTATTCGATTGTGATTCCTCCGCCCAATGTGACCGGCGTGTTGACGATGGGACATGTCTTGAACAACACCATCCAGGATATTCTGGCCAGACGGGCTCGTGCACTGGGAAAAGAGGTGCTCTGGCTGCCTGGTATGGACCACGCCGGTATCGCGACGCAGAACGTCGTCGAAAAAATGCTCCGGGCCGAGAAAACGACGAAACATGATCTCGGTCGGGAGGCGTTTATACAGAGGGTGTGGGATTGGAAAGAGAAGTACGGCGGAATCATCATTCAGCAACTTCAGAAGTTAGGCTGTTCGTGCGACTGGTCCCGGGAACGGTTTACCATGGACCCGGAGTATATTCGCACGGTGCAGGAGACCTTTGTGGATCTCTATCGCAAAGGGATGATTTATCGCGGCAAACGGATGGTCAATTGGGATCCCTTTTATCAGACCGCTCTGTCCGATGAAGAGGTCATCCCGACGCCGACGAACGGCAAGCTGTATTACGTGAGGTATGAGTTGGTCGAAGAGCCCGGAACCTTCCTGGAGATCGCCACCACGCGTCCGGAGACGCTGATGGGTGATACCGGGGTGGCGGTGAATACCGGCGATCCTCGTTATCAGCGGTTGATCGGCAAACATTGCTGGCGACCTTTTCCACGAGCCAAGATCCCGATCATCGGCGACGACGCAATTGATCCGACCTTCGGTACTGGTGTGCTCAAGGTCACTCCGGCTCACGACAAGCTGGATTTCGCGATTGGCCAGCGTCATGAGCTTGAAGTCATCGACGTGTTGAACCCGGATGGAACCTTGAATGCGCTGGCTGGCGAGGAATTCAACGGGATGGACCGATTTGAGGCCCGCAAAAAGGCCGTGGAAAAATTGATCGGCCTAGGAATGCTGGTCCGGGAAGAGGAATACCAGAACAACGTCGGTTACAGCGAGAGAGGAGGTGTGCCGATCGAGCCGCGGCTCAGCGAGCAATGGTTCCTCAGATATCCACGCGTAGCAGAAACTCTGGAGGCGGTTTCAACCGGGCGGATCCGGTTTCGTCCGGAGCGCTGGATCAAGACCTTTGAGCATTGGATCGATAATATCCAGGACTGGTGTATCAGCCGGCAACTCTGGTGGGGCCATCGAATACCGGTCTGGTATCCCAACGATGAGACTGGCCGGATCCATGTGGATACCGAACCGCCAGCGGACAAAGAGAATTGGCATCAGGATGCCGATGTGCTCGACACTTGGTTTTCGGCGTGGCTCTGGCCGTTCGCCACAATGGATCCGACCACCAGGGAAAAGTTTTATCCGACCCAGGATTTGGTGACGGGGCCAGACATCATTTTCTTTTGGGTCGCCCGGATGATTATGGCGGGCTTCGAATACCAGGGAGCGATCCCGTTCGAAAACGTGTTTTTCACCGGGATCATCCGGGATCTTCAGGGGCGGAAAATGTCGAAAAGTCTCGGCAATTCTCCCGACCCTCTGGACTTGATCGCGAAGTATGGAGCCGATGGACTTCGATTTGGTTTGATGCGGATAGCACCGCACGGCCAGGATATCCGGTTCGACGAAAAACAGATCGAAGAGGGGAGAAATTTCGCTAACAAGCTCTGGAACGCCAGTCGCTTCCGGCAGTTGCAGGGACCGCCCACTCATTCTCTGGCTCCCGGACCGTTGAGTCCTTATTCCGCTTACGTTCTTCTCCGGTTGAACGAAACGATCGAGCGAATTGAGCGCGCCTATGCCGGCTATCTGTTTACAGAAGTTGCTCAATCGTTGTACGAGTTTGTCTGGAGCGATTTTTGCGATTGGTATCTCGAGGCGGCTAAAACGGATCTGCAGAGCAAAGAAGAGAACGTCCGTTTGAGTTGCCTGAGCGTGGTGGACTGTGTCCTTTCCAGCGTCCTGAGATTGCTTCATCCGTTCATGCCTCATATCACGGAGGAACTCTGGCATCGCATGAGCTTCGGTGATTCGAGCATCCAGTTCGCTCCGATCAACAATTTGCGAGTCGAAGAAGCCCGGCTAGATCCTTTCGATATCGCATTTGCGAAACAGGTGTACGAAGCAGCGACAATGGTTCGCAATCTCCGGGCAGAATATCGAATTCCGTCGAATAAAAAGGTGAAAATGATTTTCAAACCGGTTGGCCAAGGTGACTTCAGCGTATTTGCCCGTTTGATCAATGGAACCCCGTTTGAGGTCGATCCGGATTTTATGGCGCAACCGGGTCTGCCGGTTGCGGTGACCCCGCTCGGCCAGCTCTTCATTCCCTTAGAGGGAATTTTGGACCTTTCCGCGGAAAAAGAGCGACTGACGAGAGAAATCGGAAAACTCGAGGCGGAAATGGAAACCGTCTTGAAGAAGCTCGGGAACGAGAGCTTTGTCGCGCGCGCGCCAGCCGCGATTGTTGCCGAACATCGTCAAAGAGAAAAGGACTTCGCGACGAAACTCGTGCAACTCAGGGAACGCGTCGCGGGGCTTTGATCTGCAAATTCCTTCGATCAGACACTCGAGCAAGATCAAAACCGGATCGAGAAAATTTTTAGCATCTGCAATGCTGGTTTTTCGTGTACTTTGATTTCCTGCAGTAAATGTCCCAACATCTTGAGAAAATTCTGGCGCACGCGGAGCGCCAGTTAACATCAGAGGGGAGTAGGCGCTTAAGGGAGCGTCTGGATCTTTACAAGAAGTTTCTCAAGATAGAAGAACACCGGCTTCGATTGAAGCATTATTCCGGAGCGGGTGGCTTGGAAATAGTTCGGGACCGCGCGGCGTTGCTTGACATTGTCCTCCGTCATTTGTTCGAGGGAGCGGTGGAAGGGTCGGTCTTTGCAGACAAGACGCCGCCGGTAGCCCTTCTGGCGATCGGTGGATATGGCCGGGGCGAATTGAGTCCTTACAGCGCTGTCGACATTTTGTTTCTCCACGATAGCACCCGGATATCTGCCGATGCTGCGGAAGTTATTGAGCAGGTTTTGTACATGTTATGGGATGTCGGCTTTAAAGTAGGACATGCCACGCGATCCATTGATGAAGCCATCAGGTTGGCCAACTCCGACGTGCTGACCAAGACCTCGCTTTTGGAGTCGCGGTTCCTGGCCGGCGATCACAAGCGGCACTCCAAGTTCAGGCGTGATTTTTTCGAGCGCTGCGTCAGAGGGCAGGTGGAAAGTTATTTGAAGTGGCGCTTGGAAAATCAGGACGAACGACACCGCAAATATGGCGGTTCCGTGTTCATGCAGGAACCAAATGTCAAGAATGCCTGCGGCGGGTTACGTGATTATCATAACATGCAGTGGATTTGCTATTTCCGCGATGGTGTGATGAGCACCGCCAAGTTGGTGGAACGCAAATATATCAGCGAGAGTGATCGCCGGGCGATCGATCGAGCCTACGATTTTCTTCAGCGGGTTCGCACCGAATTGCATTATCTCAGCAAGCGGCCTTCCGATTTGATGACGCTTTTTTATCAGGGACAAATTGCCAATTCTTTTCACTATCCCCAGAAGAATGTGCTTCGACGTAGCGAGTCGTTCATGCGGGACTATTACCAACATGCTCGGACCATCTATCTGACTGCCAAGCGCGTCACCGAAGGTTTTCTATTGCCCGGTGTCATTGAGAAAGAGGAAAAGCCGGTTTTTGGTTTTTTGGCCAAGCGCAAGCTCAAGACCGAGCAGTTTGACGGGTTTTACAGCCACGACAGACTCATCTATTTTGAGAATCCTGAAGTCTTTCACGAAGATCCGTTTCGCCTGATTCGCGTTTTCCTCTACGCGCAGCAGCGCGAAATGGAACTTAGTCCGGAACTCCAGCAGTTGATTCGCCGGCGGACCAGGCTGGTCAATCGGACCTTTCAGTACGCGCGGTCGGCGCGCGAAAC
>DATHPI010000084.1:0-5588 GCA_035484035.1 Chthoniobacterales bacterium
AGAACAATTTGGCGAGTTGATCGGGCCACGATCGCATCCCCACCTCAATCATGCATTTGAGACCTCGGACATCGCCGACATTAAGCCATTGGCGTTGTCGCCCATCGCCACAATATCTCAGGCATCGCGAAAAAGGCCGGAGTTGAAAGATCGAGCCTCTATAGAGCTTTTGCAGGAAACCCGAAGCATCCAAACATTAAGACTGTTCGGAGCTACGTCGCGGCCTTGATGGCCATGACGACCTGACCGGCGGCGGGCGCGATCCGCGTCGTCGAGGACCTGCTCTCGGCTGGACACGCCGAGGGCTCGATGGAGATTTATAACCAGTTGGTGGTGTTCGAGGCTTTCGAGCATGGCCCCGCTGGCCTCATGGGAAACGCCGGGCGCACTGGTGTGCGTTCAAAGATCTGCGTGAGTTGACCACTATCGGATCATTGAAGCGAACCGAGTTGGGCCGGACATGCTCCGATGGAACCCAAGCGTGCTGCATCCGTTCATTTCGAGCGCCTCAAGTCAGGGTTCAAACGGAGCTTCTCATGTCCTCAACCACGGAAGCAAAAGACCACGTCTACAAGATCCTAGAACTCGTCGGCTCTTCGGAAAAAAGCATCGAGGACGCGATCCAGAATGCCGTCTCTCGCGCTTCAAAAACGATCCGCGGCATGAAATGGTTCGAGGTCTCACAGACCAGGGGACACATCGAGGACGGGTCCGTTCGTCATTACCAGGTCACGCTGCGCGTCGGTTTCACGATAGAGGACTAGCGTTTGCCCGCTCCAGGACCCTCGAGATCGCGTGAGTTGACTCACGCTGTCTACCAACTCTTTGCGGTGGTATGGATAACGCGGCCAAGCCTTACCTGTGAAATGTCAGCAAATGACCGACTCACAGCCGGCTGACTTGCGGTTGTTTCTTTGCTCGCGCGATACTTCGCGGCTTTCGTCCGTGAGATTAATTGGTTCAACGCTGAAGAAGGTTTGCTCCAAAGGGGTTTATCCTTTCCAGGAAAGACGGTGGCTCGGCATATTGCCCCGGCTGGGTCTGCGCTCGTGCATCCTGTACGGGCCGGGCATGTGCCCCTTCATCTTGCCCCGGGATATTTGCTCGGCGCTTCTGCATGTGCTGGATGATGTCTGCCCGCGCATTTCGCATGGTCCGGGCCCTTCGGTGCTTCTGCATGGGCCCCACGGATGCTGGTGCATTTTCCGCGACCGGTGCCGGATCATCTTGTGCGGGCTTAGCCAAATCCCGCTTGGCGTTCCACGCCTGGAATTCCCTAAACAGGGCTTCCGATGTCTCACTGTTTTCAGCGCGAGTCTGGCTAGCGGGTTCAGAGGCACTGATTTCGCTAATCGGGACGTCCTTCGCAGTCTGCGGCGCCTCAGCGTCTACGGTTGATTGAATTACGGCCGATTGGATGCTCGGCATCGACTCATCGGTGCTAGGCTGCGGCCCAGATGAGTCGACCGAAGCTGTGACTTCAGCAAAGAGCGTCACCGGGTTTCGCACTGATAAAATCGAAATACCAATCGCCGTTGCCGTTGCAACCAAAATACTCGCCATGACGAATCGTAGCGAGATGACCGCTCTGTCGCTCCCGCTACTCGGCTTGGGTGCATCGGCGGATAGAAAAAGCGGCAAAGGATCGTCCGAATCGAACCCGTCTTTCGTCGCCATCGCGTGATGCCTCTCGTGAGGTTGTCGTCGAGGTAAGCTCATAATCGAGGTCCAAAAGCGGAGAAACCTTGGCCTCACTTGGACCGGGGAACCGATTCAATCAGGCGCCAGCCCAAAAACGGATGTTATCGTTTAGTCCGGGAAGGTTTGTTTTCGGGGGTTAGAGCGGACGAAGGAAGTCTGAGTCACTTTCGCGCCCGCCACTCGGCGAGGACGCCTGGATCCGCTGGGAGGCGGCTGCCCGCGCTACTATGCTATCGGCTTGAACTGCCCGGCGGCTCGACTTACGCCGTTGGCGCTGCCGTTCTCATGTGGCCGATCGTTTCGCAACCCTCACAGCCCTGGCCTGACGAGTTCCCCCGCAAGCTCAGAAGTGGCGACAACCAAAGTTGAGTGAAAGCGCGTGTAGCCGCATAGGGCATCGGCTCACAACGAAGTTTTATGGCCTCGCTGGTCGCAAGCCCCGGAGCTGCGCAAGGACGCAAAGGAGCGCGTCGTTCAGCCGTCAACGCCCTCCTGTTGAGCTGCCCGCTCGTGGGCCGCCCGTTCTTCGTTTCGAATACGTGGGATCCAGGCCAGGCTTGGTTTCTTGCATCAGCGCATCAAGCTCAGCTTGCCAGTTGATCATTCTAATTCTCCCCAATCCTCAGCCTATCGCTCGAATCCGTTTTGCGCGGAGAGGAAAAATTGCTCGCTGCTTGGGTGCCATCAATGCTGTCCACCCCGTGCCGTCGACCGGCACGATCGGGATCGACAATCCCGACTCTGGGTAATCACCGGACTCCCGCTGAGCTTCTCGTGAATGAGCCAAATCAGGTCGATGTTGGAAAATCGGCTTCTTTGCCATATTGCTTTCGTCTCGTGAAAATAAATGCTGTCGCAAAATCGATACGGCTGCACTCGCCGCGGCAAGTCATGTAAAAAAAGACCGGGCGACGATCCTTCGCCGTCCGGTCGTTCCGGTCAAGCACTTCGGTTTCCCGATCGCTCCGGCCTTCGCCGCGTGGCTGAAGAGGTCGTCCAACTCACCGGCACGGACGGCCGCGATCAGCGCGTCCTTAAGTGGCACGACCGCAACGCGAAGGACAACCCTCCGTTCCTGGACGCTCTCGCCAAAGTCAGGGACATGGGCGTGCACGAAGGCTGGTGCTATCACCACGTCAAAGCGATCCTGATTGCCATCGATCAATACGCGGAAGCTGCGACGGGCAATCGCGAGTATTTTTGGAACAGACCGCACTCCATAGGTCGCAGCCGAAAAAGCGAGGAAACGCCGTGACGAACGATCAGCCGCCGCTCCGCCAGCCAACCATACTGCAATCCCGTTCCAGGCGCGGAACCTTTCTTACGTTCGGCACGTTCAAGAGCATGTCCGATCATCAGCTTGACCTTAGCTTCATCCAAATTGGACTGAGGGCCGGATTCGCGTGTGCCGTGACAGCGATCGTGGTGGTGGCTTCGTTTTTCTTCATTCGTTTCCTCGCTGGTGTCCATTGATTCATGCCTGCCGTTTTCACACTCGACATTGGCGGCAAACCAACTCTCACCTTCGAAGCAAAAAACCTGCGTGAGTCCTCTGAGCTCTGTCGCGAATCGTGGTTAAGAGACGAAGTCGCTCAGCTCAGGTCGTATGGCGTTCCCCTTTGGGATGGAAAAGCCGCTCTAAAAACCAGATACGCGTCGGAGGCGGAAAAGGCAGCCTTCGTTGAAGCCACAGGAGAAGCTCCTTTGGAAGAAATGATTTTCGTTTATCTCGTGCGGCTCGATGTCTCGACGATCAGTCCAGGCGAAACAGCCTGACAATTGACGTCTGTTTGGAGGTATTATGGATATAGATAAGGACGACAAGTCGATTGTGGAGAAGACAGTCGAAGCGGTGAAGGGATTGGCGGCAAGTCGTTCGCCGGCCCAGGAAGTCGCCTAAGACGCGCGCGAAGTCGGCGCGGAATGCTGACAAAACGAAGTCAGCAAAAAAAGCGCCAAAGAAAGCAAAAAAGTCCGCTAAGAGATCTAAATCGTCAACTGTCCGAAAGGCAGTTGGAAAGAAGTCTAGAAAACAAGTGAAGAAAAAGGCGGCGAAGAAATCCAGGCGTTGATGGTCTTAACTGTCTTGTCGTCGCCCGCGTTCATCATCATCACCGCCTGCCAAGCGTGGACAAGAATTAATTTAGGAACTCGATTTTGACTCAGGCTCGTCACATGCGGCCTATACACGCGCAGCATGGATGACAGAATATGAATGATGCGGGCTGTCCTCGATGAAGCAGCGCGCGAAATCAAACCAACCACGGCTACTCAAGCCAAGATGGCAGAGACAATCGTCGTCAGGGCTGCCGAAGGGGCTACTCGGGAGGAGCTGAAGGCTGCCGCACTTCAGCTGGGAAAAACGCCTGCAGCTTAGTTTACTGAAGAGCCTTTGGTAGAACGACGACCAGTTCGACTTGGTGAACCACAATTTCATTGATGACACCGTCGATTTCATTTTGTCGACCTTCTTAAGCGCGTCCTCTTCACTGATTATAGAATAACTCTTCTATCATCAGTCTGCGCAAGGCCCTGAGCTGCCGCGATTTTATTTCCGTTGCTTTGTCCGTCCCGTCCAGACCTATTACAAAGAAGCTCCTTTATGCAGAAACATAATAAGTCTGACTGGCTCAAAGCAGGGCCTGACTTTAGTCTGCTCCCCTCCCAGGAACGGACTTTGTAAGCCACTTCGGTCATGTCCGCGATGTGCCAACAGCGGTCATACGGAAAGTCCAGCAAGACGAAGGTCCTCGGATAGGAATGGCGCGAATGAGCTTTTGTTTAGTTGCCTCTGCCCTGCGATGTGTTAGTACGCGGCCTCATCAAATAAGGAGCTAACAAGTTGAAAGTGGCGAAGGCAAAGAAGAACGGCAAAGCAGTACGTCGCGAATGGACGAAGGCTGACATCAAGGAACTCAAGGCGCATTCGAAAGCGAGGACACCGGTCGCCAAAATATCTAAAGAGACAAAACGCACGATTGGTGCGCTCCGCCAGAAGGCGCTACATCTCGGGATTGGACTCGGGCATCAGCGGTAAACGTGTGCACGGCGCAGCAGCACTGAGAAAGACGAAACCTGCCGCTGAAATGCTAACCCCTGATGCGGCGCCGCCGGAACGTTGTGGAGGCCCGAATTCTCCTTAAGGGTCATTGGCGTCCTTTTGACCGTCCGCCGATCACTTCCGGTCTTCCCCGGCACCCTATCAACGGACATCGACGACCGACCCGGCTGGTCCGTTTCGTGCCAAGAGCGGCATTTCAGGAATTCGAAGCCGGGACGATAGCCAATAGGCAAAGGCGCACAGAACTTGCCACAGGATGGCACTGTTAAACGGACGCGCTCAAGCTCCTAGTTTATCTCGTACTCACCCGGCGGCCACATTCGTTCCGTTCAAGGCTTCCGTGAGCGCAGTTGAGAGATCCCTCGCTTGAAACGGCTTCTGCAGCACCGGCCGGTTTCCATACTCCTGGCGGAGGCCCGTGGACCCGTACCCGGTCGCAAATATGAAAGGCACACTCTTCCGTTGTAGCGCGTCCGCTATCGCATACGTGTCCTTACCATCCAGATTCAGGTCGAGCACCGCAACGTCTATCGACTCCTTGCCGATGAGTTCCAGCGCGCGCGGCACGTTTGTGGCCGGTCCGACCAGCTTGCAGCCGAATTCGTCGAGCATGTCCTCGATCAGCATCGCAATCATCATCTCGTCTTCGACAACGAGGACCTTGCGGTTTGACAGTTCCTGCTTACTCAAATCTCTCACCTCCGCGCGTGTCCGGACACTATTCAAGAATGGCCGGCACGCTGCCCGTAATCGTGCTCAAAGGCGCCATTATCCTGCAAACGACGCCGGTTTCACGATAATCGATCACTGCTTCGCCGCCCAGTTG
>DATHPI010000085.1:0-21012 GCA_035484035.1 Chthoniobacterales bacterium
TCGAAACTGTCGGGATCTACTAAGAGGACTTCATCGGCGGACGCTTCTTTCCGATAGCAGAGTTTGGCCGTATTTTGACCGGCGGCCGTTTTCAAGTAGAAAAGATTCCCGTTCGCCAGGAGACGCGGCCGCGAGATTGTCGCCGGTTCACTGTTGATCAGTTCTGCGATGCGCGCCTTGAGCTTCGCGTAGCCGGGCATTGAGTCGAGTGTCTGTCATTCGGCTATCGGCGTGACCGGCAACCGGCTGGGCCACATCCAGAGTTCCTCCGTTCTACACATAGTTCGTACAATTAACGGGAAATTGCATATCCTGTCAGCTCCATGTAGCCGAGCCCATCTACTGGCTTACTTTTCCGCTCACCTTTGAGCCGGATGCATCCCTCCCAATAGGACCCGGCCACCTTGAAGGACTCTGTCAACTTGAGCTCCTGGTTTTCGACCGGCGTTGTGATCTTAGCACAGCTTGTTTCTCCGGTATCAGTCCCAAACTGATTGCATAATCCTTACTTGTTGCTCTGAGTCGAAAGTTCCCATCAAAAAGTATCGCCCAGTCCTCTATCAGGCCAGCTTCGAATCGTCTCCAAAACCCGCCTCTCCATATGCGCCACGGCTTGTTCGACTGTCACAATGGAATAGGTGGGCACCAACATCAGTAATGGCAAAATGTGCGAACTTAATATCATTAATGATAAACCGCGAAGTGGTTGGTTCTCGATTTTTGGGCGATCGACAACCATTGCGGAAAAATGTGAGTTGATAGCCCAACTCGCGACCATCGTTCGATTTCAAATTGCCCGTAAAATACCACCACTCAGTGCGAAACTGGAAGTGAGGTCCGTGGTCCTGAGGAAAAGTAATCTGATAACCAGGCACTGCCAGAGCCCATCCCTGGTCATCCGCTTTTTCGGCTGAGCAGTTTGCACCGAAGATGATTGCGCAAAATTAGTAGCACCATTTCATTCTGGAAAGTGTTGCAAGTTGTAGTCAAGCAAAGGGCACCCCGCGACCATCTGACACGACGATCAAATTCCTACAAAGGTACCAAAACTCTCACAGGATTTTCCACAACCTTCTATTGTAGGGTCCTTTGAAAAAAACTGGAGACGGTTGTGGCTGAACAAAGTATTTTAATGCTGCTTTTTTTCGCGATATATGCGACGGAAGTACGGCAATGCAACCCCAACTGGCGGGACGATGGTGTTGTAAGGTGCACGCACGCCTGACCTCGTCCTAAGTTGGCTTTTTCAACCATTTCGTCGCAAGAAGGTCAAATTTAAAGTAGGAAACACCCATGTTGCTTCCCGATGGGCCCAAATCTCCCAGCATCTGGCAGATGTTCCAGTGGATTACGAGGCCATTTTCGTTTATGAGCAGCTGCAGCCATCACTATGGCGACCGCTTCACGGTAACGTTCAACAAGAAATTCGGTCCCCTAGTCTTCTTCAGCAATCCTGAAGCCTTGAAGGTCATTTTGACGGGGGACGATTCCAAGCTGTTCGATGCGCCTGGTGAGCTCAATACGGCGTTCGAACCTCTGCTGGGAGCGCAATCTGTGATTGGATTGAGTGGGGACCGCCATCGGCGGATGCGTCAATTGTTAATGCCTTCCTTTCATGGAGAACGGATGCGTTCGTACGGACAAGTCATTCAAGACGTCACCAAGGAGGTGATGAACGAGCTGGTCGCTGGAGAACCCCTCGACGTGCGGAAAATCATGCAAAAGATCTCCCTGCGCGTGATTCTGCGGGCGGTCTTTGGATTAAACGAGGGACCTCGATATCAGCAACTCGAGCTTCTCTTGGCAAACATGCTCGATAAAATGAGTAATCCATGGAAAGTCAGCTTCCTGTTTTTTGCGATTCTTCGTCACAATTTTGGCCCGCTGAGTCCATGGGCCAGCTTCGTCCGTAACCGACAACAAATAGACCAGCTCGTTTACGATGAAATCGCGGAGCGTCGAAGTCATCCCGACGATTCCCGGACTGATATCCTCAATATGCTCTTATCTGCCCGTGACGAGGCCGGCGAGGCCCTCACGGACTCGGAGTTGCGAGACGAGTTGATGACCCTGTTGGTAACCGGTCATGAAACAACCGCCACTGCTCTCACTTGGGCGTTGTACTGGATTCACAAATTGCCGGCGGTACGTAAAAAACTGTTGACTGAACTTCAGGCGCTGGATGGCCCCTCGGATCCCAATGTGGTAATTCGGCTCCCCTATCTAAATGCCGTGTGTAGTGAAACGTTACGGATTTACCCCGTAGGCATACTCACGTTTCCGCGGGTCACCAGATCCGGCCTTAAGTTGACGGGTACCTCACTTGAACCTGGTACCACAGTGGTCGGCTGTATCTACCTGACCCATCACCGCGAGGATATCTACCCCGATCCGGACGAATTCAGGCCCGAACGGTTTTTGGAACGCCGCTATTCTCCTTATGAGTATTTACCCTTTGGCGGGGGCGTCCGGCGTTGCATTGGCATGGCGTTTGCCCAGTTCGAGATGAAATTGGTGATTACTGGCATCTTGTCGTGCTTCGAACTCGCGTTGGCCGATACCCGTCCGGTGCGCCCAGTGCGCCGCGGCCTAACTTCCGGTCCATCTCCATTTCGAATGGTGATCAACGACCAACGTGTTACGAACTACCTTCTTCGGCGGAAAAGTCTGATTGTTTGCAAGCCCATTTCCATCCGTCTTTCTAACCTTGAGCGTAAGCTTTAGGATTCGCGTCATATTCCGCCTTCATTTCTGTTGAGGTGATCAGCGAGCGGTCATTAGAGGGACCGAAATAAATATGGGTTGCATCGGCATTCGATTTATCTTAACGAAGTGGACCTGCACCCCGGCTGATACCTCTCTCTTCTGAGCCGGGTGAACGACCGGCTTGGCGCGATCGTGAACTACGATCGGATGTCGGGTAGGCTCGTTATATTCTCCGGTGTAGGGATTAAAGCGGTCGGGCGGATCTGCGGCTTGCGCCGTAAATACGCTTATTGAGATGGCAAGGGCTGCCATCAGTGAAGCGTTACGCTTCACAGTAGCCTTGAAAACTTTGAATGCGCTGCCAGATCCAGAATCCACGCCTTCACTGGCAGCATCACACTCCACAACCGTTGAGCATTAGCATTCTAAAGGAGAACTATGCTCAGACTGAGAAGAGAGTAGTTGATCAGATCTGGTCGCAACTTCCCGGCTGAGACTGCTCTCTGTCCTGTTCCAACCAGAGCCAGATTCCTCAGCTTTCCAGCCACCAAGAAGCATCTGTATGGTGCAGCCTCCTTCTCTTTCAGCCGCGATCCAGCTGTCGCCCTGGTCCAGAAACAGGAATTCGTGAGCCTGCCGGAGCTGCCGATTCCGTCGCATTGGGCAATGCTTCCGTTTTCCCTGGCTCAGACGCGCTCGGGCTCGGCCCAGGTTGGCCTGCG
The DNA here is from genome assembly GCA_035484035.1 of Chthoniobacterales bacterium. Classification (GTDB taxonomy): domain Bacteria; phylum Verrucomicrobiota; class Verrucomicrobiia; order Chthoniobacterales; family JAFAMB01; genus JAFAMB01. Next base: position 3,429 of record DATHPI010000085.1, read on the forward strand.
GCGTTGCCAGGGCCGCCTATAGCACCTTTTTGAGCCGGGGTAAGGGGTCGTGTCCCCTCCGGCCCTGCAGGAGCCTGAGCTTGCTCGGCCCATTGGGTGGCCGCCTGGGACGCGATGGCTCCGCGCTGTTTCATCTGTGCCTGATCCATCTGGCTGGGGCCTAACCCAATATCGCCTCCGGTCTGAGCGGCACGCATCTTTTTGGCGTTCGCTTCCCTCGCCGCCTGCCGCTTACTCAAGGCTTATTCGACCGCCTCATCAAAGGGCGTGACCCCGCCACCTAGCATCTGGCCGTAATGCTTGATCTGGTTCATCTCGTGATTCGAAAATTGATCTGCGACCTTGTCCTTAGGCATCTTTTTACGATCGTAAAGTGTGGAAAATCAACCCAAAATCGAACCATAATGGTTTTAGCGCAACGTTGCGCTTATGTATGACATGTCATTATGGGTCCACCCAGGATGGTTCTTTTGCGCCGGTTGGGAGCATCCAGACCCAGCCCGTCGTTCCATCAGCCGAAAAGTATTCGTCACCCATCTCGCCGGTCTTTGGCAGGTCGCTCTCTCCTTTCACGATTCCTTTATTCCGGGCTTTCACCCAGAAACTGGGGCGGCCCTGGGCGTCTGTCGAAAGTGAAAAGGGCAACAGCTCCCAATGCCACGGCGGCAACACCCTCGGCAGGAGAGCGTATTCCGCTTTCTGAACCTGGGCGGCCGCTTTGTCGGCACTGAATTGCGGTCCTTCCTGGGTAACCGGAGGGATGAAGACATTAACCAGGGCCAGGATGGCCGAAAGCCCGATGAAGTAAGCAAGCCAGGGGACGTGTCGTGGCTCTTTTATGAGCGGCGATGCCGGTGTGGGATTGATGTAGAGACTGACTGCGCGGTCGTCGCGCAAAGGTGTGGTACGCGTTCCGCGTACCGTTCCGGTTGTTGGCCGGGTGGATAAAAACGCTGCTTGCATACGTGCCTACATTATATGCCCACGTTGAGCATTAATTCATTAATGACTTTCCAGCTCTTCACCCTTCCGGGTGTGATTGACGTTGCCGACTTCAACAACGACGACAAGCTCGGCAGAGGCAAGGACATGGTGGATCGGCTATCAACCCTCGTCTCCATCTTCAACAACCCGGCGCTCTTTCCCAGAGGGAACTGTAGAGTTCAGATTTACGAGTTGGTGGAAGACGCGCAAATCCTTGCTGACCCAAAAGGTGTCACCACGGAATTCGAGATTTCGCCTGATGTTCAAGTCTTGGCCGACGAATCTTTCCTCCGGCGGCTGCTACTGAATTTGCTGGATAACGCCATCAAATATAATGTCGACGGGGGATCCCTCTCTATCTCGCTCACGAAATCCGGTGCACTCGCGGTGTTTCGGATCGCCAACACCGGGCCTGGAATCTCTAGGGAGCACGAAAACCGCGTCTTCGAGCGCTTTTATCGGGGTGACCCCAGCCGTTCTTCGGACATCGGTGGCTCCGGATTGGGACTGAGCATTTGTCGCGAAATCGTAATGGCGCATGGAGGACAGATGTGGCTGGAGCAACCTCGATCGGGATGGACGGCATTCGCCGTGGCATTGTCCGGCCCAAAATCAGAAGACCAAGGTGAGGAGAAAATTTGTGGGAACCGCTCTCGTCCCGGGGCTTTGGAGCAAAAGACTTAAATCTCTCACCTCACGAAACGGAAAAAAGCGATATTTGGCATTTTTCCAATTAAATCGCAAACGCGCAACGCCTTGATGACAATACCGACCTTTTTGAGGCTGAGAGTTTGGCCTTTAATTCGATGGGAAAGTGAGACCTCCTCGCAGGAGATCAGCTGTGGCAGAAAGGCGATATTACGTGCCAGGATCATGAACGACTCATCGGCGCACTATAAGGATCCTTCTTGGAATGCTGGATGATTGGAATTTCCGAAAATGGTATCAAATCTGACAGTATTGTCATTTTTTCCTCAAACATTCTGTTAAGAGCCTGTGTTAAGCGTCGTCCATGTCAATCAACCAGCAACACCCATCCCAGGAAAGGCCTGGACACAGGACGTGCGACATCAGTAGGCCTTACGGAACCGGTTCGAGCAAGATTCCGGAAGTCACTCTGACCTTTTGGGCGATCAAAGTCCTTGCGACGACGCTTGGCGAAACCGGCGGTGATGCCGTGTCTATGTCGTTGAATCTGGGCTATGTCATTGCCAGCATTATTTTCATCGGTATCTTCGCCGCCGCCGTCGCAGCGCAGGTCGCCGCGAAGTCGTTTCATCCCTTCCGATATTGGGCGGTGATTGTTGCGACAACGACGCTGGGCACCACCTTGGCGGATTTCGCGGACCGCTCGCTGGGCATAGGCTATGCCGGGGGATCCTTACTCCTATTCATTCTTCTGATGGCGTCGCTCGGTATATGGTATAAATCGGCGGGCTCCGTTTCGGTGGACACCGTCACTTCGCCCAAGGTCGAGATGTTCTATTGGGGAACGATCCTGTTCTCCCAGACCCTGGGAACGGCGCTCGGCGACTGGATGGCCGACACAAACGGGCTTGGCTATGAAGGTGGTGCCCTCGTATTCGGCGCAGGGCTGGCGTTGGTAGCCGCCGGATATTTCTTAACGAATGTTTCGCGCACTCTACTCTTCTGGGCCGCTTTTATCCTCACACGACCGCTCGGTGCCACCTTGGGCGATCTCCTCGACAAGCCAGTTGATCATGGCGGCTTTGCATTCAGCCGTTACAGTGCCTCGGGCATTCTGACGGCTCTCATTGTTGCCTGCATCCTGTTCCTGCCTCAAAAGGCCGGAAGCCATCCCGGACAAGATCAGAAAGCTTCCTGAGCTGACCCGCTTTTAAAGGCGATCTCGCACGAAAGAATAGAGCTCTTCGAGTCCCGCTGAGAAGAATGGTCGCTTTGGAAATGGGCGCCGGGTAGTAAACGGTCCGTTTTGTCGTTTGAATAATCATCGGAGGTCACCTCCAGTCATCATGTGTTTGTTCATACTAATCGCGTCAAGTCATCCCTTATAAGTGCCCCTGTCCGACAAATTCCGCGCTCACCGTCTCGAATTTCGTGACCTCTCCGATTGATGGTTCACCCTGGACGATGTAACAGCCGGACCCGGCAAACTGCCGGGTTTGCGTATCAAATACCATCAGGCAACGCAGTAACGACGGTCCCGCCGTCCGCGGCAGTTGCCGCTTTTGAGAATAGTCTTCGATCTGTGTTTTTGTCGGCCTGAGCGTTTCCACCGAAATATAACGATGGGTGGCGGCACGCTTTCGGTCTTTCTTCACTGCAGCAAGGTAGTCCTCAACTTGTTGCTTCGCGGCGGCCTGCTGTTCTGGAGTCGGTGTGTACGAATAGGCCAAGTCGTAAATGCCGGCGTAAGCGAAATACGATGAGCCCCCATAAGGAGCTGAATAGCGATAATGTTCGTTTCCGCGGCTGAGCGCAGCAGACATGTGACCGGCGGGGGCACCAGCGGCCTGAGTCGGAGTCAATGCGAGATATCCGGTGGCAAACAAACCGGCGATGTAAAATTTCAGTTTCATGATATCAAGGCCCGTTAGCAGGGAGAATCTTTGCGGGGACGCTACTTTTGACCTGAGGGGAGGGCGAATCGGAAAGGCATTCGCCCTGGCCCATGACCGGATCTTCCTACAGATTCTCTCGAGTTTAGGCGGGCTAAGTTTAGGGTTGTTCTGGGTCGGTCAAACTTGCGGTGTTCAATTTCCAGATTGTGATGGTGTTGGCGTTGTCGTCGACTGCCGCGAATCGAACCACCTCGTCGGTTAGCTGGACAATGTTGAGTCCGAATGCCCCACCTTCATTTGGATCGACCGAGAGCTGGCCGATGAATCTACCTCGCACGGTGAATTCGACGATTTCGCTGGGCTGATTCGGATCCGGATTGATCCCGTCGCTATTGCTGACCAACAGATGCCCATTAGGCGCGAGAACCATTGCCAAAGCCCCATGCAGGTGCACATGATCCTTGTAGATTAACTGGCCCCGACCTTGCGATTGGTTCTCCGCGCCGGCATTTTTAACTGCGAAGACCTCGTTATCTCCTGTCGAGGCGACGTAGAGAACATCGTTCTGCGGATCGTAGGCCGATCCAGTCGGACCGACCTCAAAGGTGGCAGGGTCGGGCCGATGCGTGTACCCCGAAGCGATGACTGCTGCGCTTTTCACGGCGACGTTGCCGCCATCCAAGACCAACTCGAGACGCGACACTGTACCAGTCAGGACGTTCGAAACGAAGACCTTAACCTTGTTTCCCTCGTCGTGAACGGTGAAGTCCCACGGGCCCTGAATCATCGGACTCACGATCGTGTTAATCAGTTGTCCCTTGGAGTTGATCAACAGAAGTGAACCCGGTTGCGCCATTGGCGTAGCGCCGCCGGTGGTCGGACAGTTGGCGACCAGCACAAACCCTTTTTTAAGAACCGCTAGCCCAGTACTCAAACCTAGGGGGGCAGTTCCCTGGAAAAAGAGTGATGTTTGGCCATTGGGTGCCACCTTGATAATGGTGGTGCCGGTCCCCTGCAAATTCTGATTGTTGTTGAAGTTAGAAACCAAAAGATCCCCAGGATTGAGAAGCCCTCCAGCCGGAAAGCCATTTGGCACAAATGCAACCCCGTAGGGATTTACATCACCGTTGGTCGGAATGGTAGACTCCGCAAGCGTGGGAAAGGGAAGGATCTGTTGGTTTTCGTCGTCAGGATCGGCCATGACGAGGTGGGCAGGGAGGACCGCGACAGCGGTAACGACTGCGCAAACACGGGCAAGGTGTCCGAGGCTTCCCCAGTTTCGCTTCGACGTATGACTAGCTACCTCGACATTCGCGAGGTTCATTTCTTTGATGTTCATCTTGAGTTATTAGGAGCTTGCTTCTGCCGATAATCACGGCGTCGGCGTTTGTTTACTACGAATGGCGATTGTTTGATTGTGTCTGACGATCGGATGAAAGCGCTCTTCTCAGAGCGATATGATTAAATATGTATAATTGCATATTTAACGTTTAATTGTTTGTAGGTAGTTAATTACGTTTCGAGTTTGATTAGCGAAGTTTCCTCACTTTCCCAGCTCGAGGATCCTCCATCCGCTCTTACTAACTCCAACGAAGAAAGCTATCCGATCCCTCAGGAAACTTTCTAATGTCCAAAAAAAGTCATTGTGCGCGTCTGGTCCAAGAGAAGCCTGCGGGCACGATAAATCATGACCCAGACCGCTTTGGCGAGATTTCGAAGCCGCAACGGGTGCGGGTCTGCGCCCCTGTCTACGCGCCTAAGGCCCGGACGGCTTCACAATCCTCACAGGTTTGAAAAAAAATAACCGAAATTATGAGGGATTCAGCCTTTTCCCTCGTTAAAGTGGGAAAGGAGGTATGAACTCCGGAGTGCCTGCTGGAGTTTTTCAACAAAGCAAAAATGAATGAATCACGCTTAAACGAGGACCTCAAAGCTCTTTCTAAACGTCCACGACCGAATCTGCCGACAGATTTTAATGCAAAGGTTTGGTCCAAGATCCAGATCCGAGAGACGCCGTCTAGTGCCAGACCAGAGAACTGGCTTAAGGCGTTACTCTCCGCATTTGGGACACCTCAGTGGGCAGCAGTTGGTGTCGCTTTTGGACTTCTGGCCGGTTGGAGTCTGGGCCGAATCACGACAAGTTCGATCGCGAGTTCAGCTGAGAGCAGGTTGGCGGCAACTGTGACAGGCGAAGTGATTGACATGGCTTGTTACTTTGACGATGGCGCCAGCGGGCCAGGGCACGCTGAGTGTGCAAGGATGTGTATCGCCAGCGGGCTTCCTGTCGGTCTGAAGGGAAAGGACGGAAAAATCTACGTTCTTATAGGCAATCAGGTGCCACCCGGTTCTCAACCGGCCGCGAAGCATGAATCGCTAAATGCCCAGTTGGCTCCTTATGCCGCGCAAATTGTGACTGTAAGCGGGACGATTGTCAGTAAAAAGGGCGTGAATGTCATCGAGAATGCCCAGCTTCTCAGTAAAGAGGCGCTTTGGCAGGAAAGTCCGGATCGTGTGACGGACTTAAAAGCCCATTTTGCTCATTTTCTCCAAGAGAAGTCTGCGAGCACGGTAAACCCTCATTTCGACCGCCTTTAACGAGATTCCGAGCAGTTCTGCGGTTTCGGCCTGTGGACGGTCTTCCAAAGCGGTTAAGATGAACGCGCTTTTGAGCTCTTCGGGCAGTTCACTGATCGCCTTTTCCAGAGCGTTCAACTCCTCAAGGCGTTCGGTTTTTTGGTCTGGCCCGCGCTCCAACGCTGCAAGTACACTTAGATCTTCACCTTCCTGCGTCGGAGCATCAAAGGACGCCGTCCGGAGGGAATACCGATATGCCCGGCTTCTCAGGTGATCGCGGCAGAGATTTAATGCGATATGATGCAGCCACGTTGCGAACTTGGCCGCCGGCCGAAATTTCTCGATGTTGAAGTAAGCCCGAGCAAAAGTCTCCATCGCCAGCTCCAGTGCGTCCGCTTCGTTGTGGACATGACGTAGCACGAAATGAAATATTCCCTCCCGGTGCCGGTCCATCAAGGCGTTGAGTGCCCGATCTTCGCCGATCTTCAGCGCCTGAACTAAGGCTAGATCCGGGTCTTCTTGTGTCATATAGCTCAGTCGTCGCAATTCGACTTTAAGGGCATTAACTGTAAACTGTCATAGCCGAAATCGTCCAAGCGATAGTGACAAACATCTCGGGAGGATGCCAATATTTATATACTTTTACGCTTGGTTCCTGGGTTCACCGAAAACGATCGACAAACGGGTTCGAGCGCAAGATGCCTTTGGTATTGTTTAGGCGGATTTTAAATGCGTTCAGCCGCTCCGACTCTCTTTTTACTGGTTCCGCCTTCATCGCGGGCCAACTTTCCCGTTGCCTAATTCAAGATGGGGTTAACCGGTCGCTTACGATGCTTCTGGCTATGAAACGAATGGTTTTCAGATCCCTTGCTTCCGGACGCGTAGTGCGCAAGCACAGGTGGAAGTCCAGCTTTTGTCCCCAGGTATCGCGAGTGAAGTCTTACCGGCTCCTCCTTCGCTGCCGAGGAGGAACTTGGCTTCGTAGAGAGGTTCGGTTTCTTCTGGATTCACTGTCCGGAAATAGAAGTCGAGAATTGTATCAATATCACCAGGCTCATTATCCCAGAGTTGCTACGAATAGCGCTAAATTATTCCCAAAACGATTACCCCGCATAACCGCGTTCTGGTCACCCAAAGCGGGCTATGCAGAGCATGGAATGACACTAATTTTGCATTTACGTAAGTCGTTAAGCGCAAGTTACTTGTATCTAATTTACTCAAATCTTGAGACACGCCCGAGACTGTGAGAGTCTGACCTTTGAATTTTATCGCTTTGATATGAGCAATTTGACTGAAATCCAGGAAGCAATGCGCTTAAGGGCGTCGTGATGGAGCTACAAGATTGCGCGTTTCCATTGATCACGAAACTCGGAAAAGCTTGCACCCAGAGAGCGTGCCGAATTGTCGGACTGGTTTCAAGCCCAGGATTTTGGCATGGGGCGCAGGAAAATCCGCGTTTGTGGTCAAACGACTGCAGAACGCTTTATCGATTCGTGCAGAAGCTCGATGAATTTGTGAATGGTTGGGGCTCCTTCTGATTGCTTTTTCCAAATTGTGAATAGTTCGAATTGATTGTGGCGTTCATTCAATCGGTAAAAATCAATCGCTTTCGACAGGGGAAAATGTCTCCCTTGGTTTGCGTTTAAACGGCCTGGGGCAGGGACGTCCGGATATCTTAATTGGTACGCGCGTGGAGTCGACTGTGGACTTCGTGGACTGGCGGATGGAGAAGAAGCAGCATAGGCGTTGGACCCGACGACCGGCGCGCAGATGTTGTTCCAGGCGCGCTGTGTGCTACTCAATACCGAACTGGGCAAATACACCTGGCCAGTCAGGCGGCACACGTTAAGCCCGTAGCAACGCGAAGGGCCGAGAATGCGGGATAAGGATTATGACGTCATATCAAACGCAGAAGGAATGGCAGGACGAAGCCCGCACAGATGGCGGTTAAGCTCATGCCAATAGTGGCGAAAGCACCCGCTGTGGAGTCGATTTCAAACGCGCGGGCTGTACCCACGCCAATGCTGGTACACCCTAAGGCCAAGCCGACCGCTCGGCGATCACGTACGCCTGTCAACTGCAGGACTAACGGACCGAGGACCGCTCCGGATAGAGCTGAGATCATGATGCCAATGCCCAACACTGATTCAAGCAGTTGATTCTGCGGAGCTCTGCCAAAAGAGCCTTCCTTAATAATCCCAAGTGCTACCGGTGTAGTGACGGATTTAGGCACCAAGCTCTTTGCCTCTCGCCAACCCACGAATGGACCGAGCAAAAGGACGCTAAAAGCTGAGAAGGCGATTCCTAGCACAACTACCAGCAATAATCTCTTCCAGTTAGCAGCAATCAATTCCCTCCGCTGCCAGACTGGGACTGCCATAGCCACAACTGCCGGCCCTAACAGCCAGACGAGCGGGGCGGATTCCTCACGGTAAGCCGCCACTGAATGTCGGCCGAGCGCCAGAAGGAGCACGACTGCCAGCGTAGCCCAAAGGATTGGGTGAAGAGCTGGATGCTTAAGCGCACGAAATATCAGCCGCCAACCGAAGAACGCAGCGAGCGTTATTCCAGACCAGAAAACAGTGGTGAATAACTCATTCATCTTGGAACGACCGGTGCAAGAGGTGTTGGGCGAGATGGCCGACAAAAATCCAGAGGCCCGCGGTAGCTGCAAGTAGCGTGGGAAAAAGGACCCAGCGCATGTTTGACCAAAGTTGTTCCTGGCCGATTGCCGAAACGAAGATCGGGATAAAGAGCGCGGGCAAAACATAAAGCAGTCGGTTTGCAGCCTCCTCGATAAGTTGTGGTGCAATTAGCCGCAGCCGAAAGCAGAGTAAAAGAACAAAGAGACCTAACAAGTTGCCAGGCACAGGCAGTTGCAGCCCAATCTTGATCTGCTCACCGGCTATTATGCTCAGAACCAGCACGGCAAAACCCACGGGGAAGTCAATCCAAAAGCGCCTCCGCCGCCGGCTATTGGCCTCGAATGCTGCCGGAGTCGGCCCGTGGCCGCCCGGCGACGAAAGATCTGCAGTCTTATTGGTGGCGGATCTAGGGTGCTTTTCCATCTTTGTCAGCTTTCGTTCAAAGAAAGTCGTCTTTCTCCGGCTGTCCTCAATCGGCCAATCGGCCCCTAGTACTTGGCCGAATCTTGTGTTCATTTCCCCAACAGAGGCATTGAGATCTCCAAGTTTCATAAGTCTGAAAGATCTGTACTATTGGGTGTTAATATTCATATCTTTCTTCTCCCGTATCTTGACTGTCTTTGCCAAATTCTTTTCATAGTATTAATCGCGATTTTGATTTTAATGCCGCTAACAGTTTCTTGTTTGATTGAGCGTTCACATCCACGAGCTGTGCTTATTTAGTCCAACGAGAAAAACTGTCCAATCCCTCGGAGAAACCTCCTGTGCTCCGAGAAACTCTTCCAAGAGTGCCCGTAACTGGCGAATCGCTCTTCGGGTCTCTGCTTTTGACTGACGCCACGGCGAAAGGAATTTGGCGAGTCCCGAGTAGCAACCCTTGTAGCCGAGCTTCCGAATCTCCGCGAATAGCGTGCGCCCATGCCGACAGCCCGCCTCCCAACGCTGATGTAAATAGTCTCGGAACGATTCGGGCATTCCGGGTGCGGCTGCAACCGGCTTCTTTCCGGCAGCTCGTCGAGCTGGATCCATTTGTCGATGCGCCGTCGGCATAGGCCAAGTTGCCTCGCGATTTGACTTACGTTTATGCCAGCGGCTCTCATTTGCTTGATCATCCGAAACAGTTCCAGTTTCTGCTGCTGGCGCTGCCGAGTAACTTCCATTTGCTGCAGGACGATGCTGGAGCTGACCCGGGCCTGCTCGGTTTGAATTTTCACTTCCTCTTTTGTCGGCGATAGCGGCAGTGCCGGTGCGCTCGGGGAGCTGATTCGAAGGTGCCGCTGTCGTGCGTGAGGGGCGCAAACATTTAAGGGACGTTCGGTAAAGAATCGCCGCTTGCAACCGGCATTGCGGCAACGCCAGAGACCGACGTGCACTCTGAGGATCACCGGAGTGGCTTGGAATTAGCAGCGACGACTAGCTCTTTGAAGCGGACACGTCGCCAACTGCCAGCGCGCAACGGATATAAGTCGCCCGCCGAGTAAAATCTAACGGGAATCCCCTTTAAAATTCCGTAACTCGGGAAAGTCATAGTCCCGCCAACCGGGCACATCCGCAACTTTGAAGAACTCGTGACCATGCTCAGCGACGGCTGGACCACATGCTTCGCCAGCAGGGACGTCGGCAGCTTTCTGCTCGTCAGCTCCAAACGGAAACGTCGCGTCAATGCCAATCACGGATCCCACTCGTCTGTCTAGCGGGATCGACTCGTCGATGGACGGATCAAGAGGGCCTCCCGGTAGACTGTCAATAATGATAACATCGCGGGCGGGCTGGGTGCGGAATGCGATGGCCCATTCAACCTGGTTCGGGTTGCGAACGTCGATATCGGGATCGACCACAACAACCAGCTTGGGACGCTGAGAGCTTGCAATCGCATTTAGGATGACGTGGCGTGCCTCTCCCGCATAACGCTGCTTCATCGATATGACGATATAAAATGCAACGCCGCCGGAGGCTGGAATTGCGACGCTGGCAAGCGTTGGATGCTGTACCTTCAACATGGCGAAGTAGGATGCCTCGTAAGACAGCTGTTTCAGGATATGATTTTCAGTCGGCGGCACACCGGTTAGCAGCGCTTGGAAATAGACGTTATTGCGATGGGTGATCGCCTTTATTCGTGCGATCGGTTTCTTTGAACCGGGGGTGTAATATCCGGTGTACTCTCCAAGGGGCCCTTCAAAGACTTCATGGGTGAAGTCTACCTCCAGCTCGAACACCAGTTCAGCATGTGCCGGTACCTCGACATCGATGGTTTCGCAGCGGACGAGCTCCAGAGCCGCGCCCCGCATGCCACCCACTACTTCAAAGTCGTTGGTGTCGTCGGGCACTAGGATCGGACAAGTATAAGCGATGGCCGGATCCACGCCAATTACCAGTGCTGCCTGAAAAGTCGTGTGCCCCATACGACGCGCTTTCACGAGGTTCCCCCCAAAACGATGGTTTGGCTGAGCAAGAAAGGAAAAGGTCTGCTTGTCGATGACTTCGAAGCGATAATGCCCGATATCTGGAATGCCAGTTTCAGGATCTTTGCTGACAACAATCCCCGGCGTGATGTAAGGTCCACCATCTTCCGGGCTATACTTGGCCACCGGTAGCTTGGAAAGGTCGACTGCATCGCCCATGATGATATTTTCATGTACTGGAGCATCTGCTACGACAATCGGGGAAATTCGCCTCGCCATTCCGCGCAGGACCTTATCAAAGACGTCCTTTTCATTAGTCTCCAACGCTATCAACGCTTTGGCGCGTGTATTGTAGACGCCACCCACCAATGGGAACGCGGTGCCGTTATTCTTAAATACAAGTGCTGGACCGGACACTGACGCACTCTTCCGCATCGCCTTCGCAACTTCCAGCTCCGGAGAGACGGCGCGATCGAGTTCTAGAAGCTCGCCAGCCTTTCGCAATGCGTCGAGAAACTCGCGGAAATCTTGGAATGGCATAGTAGCTGCACCTTGACTGAGCGGCCTTCGATTTTCAAAGGAAAAAGGGCCCAATTCGCTCAACTGGGGGCTGGAGTCCTTAGTTTTTCTGGTCTAGGCAAAACACAAATACTGCGATAGCTTAAAGCTCCAAATCGTACCAAAGAAGGCCGCCCATTGGCCCTGTCCAAGATGGACGAACCGATTCACATCGCCATCACCCTGCAGGTTCGGAAAACGCACGTTGCGGAATTCGAGCGCGCTCTGGCTGATTTTGCAAGTCGGTCTTTTGCCGAGACCGGAGCGAGGGGGATGCATTGCCTGTATCCGCCGCCCGGCTCCGATTCGACCGAGTACGGCATCATGCGAAGTTTTGCCAGTGCCGCTGACCGCGATGCCTTTTACCGGACGGCGCTTTTTAAGGATTGGCTAGCCCGCGTTGAACCGATGGTAGAAGGTAGGTCCACCCGCCGGCAATTGTACGGGCTCGAAGCCTGGTTTCGCGATCCTAAAGAGCCGATGCCGCCCCGTTGGAAAATGGCCTTGCTGACCTGGATCGCGGTATGGCTCGTTAGCATGCTTATGCGGGGCATTCTTGCGCCGGTGCTAGGACCAAACGTTCCGCAAGTCCTTGAGGCGGGAGTCGTTTCAGCCAGCATCGTTGTCATGCTCACGTGGGTCGCTATGCCTTTCCTGGTCAAAATAGCGCACCCTTGGCTTCACCCCAGAAACAAAAGCTCGCAACGCGCACAAAGCCCACCGCCCTGCACAGCAAATCTTTGAATACATCCCCCAAATCAAAGTTCTAAATGCCGTACCCAAAGCTGTAATCGCCGCGGCCCGATTCACTATCGACTTCTGATTCCATATGCTGACCTTTCGAATTCGTACATTGACTCGCTTGCCATGAATCTCCTGAGGGGGATCGCTTCTAAACTCTGATATGGGCGGTGATTGCGCTCTTAGTTCCAATTCAAGCGTGGTGGGCAGACTTCACGATGCGCGAGCATCCCAACTGGACATTTTTGGCACTCCTCGTGATCATGCTGCAAGCGATCAGTATCTACATGGTCGCCGCGCTTGTTTTGCCGGATATCAGCGGGGAGAAATTAGTCGACCTTCGGGAGCACTTTTTCGCTCACCGAAGGATTATCAGGCGTTTAGTGGTGCCTCGGATTGGCGGCGGGACGCGGAAAGTCATGCGCAATCTGAGTAAAAGAGCCAAAGCATTGGGCTTCCAACGCACGCTTTATGAGCCGGCAACGGTTTCAGTTTCTTAGGAGCCCGCAAAAATCACGCGCTGGAAGAATCGACGAGCTCATTGCGGGCTAGAAAGCAGGCTAGGCTATCACTCGCGCTATCGAACATTCGAAAACCAGCGTTATCGAGCGTGTGGCTTAAATCTGGTGGTCGGCGCCATCGTTGTCTGCAACACAATCTGCTTGGAACGGGCCATCGGCAACAGGCGTCCCGGGGTCCCAACATCGTCTACCTGCGCAAGCGTAGTGTCGTCCAGCCACTTGGAATGGCTTTACCAAAGTGATTTCCAGTAGCTCTGTTTCATCGCCTTGATGGCCTGAGTTTACTTTTGTCGGCGAACATTCCGCCCTCGATTTTGCCAACACCTTCGTCATGACTAATGGACAGGAGACAGATTACCTGCATCTGATCCGAAAAGTTTTTCGTTCGTCTAGTTGGAATGATCGGCAAATATGACGAGATCAGGACGCAGGTAGTCTTTGATCACATCTCCGCCTTCCGTTCAGCCTCGCGAACGGAGACACGGCGCTCGCTCAGGACGAGTCCGTTCGACGATTCCCAACGACAACAGGCTGTGGAAATGATCGAACGCATTGCGGGCGGCGACGAAGCCGCATTGGCGGCCTTTTATCAACGATTCGCATCGCTGCTCTACGGCATTGCCTTCAAAATTATGAAGGATGAAAAAGATGCGGAAGATGTCTTGCAGGAGGGTTTTGTCTACATCTGGCGAAAAGCCGCCGCCTACAATCCGCAGATGCTCAGCCCATTTTCATGGGCCGTCCTGGTCGTGCGCAACAAGGCTATCGATCGAATCCGCTCCCGGCAGCGCGCTGCGCGGATTGTCGAGCGCGCGACGGCCGAATTTTCCAATTGCGCAGAAGCGGACGAACGATCAGCAGACGAGCCGGTCTTCAGCGAGCAACGCGCACTTGTCCGCACTGCCATGACGCAGATCCCGGACGAACAGCGGCAGGCGATCGAACTCGCTTTCTTCAGTGGTCTCACCCATGAGGAGATTGCCACACGACTGGCGACGCCGCTCGGAACGATCAAGGCGCGGATTCGCCGAGGAATGATTCATATGCGTGAATTGTTAATGGAGGAACGATGACGGGGCGGCCAGGGATGCTAAACCAGACTGTCTGCCGTTCGCCTCTAGATCTGCAGGCGCGCAGAAGACGATTGACCCACCGCATCGCTTGCTGTAGGAAGGCCCGGTTAACTCTTGGAAGGCTGCGAACAGAAAGACACTCAAAAATGGCCCTACCTGCTCGTGTGGAGAGTTTTGCGCAGCCTGACGGACCGCTGGACAGCGAGTTAATAGAGAGAATCTCCAAGGGAGACACGCTCGCATTTACCGAGTTCTACGACCGTTATTCGGCGCTGCTCTTTTCAATCGCTGCCAAAGTGGTTGGGGACCTGCAGGAAGCTGAAGAGGTTTTGCAGGATTCCGCTCGTCTCGTCTGGGAACGCGCGCCGCTCTACAACCCCGCTCTCGGAAGGCCGTTGAGTTGGGCTGTTGTCATTACGCGCAACAAGGCCATTGACCGTCTGCGCGCGCTGCAGCGGGAAAGCGAAGCCATCGCCAAGATCACGGCACAAGCTACCGCAGAGTTCTCAGTGTATGGTGGCAAGCTGGCGGGCGAGGCGATTGGAAGCGAAGAGTGCGATATATTGCGTTATACCCTCTCCTCGTTGCCCGCAGAACAACGAATAGCAATCGAACTCGCCTTCTTTATCGGTCTATCTCAAACTCAGATCGCCGCCCAACTCGGCCAACCGCTGGGCACAATCAAGGCACGCATCCGCAGAGGGATGTTATCCATGCGGAACGCTTTGGAAGAACAACTATGACCCGTGAAAAATTAGAGGAACTCGCGGTAGCGTACGGGCTGGGGATGCTGGATCAAGCAGCAGCGGCCCAACTCGAATCGCTCGTAGCAAACGACGCCAACGCGCTTCGAGAAGTGGCGTCATTTGCCGATGCGGCCGCAGCGTTTGCCGTCGCCTCAAGCCTGCGCGTCGAGCCGTCAGTCGAGCAACGGACCAGGATTCTCGCTGATATCGCCACTTTACCGCAGTTGCCTCACAAGCCCACGAAAACGCCGGCACCAGAAGGCTATCGTTACGAACTGAGCGGTTCCGAAGGATGGGTGGATACGGCTGTTCCAGGTTTTCGCACGAAGCTCCTGTCGCGTGGTCGGCATCCAGGTTGTGAGGTGATGCTGATCGCCCTCGCGCCGGGCGCGAAAGTGCCAGATCACGATCATGCCGGGTCAGAAGAGATCTATATGCTCACAGGTCACTTGCATACGGAGGGTCAGGTTCTGGGTCCGGGAGATTTTGTTCGCGCGGAACCCGGAACACATCATAACGAACTGATCTCACCTGATGGGTGTATGGCGCTCTTGATCCTGGGTCCGACCTTGACCGAGTAGTCTGGAGTTACCTGGTTTGCCTTTTGTCCCGGAGTTTTCGCTAGCACTCAACCCTTACAGGCCCCGGCTCTTGGAACGCACACCAAGTGGAAATGTTTAACCGAAATATCTGAACTAGGGACCGCATTATGCCAACCAGCCCGCAAACACCCGTCGCCAAACCGGCCTACTTTATAGCTGAAGTCGACATCCACGATCTCGCAGGTTTCAAGTCATACGCTGAACAATTTGCCGGCACGCTCGAACCTTTCGGCGGCAAACTTCTCTCCTTCGGCGAATCCATCGTTCCAATCGAAGGCATCGAAAAGACCTCCGCCCGTGCCGCGATTGTGGTTTTTCCGAGCGCCCAGGCGGCTGGTGAATGGTTTGTATCGCCCGCCTATCGAAAGATTGCTCCCATCCGCGAGAAATCGGCACACACGCGTGCCTTTTCCGTCGAAGGATTTCCCGCTTCCGCCTAATCACCAACTAGGTGGAGAACTATGAGCGATCAGGGATACAAGGGAACAACCATCGAGGATATAGCGGGCACCGCCCGGGTCTTTAAGGGTTCCTTCTACAATCACTTCAAGAGCAAGGAGGCCCTCGCCATCGAAGTGGTAAATCGGTATGAGCATGGCGTTACTGCCAGTCTATCTCTTCAGGGTCCGCCCTCGCCGCTCCAACGACTCAGGAAACATTTTGAATCCCTGGCCGCCGTTTTTGAGGAGAGCGACTATCGTCATGGCTGCCTCATGAATAATTTCAGCGCCGAGATTTCGCACACGGGAAAGCCGCTCCGGCGCGCGTTGGACGAGGCTTACATCCGCTGGTTTAGCGCCAACGCCGAAGTCTTTCGGCAAGCCCAGGCCGAAAAAGAAATTAATGCCGGCTACCACGCTGAGCAACTGTCCCGTTTCTTATGCAATTCATGGGAAGGAGCGACGAATTACATGAAAGTCATTCGAAGCCGGAAGCCGCTGAATGACTTCTTCGAGGTCACATTGAGCTCTAATCTACTGAAGTGATCCCGAGAGACATTTAAGCTTTTTTATTCTCTCGGAAAAGCGCTAGTTGGGTAGAAAACAAAGGCAGCGGACATACCTGCTGCAAGTCTATTTACATTTTCTGTCTTGGTTGTGCGCGGCTGGCAATCGTTGCTTGAGGTTCTGCCTAAATTGGGGCGAAACATGGAAGAAGAAGTGTGCCAAGATTTCAGCGTTATTCTGGTTGCCACGCTGACTCTGCTCGGTCTAATCATCGGATTTAGCTTTTCGATGGCCATAAGCAGATACGATCATGAGGCATTTCTCACTGAAATGTGCGCCGCGTCTTTTAGACCAAATACTCTTCTTGATTAAATGAGAACCAACTAGAGCAGCACTCCAAGGCCCACAGCAAAGAACCACAGTGCAGGAGCCGGTGTTCCGGTGGGCCGGCGCAGGCGCGCATGCCTCGCCGCGAAACGGGGGTCGAGTAACATCCAATCCCGATGGCGTCGTTCGAATACCAGGAAAACAATTGCGGTGACCGCACCATAAATTAGATGACCAATCAAGGGAAGAGCGTCAGCGGCAGCCTCTTGCGTCCAGGTGAAAGAGAGACCCTGCAATTGAAAGCCTTTCCGGTTATCCGAGTGTAGAGTCCACCACAGCTAAGCTATGATTCGTTTCGGTATAGTTGACGCTGGTCAGTCCGAGCATCTTCTTGAGTTGAGGAGCGTCAACGACCACTGGGAGCGGTTTGGGTACTGAACCCGGTGTTGGCAACGGGAAGGCTGTACCCCTGGCGGTGTGGAAAGTGATATTGCCTTCCACCTTCTGCATGACCTGGTGAATGTGCCCATTTAAGACGGTCACTGACCCGAAACGCTTGACAAAGGAGAGTGCTCGCTCGGCGTCGTCGGTTCCCCAACCCCATTTAGGATACACAGCCCACAATGGAATATGCGCGAACAGGACAATCGGAGTACTGGCCGATAAGCCTTTCACGTCTTTTTCAAGCCAGTCGAGTTGCTCCTGGCCAAGCGTGCCCAAGCCGCCCTCCTGGATATTTGCCACGTTGACCAAGCCGACAAAGTGCACCCCTTTTTGGTTGAAACTGTACCATCCAGTCCCGGTCGTATTTTTTCCGAATCGTTCCCGGTATAGTGCACCGCCATCGTAGATGTCGTGCTCGCCAGGCACATAGAAGACATCTTTTGTTTTGCTGTCTTTCAGCACTTGGGCAAGCGTATC
>DATHPI010000086.1:0-4081 GCA_035484035.1 Chthoniobacterales bacterium
AAGCGGCAAAATCGAAGCCGCAAACAGCGAAGCATTGAACAACCCGACGGCAAAAAGGATATACGCAAACTGCCCGGCCAGGGGGCGGAGGGCTTGGGCGGCGTCTTTTGCGTCCGAGATGTTGCGGTAGCCGTGGACGTAAAGGGTGGCGGCGCAGGCTACGATGATGAACCACGCAACCACGTCGGTGAAAATGCAGCCTGCGATTACGTCGATCTGGGAGGCTTTGTATTGGCGCTTGGTTACTCCTTTTTCTACGATCGAGGATTGCAGGTAGAACTGCATCCAAGGCGCAATGGTCGTTCCGACGACGCCGATTGTCATGTAGAGATATCCGGGCAGCATGAAGGCCGCCTTCGGCGGGGGCTTCACCGTCGCCACCAAAGCATCGACCCAAGCCGGCTTGGCGAAAAAACCGGCGAAGATGTAGGTCACGTAGAAGAAGGACGCGGCCAGAAAAACCTTTTCCACGCTCTTGTAGTGTCCCTTGACCGGGATGAGCCAGACGATTACAGCGCAGACCGGGACCGTAATGTACTTGGATAGGCCAAAGAGTTCGAGGCTGCCGGCGATTCCGGCAAACTCGCCGACTACATTACCGAAATTGATGACCAGGATTCCGATCATCATGAAAAATGTGATGCGGAACCCGAATTCCTCCCGGATCAGGTCGCTGAGGCCCTTGCCAGTAACCGCGCCCATGCGGGCGCAGATCTCCTGAACCACGATCAGGGCCAGAGTAATCGGGATTAACGTCCACAACAGCAGATGCCCGAACTGCGCCCCGGCAGCCGAGTAGGTGTAGATGCCGTTGGCATCGTTGTCGACGTTCGCGGTGATAAAGCCCGGACCGACTACGGCGAAAAACAGCACCAACCGGGTCTTCCAGCGTTTCAGGAATTTCATGCGTCCAATTCGCAGACATACGATGAGGCATTGTCAAACGATCAGACAGAATAAATGGAGAAGCGAAATCTGAACAGGTGTAAAGTCACAAGAAGCGGAGATTAAGGTATCCGGTCGGGGAAAGCGGTTCATCCAGAGCGAAGAATCATCGTTCGCTCGCGAACGATGCTCCGCAGTCAAGGGACCTTGCGTTTTCCGTTCTGCTCTCGGATGTGACCTCATCACATACGCACGTACCGCTAAGCCGATGCAATAAACACAAAGTCCCTCGAGTTCGCTCGGGACGACAGTTCCTTATGTTGGCCCAGTTTGCCAGACCGAACTACTCCCTTCTTCGACTGAGATTGTCCGCATAAGCCTTCGAAATGTCGCGTCGGACCCCGCCGGCCAAAATCCCCACCCCAGCAAAGAACGCTTGGATGGCCACCCGTCAGACCACCCGTCTCCAGGCTAAAGCAAGGTGATCTCGCCCATGTCGATAGCAACTAGCAAGGGCTCTTTCACAAGCTGGTAGTCGCCTTCGTACGCGTAGACCCGGCGCTTGGTCGGCACGATGATGCCGTCTATGTCGCGGTAGTCTGACGCATAGTTGAGGCCGGTGGCGCCGCCGAGGATGTCGACCGTGTAGTCGTGGCGGCGCAATAAGCCGTCGGGTCCAAAGCAGGAGATCTGTTCCCTGGTGTGGCTCTTCACTTTATCCGGAAAGGTCACCTTCAGGCGCCGCCAGGATTCGCCTTCGACCTGAATCGATCGGATCTCCTCGGTGATGAATCCGTCGTGGGTGTACAGAAACGGAGTATTGAGGTAGGTCCATAAGGCTTCACCCACGAAGTACGTCACATGGATGTCGTCCCAGGGCGTTTCTCTCTGTTGCCCTTCGAACGACTTCTCCGGATCATCGCGGGCCTCGATGAGCGTTCCGTTCACCCTTTCGATCACAACGCAATTTGGTTCGAAAACTGCCCGCTTGTCCCGGCCCGGGAAGTCCACTGTGACGCGCTGGTTCCGCGTCTCGGCAGTCAACACAACGTTCTTGAGAACGTCTGGCTTACCTTTCACATACCAGATTGCGCCCGTGATTGATGCCTCAACCTTAATTGCCTTCACCTTGTTCCAACGATCCAGACCGCCGTGTGCTTTGATAGCCAAATTCAACAGTTCGCTCATCGATACTCCTTTTTCGCGTGCGGTCTGAGACTATATTCCGCAAAGTCCGATAGCTTGGAAATTTACAACCTTTTACACGCCGGGAGCTATCCCGCAAATTGCTGGCATCGTCTATCCGCCGAGAACAACAATTGACTGCTGGACACCGTTAAGTTGCGCCGACGGACATTATTAGCAGCGGCGAATCGAGCCAGAGAACATGCAACGCAATCTGCGAATGGAGGATGACGATGAAATCGTGGCAGCGTGTTTGGATGTGCAACTTGGTCACCATCTTGATTTTTGTTTCGTACCCGGCGCGCCTGCTGGCCCAAACGAATTCCGATGGCGCGATTCAGAAGCCTGCTGCTGAGCGAGATGGGCAGCACGATTTTGATTTCGAAATTGGCAGTTGGAAAATTCACCTGAAGCGCCTCCAGCATCCTTTAACGGGCTCGACTAGCTGGATAGAATTTGACGGCACTTCCGTTACCAGAAAGATTTGGGATGGCCGCGCTCAGATTGAGCAGTTCGAAACTGACAGCCCTGCTGGCGGGCACATCGAAGGTTTGACTTTGCGCCTATACAATCCTCAATCCCACCAGTGGCGTCTGTATTGGGCCAACAGCAAGATTGGCATTCTGGACCCGCCGCAGATCGGCGAATTCAAAGATGGACGCGGCGAGTTCTACGCCCAGGACACAATTAATGGCAAAGTGATCCTGATTCGGTTTTTGTGGACGAACACCACTACGAACACTCCTCACTTTGAACAGTCCTTCTCCGACGATGGCGGCAAGACCTGGGAAGTGAACTGGATTACGGATCAGACGCGGGTCGCAGCGGAGCCTGATAAAGGACAGTGAACCCTGAACAAATGGAGAAGCGGCAAGTCACAGGAATCGGGGATTAAGGTATCCCGGCCAGGCGCGCCCATTTTCCAAGAAGCCAGAGAGGAATGAAACGTCGGAAGTTTGCGGGGCCATAAGACCCCAGGCTTCGCGATACGCCTCGTGCCGTGCGTGGCGGGCGCCGCCGTATGGATAGAAGTAAAGCGCTTTCTTCTCGATCTTTTCCACCGGGATTACGTACCAGACGTCTATGGGGATGAGGTAGGCGACGAGGATATCGATGTCCGCGCTCGTATACATCACTTTCTCGTCCTTTCCGCGCTTTGCATGCACGTCATAGCGGCGATTGAAATGGTGACTCGCCGACTTTAGCTGCACCCGCCACAGCCGCTGCCCTGAGTCGAGGATGAAGTCGTACGGTTCGCTGTCGCCCCAGGGCTTGGCGACTCCGAACCCAAGGCTGGCGGCTTTGTAAAAGAAAGCGAGTTCGGAGAGTTCACCGCGACGCTTGGGCAAGAGCCGTCCGCGAACCATCGGCGTCTTCATGCCGAGCCACGCCTCCTCGTTGGCTTGCCGATCGCGCAGGATGTTAGCTAGGTGCCAGGGTGTGGAATACCGAGGCCGGGGCGCGGGCTCTTGCGCGATTGGATTTTGAGACGGTTTGGGCATTTCGTTTTGCGGCATTTTTCCTCTTAATCCCAATAAAAAAGGCGCGAGCCGGTTTTCCGGCCGCGCCTGTTGTTTTTATCTCTACTTCTAGACTAGCAAATCGGAGGGGGTAAACCCGCCAACTTTTGAAATTTATATTTCCATCTGAATCAGCCGGTTGGGGGGAATTGAGTGGTTTTACCCCCTTGACAAGATTTTTCCCGAAACGGGAATTTGAGGTCTTGGGGCACTTGTGGGCGGATGCGTTCCTCAAAATGGTCAGGATTTGGGACCGGCCAACACTTCAAGCCCAAGGAGCTTTAAAGGGTTCACAGCGCTCATTGACCATCGGGGACGGCTAGCCCTCAATGAGTGCTATGGCCTGATTTCGTCACTCGTGCGGGAAAGTTCTTGACCACCTTTGCCCCGGAGAGGATAATTCTAGCCGCTCCACCTGCCGCATTATTTGCCCAGTTGCGGTTCGCGCCAATCCGGCTCTTCACGTCCTCGGGGTGAGATGAAATGGGGAC
>DATHPI010000087.1:0-6249 GCA_035484035.1 Chthoniobacterales bacterium
GGTAATAAGCTCCAAGCTCACGATCCCCGTGGCGTCAAATGGTGCGCCCTCGGTGCGATCCAGAGAGCCTACCCTTCCCGACAATGGGGAGAAGCAATGAACAGCGTACTGCGGGCACTTAGTGTTTCTGAACAGGGACTGGCTCAGATGAACAATTCTGATAAGGCTTGCTGTTTAATGGAGTGGAACGACGATGATCAAAGCTCGTTCACGGAAATCAGGGAAATTCTACTAGAAGTCGATATTTGACGCCTCTGTCACGGACGACCGAACTGGGATAGATGGCCGCCAATCCCTCCGGGAGGCATTGTCGGGGACATGGGCTTTTAGGTGGTTGATTTTGAAGCCTACGTCGCCGGATTGCGCAGGCCCGATTGGGCAAAGATCTTCAAAACCGTGATTAATGACCACCATGAAATGCCTGTCCGGCTGGCGAAACTGGCTATGGAGTGCCCTTCACACGCTTCGCTCTACTGATAAGTTTGGGGTACCCTCTCAATTCGCGACCACGAGCCATGATAAAGCCACAGTGATCCATCATCGCATAAGGCGACAAATGCCCAATCCTTTGCTGCATGGACCATTGTAGAAATCTGAACGACCTTTCGAACTAGAGCCGTTTTCACTGCTGCTATTTCATCCTGAGTCACAACATTCAGGACGGTTTCGGGGATTGGAGTCATAATTTGTAAACCTTCTGCGTAATGAGTCTCGCCCCGTTGAATCGGCTTCTCCCATACTCTTTTCGACAGGTTGACCTTGCCTCTAAGATATGGCGGAGGATGATCGAAGCAGACGATGGCCTACCTCGCTTCAATCCTGATCACCCTCCTGCTGGCAGTTCCAGCCATGTCCGTCGAGCTCTTTCGATACCGAGGCGCTGCCAGGGATGGCGGTACACTTGAGTGACGCTTTCGAGACTGATGAACTGCTCAGGTCAGAGAATCGAAGGATGAGCCTGGATCGTCACGACAACGATCCCGCTTGGAGAAGTGGGATGAGGTTCCGTTACGGATCGCCTTACCGATCCCGGACATTTGCCTGCAGTAGAGATATTTCGTTCTTGTTAGCCCCACTGGGGAACGCAGTCCCGGCGCTCGCAGACATCTTTCGATTAACTGATGCCGAAAGCACTGAGCTTTTCCGAGGACCGTGCCTTTTTGTTGAGCAAAGGTCGGTAAAGCAAAGCTGATTGCCAATACTACAAAGGCTAGAAGAAAGCGGATCCTCATTATTTCCCGGGAGTAGGACGATTTTTAGGATGATGACCGGCTACGGGATTTGCTTCGTCGTGTTGGCTGCGTAGCCCGAGCGTGTAATGTATGCCATTACGATCTAGTAATATCAAGCTCTACATTAGCTGATTTTTACGATGAGGGCTAAAGCCTGAACCTTCTCGGGGATCATCAATATCACGATGGTAGCCGCACACGCGGACTTAGTCTCGACTCGGTTGATGACGCCCGCTGACGGTCAACAAACGTATCTTCCAATCGTCACCCTCGTGAATATAGATCGCTGACCAGTAGCCTCCTTCGAATTTGGGACCGGTCTCACTTTGAATGGTACTCCACCACTCTCCGACCGACCAAACCGCATTGTCGATTGCATTTAGCTGA
Source organism: Chthoniobacterales bacterium (assembly GCA_035484035.1). GTDB lineage: Bacteria > Verrucomicrobiota > Verrucomicrobiia > Chthoniobacterales > JAFAMB01 > JAFAMB01. The sequence goes on from DATHPI010000087.1 coordinate 1,620, forward strand.
TAACTCTGCGCGCTAAAGGTGGTGATAGGCCACCGTTGGAAGGAGTCCGCATACCTTTTCTCAATGGCTTGTCGCCCACTAAACATCCCGTCCGACACCACCAAAATCCCGTCCTCCGTAAAAAGCGCGGCGATAGCGCTGGCGTCGTTCTTTTTGAATGCCTCCTCCAACTTTAGACTAACCGCGCCGAAATCGTCAATTGCCTTGGCAACTCCGAGCAGATCACGCTGCTGGACTGTTTGTCGATCAACAGCGTCATTCTGTTGGGCGAGGACCGGCAGTGCGAAACTGATCACCGATCCGGCAAGGATAAGTAGCAAGCAGATCTTCATCGTTTCCTATGCGGGTCAGGATTGGTTTCCCATGCAGATTAGAATGCCAACGTCGGTATAGCATAACAGAAACCGATTGCCGAAGCTATTAGACCAAGTAACAAGCGGATTTTCATTGTCTCCTCGGAGGGGACTTAAGAACGATTCTTTTCGCTGATTAGAATCCTATTTGCTGCTCGGGGTTGGCGTCGCGGTGCCGGTTCCAGCCGATGCCGGGGTTGATCGACCGTGACGATTTCGTTGGTGTGATGTGATTTATGCCCGAAGGTGGCTATAGGGCTCAGCCCAGAGTTTGAATGGCGCGAAGACAAGGTGCGGATGGGGATGGTTCTTGCCCGGAGAGGGCCGTTGGGATTCAGCCCGGTTTCATCCCCGAAACCCGACACAGGCTGGAAGCCTATGCTATGCTAGAGCTAGATTGCTCTCCGGAGTGTCGAGCGATTTGTCGAAATGTTTTCTGAGGGGAGTTCCGCGCGCCCACCGCTACCACGCGACGGTGTTAGTGTAGCATAGGCTTCCAGCCTGTGTCGGCGTGGCAAGGGGCAACACCTTGGAAATAATGGGAGTGGTTGCCCGCCTCGCAATCACTTAACCCCGGCCGATGTGTGTAATGGTCAGGGTTGAACCGCTGAGCTGAATCCTAGCCCACTTCGAGGGGCAATAAATCATCCCAAACTGCCCTTATCTTCGCGCCATTCAACCCTGGGCTAAGTCCTCCACGAAGGGTCAGGCGCGCCAGCGGCGCAAACCACTTATTGCCGGAGCGTCCAGATAGCTGCTTGCTCTCAGATTTTCAAAGAGCCCTCTTAGTAACGATTGTTCCCGCCATCATGTCGTGAAGGCCCTGTTTCTTCTCGGTAAATCCAATCATAATGTACCCGATGCACAAAGTGATGGCTGAAATAAACTGAGCGAAGAATCTTCCTGAGCCTCTACCAAATGAGATTCTCTCCCCCGCTAAATCGCTAACGCGAAGCCCTAGTATCTTCTTGCCGATCGTTGCCTGCCACGACGAACTCTCCAACGCGGCAAAGTAAACCCAGTCCAGTCCAAGATAAAATATTTGGGACAGGGCGTCCGCACCGCCGTGTTCGTTGGACGTTGTAGCGAACACTACAACATCGACTAAACCCTTTGGAACCAAGAGGATGATAACGTCAATTAGGAAAGCAACCAACCGTAACCAGAAACCTGCAAATGCCGAACTCGCACCCGGTAATCCGGCCATTACTAGCGACGAAAGGCTAGAAGATGGAATAGGCGGAAGACGAAGTTCCTTAAATCCAGGAACATGTGCAATCGGCATCCAGTCAGCAGCACCTTCGTACCAAGCAAGGTCATTCTCCCTCAGCGATCCCTGTCGAAGACGGATCTTCGCATCTTCGAGATCATAAGCTCCAAGCTTCTCACCCTGACGCGCGACGTGAATCATCATAAGATCTCCCGATTGACACCGAATTTCGATATTTCCAAAAATAGTTCCTTCCGAATGCGAATCGAAGATTCTGCGGCCGTTCCGGCGAGCGTTCAAAAGTACGGCCCCGCCAATGCCGTCTGCGGTCATGGCGGTCACTCCGGTTGTTTTGGTGGCAGCAACTCCAGTCCAGACCGTTATTCCAGTTGTACTTGCTCGGTGATCCTATCAGAGATCCGCCTTCAGAAGTAAATCTTGAGGCCGACGGCGATCAGAGGGCGGCATTTTTGCTCTCGACTGGTTCCCGGTCGTTTGGCATGTAGCATCTTGCCGGATCGACGATTTAACAAAGGAACCAAAATCGTGAACCCCCAATCCTTCGTCATCCATCTAGCCCTTATCGCTACACTCGCGTTCGAAAGCACTGCTTTTACGCAAAACGCTCCGAACATGCCCCCACGCAATCCGTGGCTGACCGACAGCGTCTATCCCACATCGCACTTCAATCCTGCGGCGACGGATTCGGTTTTGTTTGCCGGACCGGAAAAAGGAAAGAAACTCAGACGGGACAAGGACGTGAAGATGGTGCCGAACCTCATGGTCTCGAATCCCACCGTGAAAAAGATCCGCGAGGATACCGTCATTTTCGCCAGCGGAACGCTCGGCATTCGTAAAATCTTGGCCACGGGCAAGTCCTTCGAGTCGCTCTCTTTCATGCCGTATCCCGGCATGGAAGATCTGGCTGCGAAGGCAGATGATAAGGCGGTCAGCGCATTGCTGGCCGAATTCGATGAAGCCAGACGAGCCAAGGATGACGCCCAAATACTCAACGCTGCAGCCCACATCGACCGCCTCGGCGTGACCCGTGAAGCAGGTATCAACGGTGTGTACAACTTGTTCGACAAAGATGGCTTTCACTATTGCGTTTTTGGCGGGACAAAGGTCCTCAAGACCACTGACGACAACCAAGTTCGCGGCCCAGTCCGCATCGTCAAATCCGTCGATGTCGCCGCCGCTCTTCCGCCGGACGCCGCCAAAGCGGTCACACGGATTATCGGTCTCAACATGACCTACGACGGCTATATTGCCGCCGCCGCTCCTGGCGCGTTGGTCGTGCTCGACCGCGACCTAAACGTCAAATCCTATGTGGCTTTTCCGGGAGAAGCCGTCGATAACAGCATCGCCATCGATGAACGGAGCGGCATCTACGTCGTTACTTCACGACGAATGCTCAAGGTTATCTGGAACGGCCAAAAGCTTTCCACTGACGAGAAGGACGGCGCGTGGGAATCCGGCTACGAATGGACGCCTGACGAAAAAGCTTTGGCGGCGGGGGCGATCTCCCGTGGCTCGGGCACAACGCCTACCTTGATGGGTTTTGGCGATGACTCGGACAAACTCGTCGTGATCGCCGACGCCGCTGAATCGGGCACAAACGCGGTCGCATTCTGGCGCGATGAAATTCCCAACGACTTCAAGCAAAAGCCCGGTACAAAGTCGCGCCGTATCGCAGATCAGGCTCGCATTGAAATCTCGCAACTCACGATCGAGCCGTCGCCTAACGTACTTGGTTACGGCGTTGTCTACATCAATGGCTCCTATCCGAAGCCAGTGAAAATACCCGGCTTCCCGAATGCGTTCACTGCCGGGGTAACGCGTCCCGCGCCACTCGGCGTAGAGAAGTTTTTGTGGAATCCCACAACCCACGGGTTTGAAAAGGCGTGGATCAATCGTGAAGTTGACAACTCGGACATCATGGTTCCGGTAGTCTCGGCGAAGTCCGGCCTTCTGTATTGTGCGCACAAGGAAAACGGTGACTACCAGTATGTTGGTCTCGACTGGCTGACGGGAGAACTCCGTGAACGCTGGATTTTCCCAGATGACAGCCGCGTTTGGAACGCTTTTGGCGGTATTACTACGATTCTCGAAGACGGCGATCTTTTGATCGGCGGCGCGTTTGGCGTCAAGAGGATAGTCGCGCAATGACGTGGAAGTGTCTCACTGGTACCGGGATCTCAGGATCAATCCCGAGTTCACGATAGTAAGGCAACAGGCGGTCTCGACAAGCCTCTTCGCGAACTAGCGGTCTTTGCCTGGACATGACAAAAGAAGTTGACAGTGACTCGGCTTCCGGTAACCGACCCCTGACACCTTTAAGCAGGAAGAGTTTGCCCATAGATAGCGCTGCTGGCAGGAATCCGTTTTAACTTCATGACGGCTCATCCCCGAACCAGCTTCACGGAACTACCTGAATTCCGAGGCCAGAATTTTTGATTGGGGTGGAATAGAGCTCTGGCGAGAGCGCAGAATGTCGAGCTCAGCGTCCGGGAGAGTTCTGGGTTGGGAACAAAACCCGCACCATCCAATGTTCTAATGGGAAATGCCAGGGTGACCGATGCTTCAGGAGCGCCTCGGGGTGCGCAACGCCTCCTCGAACCTCACGTCTCGGTAGAAGCGGCTGCAAGAGAGCGCAATATGTGGCCTAAGCCGATGAGTGAATTAAAAGCTGGCGTTCTTCGGCCGCCGCAACGACACGCTCAAGAAGCGAGTCTTCGCTCAAAAGCGATTTCCTATCAGTTAAAACGGGGATCGCGTCACTCACGGCGTTGATGTTCTACCGTTGATGTTCTACATGGATCCGGTGACGCTTAAAAGAAAGCCGTGCTATACTCCGTAATAAACCTTTACGGATGAAGACCTCTCATCTTCCTCGTTCAAAGAACATTCCCTCAGTCGTGCTCATCAAACAGCATTTTTCAGTTCCCAAGGAAGCTGATGTTCGCGAAGCGACGGTGCGTGAGCTGAAAAAGCTATTTCCAGATACGACCGCGATCAAAGGAAAGATCGTCGGTTTGACCTGTCCGAGCCGCGGCATTCGTGACAT
>DATHPI010000088.1:0-13794 GCA_035484035.1 Chthoniobacterales bacterium
GCGCGCCGCCAAGATGCAGCGCGGAAGTGATGCGTCCTTCCATTCTTCAGGCCGTGAGCCCACGTTCTGCCAACTCGCGCGTTGCCACTGAGGAGTGATCTTCCGCCGACTGGGTTGATAGCCATTCAACGAGCTCCGGCAATCCCTGCTCGAGCCCATAAACCGGCTTGTAGCCAAGGATTGCTCGAGCTTTGGAGATATCGGCAAAACAATTCCTGATATCCCCGAAACGGTATTTGCCCGTGATCTCGGGTTCTATGTGGGATTTGTCTAGAGCTTTAGCCAGTTTTTCGGCCACTTCCAGGATAGTCGAAGCTCGACCGCTGCCCACGTTGAACACCTGTCCGCTAGCCTCCGGAGTTGAGTAAGCGAGACTGCAAGCTTGGACAAGATCATTAATATAAACAAAATCACGCCGTTGCAGGCCATCCTCATTCACCATCGGCGGACGGTCGTTCAAAAGACGAGAAGCAAAAATCGCCAAGACACCCGTGTAGGGATTGGACAATGATTGGCGCGTTCCGAAAACGTTGAAAAAGCGTAAACCGACGCACGAAATGCCATAGGTGGGAGCCACATTCAGGCAGAGTCGTTCCTGATAATATTTTGACAAGGCATAGACCGATGGCACGGCCGGGGCCTTTGTTTCCGGGGTGGCTATTGGCAGCAATTTCTCTTCGTCGTCGCCGTATAGTTCCCATTGCCGCAATTTAAGCTGGTGGAGGTTGCGCGAAGCATTCTCGATGGTTTCACCTCCCTCCGTCTTGTACAATCCCTCTCCGTAAACGCTCATACTGGAGGCGACGACAAGTCGCTCTACTGGATGGTGGGCCAAAGCTTCCAGGAGCACGGCTGTCCCCAATGCGTTTACGTCCGAATAACGATGAATTTGGTACATACTCTGACCAACCCCGACTGTAGCGGCAAGATGGAAGACCCCACTGACATCTTTCACCGCTCTTTGCACCGCGTTAGGATCCCGGATGTCACCCTGAATAAACTCCGCCTCACGCGAAAGGTAGGATGGTCGGCGCGCACTGGAGCCGTGTACCTGAGGGACGAGCGTGTCCAGGATCCGAACTCTGTGACCCTGTGTAAGCAGACGGTCGGTTAAATGAGAGCCAATGAAGCCGGCTCCTCCTGTAATTAGTACTGTAGAAACCATATAGTATTTTGTAAGAGCGGGATCTCAGCGCCTGAGTTTGCAATCTGATCTTTCAATTGCGTGTCAGGGAATCTTCGTAATGTGATCCTTCAACGCTTGTCAGGGATGCCCCCGACCATCCCCTAAGGGCCTCAATCCTCGATGTCGAGCAGACACCAAATGATGATTGGCCCGCTTCAACCGAAAAGGGCGCCAAGGTAGATCCGAACAAGGTAATTACGGCGAATGCTCACACGATGACTTGCCTTGGAAGGAAGGGAAACCCTCATCGATGAGTATGCGAAACAAACGAAAAATGTTGGCGGCGGTGTTGGTGCGCCCGCGAGAATTTGAGCTGAAAGAGCTGGAAATCCTCGAACCTGCCGCTGACGAGGTGAGGATAAAGGTGGAATATTGCGGAATTTGTTCTTCTAATCTAGCTCCTTGGAAAGGAGCTCCCTGGTTTTCGTATCCATTTCCGCCTGGGGCGCCGGGTCATGAATCAGTTGGCGTGGTAGATCAAGTCGGGACGAAGGTCTCCGGGCTGAAGGCCGGTCAGCATGTTTCGGTGCTTGGCAACAGTGGGTTTGCGGAGTTTGAACTGGCGAAAGCGAAAAGCATCATCCCGATATCGGGCAACCTCAACGAGATCCCTTTTTTGGGTGAGCCATTGGGTTGTGCGATCAACATTTTTCGCCGTTCCCAGATTACGAGGGATGATTGGGTGGCAATTGTTGGAACAGGCTTTCTTGGTGCGATCCTCCTCCAGTTGTCTGCTGAGGCAGGTGCCAAAACCATCGCAATTTCACGTCGGCCGTCGGCGCTACGTCTGGCGGAGAGAATGGGCGCCCACCTAACGTTCTCGCCCGAGAATAGGGATCACCTGTTGGAAGTCGTTCGCAAGACGACGGAGGGAAGCATGTGTCATGTGGTCATTGAAGCCGCAGGTGTACAGGAAACATTGGATCTGGCCAGTGATTTGACCGGAACGAGAGGGCGACTGGTGATCGCGGGTTATCATCAGGATGGGCCGAGAATGGTCAACATGCAGGAATGGAATTGGAGAGGGATCGATGTCATCAATGCACATGAACGGGACGAAGCAGTCTACCTTGAGGGAATACGGGGAGCCGCAGAGGCGGTGGCTTCCTCGAGAATTCGGCTTGGAGAACTGGTGTCGCACTTCTTCCCACTTGAGCGGATCGGCGAAGGGTTTCAAACCTTGGAGCAGAGACCACCGGACTTTTTTAAAGCTGTGGTGAGTCTTTGTTAATATTTTTTAACCGAAATAAACCCGTGCACTGAGACGACGCACGAGGAGGTGGATTGCGTTGAAAATTGTTATCTTCTGTCACTCGCTGCTGTCTGATTGGAATCATGGAAATGCTCACTTCCTGCGGGGAATCTGCTCGGAATTGTTAGCGCGGAGGCACCATCTCACTGTTTATGAACCGGAGAATTCGTGGAGTTATAGCAATCTTATTGCCGATGAAGGCGAGCAATCTTTAGCTGATTTTGAGGCCGCCTATCCGCTTCTAAGGAGTAATCGCTACCGGACACTTAACTTAGAGGAGATCCTGGGTGATGCCCAGCTTGCCATCGTACACGAATGGACTTCTCCAGAACTGATCGATGCAATAGGGACCTTTCGCGCTCATACCCCATCGCTTCGGGTACTCTTTCACGATAGCCATCATCGGGCAGTGACCCAACCAGAAAAAATAGCAGGGCTCGCTTTGAACGACTATGATGGCGTTCTTGCTTATGGCGCGTCGCTGCGAGACATTTACTTAAAGAAGGGTTGGGTGCGCCGTGCATGGGCCTGGCACGAAGCGGCGGATACCCGCGTCTTTCGGCCCGCCCAGGCCACGGAAAATCAGTACGATCTGGCCTGGATTGGAAATTGGGGAGATGATGAGCGGACGAGCGAACTGCACGAGTTTTTGATCAAACCAGTTCGTGATCTCCGGCTCAAAGCAATTGTTTACGGTGTTAGGTATCCTGAGTTCGCTTTGCAGACTTTAGCTGAGGCTGGGATCAGCTACGGTGGTTGGCTGCCAAACTTTCGCGTCCCCGAGGTCTTTGGAAAGGCCCACCTAACTGTGCACATACCGCGCAGACCTTACGTGGACGCTTTAGCTGGAATACCGACGATTCGGGTCTTTGAGGCGCTTGCTTGCGGCATTCCGATGGTTTCGGCTCCTTGGCAAGATTCAGAGCGCCTATTCAGAGTTGGTGAAGATCTGCTTTTTGCCGAAAATGGAAAAGAGATGACGCGCAGGCTTGATGCAGTCCTGAGCGGGTCTAACCTGGCGAGAGGACTCGCTAAAAAAGGCCTGCAGACGATTCGTGACCATCACACTTGCGCCCATAGGGTTGATGAATTGTTCAATATTGTAGATAGCCTGGATCTCGATGAGGGATGATGCCTCATTCTATCGTATCTGGAGGCTTGAGTGAATTGGATCCCAGACGAACAGAAGACCGCTCAGCAATGGCTAATGGCGGCGGTGGCCGGCGATTTTGCCTCGGCGTGGGCCGCGAGCGATCTGCTTCGGCAGATGAGAATTGATTATTCGAGGAGAGAGCGGTGGTGCCGTCCGCTTTGGGACGGTTCCTCGATGGATGATCGCAACGTGCTAATACGGTGCTGGCGTGGTTTGGGCGACGCCATTCAGTTCCTTCGTTATGCGCCCCTGGTTCGACTGCGGGCGAACAGCCTGACAGTCGAGGCGCCACAGGCACTCCTTCCTCTTTTCCAGACGATCCATGGTATTGACCGTCTTATCGAGCTCGATCATAACGACACTGAAACGAAGGATTACGTTGAAATTGAATCAACAGAACTTCCCTATGTCTTTCGAACCACATTGGACACCATCCCTTGCACAATACCTTACCTCGATACCCCACAAGAGTTTCCGCAAGTACGAGAAAAACAGCTAACTGTTGGTCTCTGCTGGTGCGGTGGTTCTTACGATCTCCGGCGTTCTATTCGTTTGGCTCACCTTGAGCCGCTGAGCGGATCGTCGAAATTAAGCTTTTTTCAGCTCCAGCGAGGAGCAGCGCTGCAGGAAATTGCCAAGTCACCCATTGTCTTTCAAAATCCGGAAGAGCGTTCAATGGATCTCTGCAGGACGGCGTCGCTAATTAAATCGCTCGATATCATTGTTACGGTGGACACCATGGTGGCTCATCTTGCGGGCGCTCTCGGAAAGAAGGTCCTTTTGCTGTTGCATGCAGATGCGGATTGGCGCTGGTTACGCGATCGTGAGGATAGTCCGTGGTATCCGAGTATTAGACTTCTTCGGCAGTCACAAGCCGAAGACTGGAAGCCAGTTGTCACCAGGTTAGTTGAATTGTTGACTGCACTCGAAAAGCCCTAACCTAACCGCATCATTCTGGAGAAAATCTACTGGTTTCACGTCCGATTGGCCGGGATTCGCGCTTTTGGGGTTTAAGAAAATGCGTCTTTGGATGGGCGGCTTTGCACATGCGCTCTATCTCCTTGCGAATCTGTAGGGACCGATCGGCTCCGATTCCAGGGCGCCCTGCTACTTCTTCATTGATCCATCTGTATAGACCGATTCTATCGCACAGATCCAGTTTTCGAATCTCGTCTTTGATCTGTTCGGGAGTCATAATAAAAGTCCAGATTCGAGGCCCAGATCTATTCAATGTGCCGAGAAGTTCTTGATCACTGGTTGCTTAAAGTCTTGTCTTTCTCGGGTTTTCGCAGGCTGGCGGAAGAATCGCGTCTTGCTTCCGCACGCAGCCGAGTTTCAATGTCCAATAGAAGCCTGAAGAGACTCCGATGCGGTTGATCATCATCTGATTTTCCCGGCCTAACCGGCACAGATCCAGTAGGAGCTTCTGAACTGGGAGAAGATTTCATCAGCGTGCTAGCCGTATATTTTAACGGCAAACGGTAGTTGGCGCACTCAGGATTCGCCCTGAACGATTTATCGGGTTTTGGATTCGCACCGCCTCAACGGACCCCCGTTCTTCGTTCGAAAGGAACCAACAGTGATCTCCAGAATTTGATGGCCTCCACTGATATCGCAACCGTCTTTCTCGATCGCCAGCTGCGCATCCAACGCTATACTCCCGCTGCGGTCGGGCTTTTCAACTTGATCCCGAGGTGCTATCGCATGAATTGCGGACGCCGCTGACTCCGGTGCAACTAGCAGTTCCTATAGACGGGACTGGTATCGCCATCGACTTCACGGATCACGGGATCGGAATTGAGCCGGAAATTTTGCCGAAGATATTTACTCCATTTGAGCAGGGAAGTTCTGATCTGGCCCGGAGATACGGAGGGCTTGGACTTGGATTAGCGATTTCGCGAAGTCTTGTCCAAATGCACGGGGGCCGGATTACGGCGACAAGCGACGGGCGCGACCAAGGTGCTACCTTTACGGTCGAGCTTCCGATCGCAACCGCATCCGATTATCCGGTCAGCGATGAACTTACAGGTATGGAAAGCGATTGAAGGGCCCATAGACACAGTACCCTGGCGACACTGACTTTTTTGATGCGCATCTGGCAAAGAAGGGATCGGTCGATCGGTCTATCCTGCGCCTTGTGGCGCAAGTGTCTGCACTGCGGGACTATCTCCACCCAACCAATCGGGATGCTTAGCCGTGGAGTCAAAATGCGCTGTCGTTTTGAATAGCTCGTACCGCCCGTCTGCGGCAGCTTTCTGCGTCTTTGCCACCAGCGCAGTTATCTGTTCAGGATTCATCGGACGAAACGTCTTCACCGCATCGAAGGCTTGATCAAGAACATTTTGGTTGTCGATGCCGGTGATCACGACTGATGTCGGAAGGTTCAGCGAATAGTGCAAGCATTCCAGCGGTTCAACGGTTTTACTTTTAAGAATAATTCCATCGGCACCGCCGAACGTCTTCATCCCCAGCACCCCGATCCGTTGCTCGATCAACCCCGGTACGACCAGATGAGCGAAGCTGCGGAAATGGGCGTCCATCAGGTTGAGTGGCATTTGGACGGTGTCGAACTTGAACCCGTTCTTCGCTGCTGTTTCAAGCATGTAAAGGTGAATCCGAGGATCCTTATGTCCGGTAAAGCCGATAAAGCGAATCTTACCACTCTGCCGGGCAGCCGAAAAAGCCTCCATCGACCCGCCTTCTGCGAAGATGCGGTCGACGTCGTCGAAACGGAGAATTTCATGATGTTGCAACAGGTCAATACGGTCCGTCTTGAGCCTCTCCAAAGAGGTCTCAATCTGACGAGTCGCCTCTTCCTTTCCGCGTCCATCAATCTTGGTCATGAGAAAGACTTTTTCGCGATATCCTCCCTGCGAGAGGGCTTCGCCCATGCGCATTTCACTCTGGCCTTCGTTGTAGTCCCACGAATTATCCATGAAGGTGATACCACGATCGATTGCCTGATGGATGAGACGAATCGATTCCGAATCGGACAACGCGGGTTTGCCAATATGAGATCCTCCGAGACCGATCGCGGATACGCGTTCCCCAGTGCTTCCGAGTGCTCGGTAAAGCATTTCGCCTCTGAGCTCGCCGGGATCTTCCACCCGGGGCAGTCCTGAGTCTTCCACAGGTGCCTGGACTCCTCTTGAAGCCGGCGATTGCTGGGCGATCGTCCGCACGGCGGCGCCCCCCAACCCGACCGCCATGGCCGCCTTGATAAAATTTCGTCTCTGCATACTGACAACTCCTCTAGAATGCGCTATCTCACTCCGCCGGTTTTCGCACGACCTTGGTCCATCCGGCGTCGCGGGCATCAAAATGCTCGTAAAATTCGTCCCAGACTCGCCGGCTGGTTGTACCGGAGCAAAGGCGACCCCGAATCCAGATCCTTCTATAAGATCGGCGCCAGTGGCAGCTGATCGCCAATTTGTAGCCAAGCCTCCATTTTTGACGGAACGCTCTCACCGAAATAGGCGCCTTGAATCGGCGCAGCCGCAGCTGGCTCATGAGAAGCAGCCACGGCAACGTGAAGATCGGTAACCAGTGCACTTTGTGTTGGGTCGTAACCGCGCCACCCTCCGCCTGGCAGAAATACTTCCGGCCAGGCGTGCATGTAACGCTTCGCTGGATCCCTGCCGTAGCGGCGATAGCCGCTGACGAACCGAGCGGCTATCCCCACCGCACGGCAAGCGTCGATAAACAGAACGGTCAAGTCGCGGCATGAACCTTGCCGTTGCTGAAGCGTAAATGCCGGTTCTTGCGGCTTACCCGTTTCTCGAATGATGCGCGAGCAGGTCTCATAGAGCCGCCGGCTAAGGCCATCGAGAAAATAGAGGGTATTTCCACCGGCTTCGTCGGCAATTTCCTGTGCGAATTGATCGACCTGACCATCGGACTCTGCCCGCAAACGGTAAGGCGCGAGGAGCCCTTCCACACCGGCCGAATAGCGTGGTGGCAATCTGGACGCCTGAGGATCGAGCAAGTAGTCGGAGGGATTTGTCCGAAGCGTTTCGACTTCGGACCGGCTCGTAACATGGAGCTGGTCGGTTTTACCGTCGAACCACGCATGGCTTACCGTGTTCCCCTCAAGGTCAAAGGACTGCGATAGAGAAGAAGGTTGAGGTTGAATATGGATATCAAAATGGGTCAACCATAGAGAACCATCACACCTGGGCCGGAGTCTTATTACGTGCGGTGCCAGCAGTACGGGCTTTGCGTAGGTATAGGTAGTTGAGTGTATGATCGAGATTCTCATGATGAATATTCACGCCGCGGGGCACAGTCAGAATGGTCTCTGCCATTTTGTCAGGCTTAAAATAGCGAGAACCGTGCCAGATTACCGGCCTGACCTCCCAGGAAACGGTTGCTCAAGGTGTGCAATCCCCACGTGGAACAAATGGAGACTCTGAGTGGTTCGATGCCGCGATTTCGCGATAAGCAAGCTGCTCGTTCGAAATTGGGAATGCGAGTCCCAGAAGAGGGACACAGTTTTTACGCCTGCTCTCCAAGCAGGAGACAGTTCTCTGGGAGATTGGCATTCCGCGCCGCTGGCATGAGCCGTGCTTGTTCAAAGTAGGAGCCGGCAATCAAAGAACTATTCGGCTCAAAACAACAATAATCAATTTATGAGAAAGTCTCTATTAGGTTTAATCGCAGTTGCAGCTGTTTTGTTACCGCTAAGCCAGAACGCTCAAGCGCATTGGGGTTATTATCATCACTACTATGGTGGCTACCACCAAGCTTATTGGCATCACCGCTACTGGCATGGAGGGTTTTGGAATGGTGGGTACTGGTATCCAGGTTATTGGTATGCCGCTCCAGTGGTCGTCGTAGCACCGTATTGATTTGCCTCCAGTAAGCACATTCATTCGGTTCTGATGCAACAGAGTTAAATTTTCAGGCGTTTCGATGGGAGAATGGCTTTTGTCCCGGAGAGACAGGTTGATAGTAGCAAGGCGCGAAGTGCCTGGCCCGAAGGGCCTCAGCAGTTGCCGTGCACCTGGAGTGAAGACGCGACGGCGTTAAAGTAGCATAGGCTTCCGGCCTATGTTCCGTTAGCACCGTTGAGCGGCGCTTCGGTGCTACCAAAGGGAACGATGATTGCAACGGGTGCACCCCGATTGGCTTGATTCGATAACATACGACCTGCAGACCAGTCACCTGCTCATGAGTGTTCCCACCTGGATCGTGCGGTTCGAGGGCAAAGTCAGCCTCATCGATACCGGGGCAGGCAACGACAAGGACCGACCAACGCTGAAGGTTCTGGATCATCTGCATAATCCATATCTTGAGCGCCTGGCCGCTATAGGGTGCAGCCGGAGACCGTCGATTATATTCTACTGACGCATATCCATGCTGATCACGCTGCCAGATCGATCACCTCGCAAGGGTCGGAGGCGATCTTTGGTGGAGACGCGATGCATCATCCTATTGAGTTATACGAACCGGATCTCGTCTCCATGTTCTGTGAATTTCCCGAAGGGGCAAGGCGTTCACGGCGCTGGCTGGCGCGCCACGCCGCAGAGAGGAATGCGGTGTACTTCAGCAGTCATTTCCCGTCCACGTAGGTTGGCAGGATCACCGAGACGCGGGAGGAAAACTTCGGCTGGGGAGTTTGTGGATTAGCCAAGGTCGGCGATTCTGCCGTCGCCATGCCGTAGCCGTATTGCGTGGCAGCCGTTCTGTACAAGGAGAGGCGGTTTAGTCTTGAACGATCCACGCTCTCCGCCCGTCCTTTGCAATAATGGGCTCCGCTTTTTCGATGATAGCTTCGGCGTCACCCTCGAAAAAAGTAGCGACCGGCGCCTCTGAAAGTTCGGTTCCACCAGGCAAAACTTCCTTCAAGCCGTTTCGTAGGGCTGTCATTTGTGCACGCCCCTCGGCTGTACCGAGCACCTGGCTTTCCCAAAAGTCCTTGCCTTTGTCCCCAAGCTCGACAAAAACTCTGAATCGTGGATCCGATGACTTCTCTTTTGAAGAAGCGATGAGGGCAAAAAATTTTTGCGTATTCATCTTACAAATCTACTCGCATCAGCCGCGATGATTGGACTGTTCAAATCCACATATTCCAGAACCTGCAGGTTTCGGAGGTGGGACCTTCTTTTCCCAAGTTAGCAAATCCGATTGAATCTGATCGGCGATGGAGCAATCTATTTTACAGCTGCCAGGGACCCTTCTGCGGATTTCCGGTACCACGCCGGGGTGCGAAATCGGAGGAAAAATGCGATAACTTTAACGATCTCCTCAAGCGCGCGGGCACCAAATACACCCCATGCGTTCAATCCCGCAAAAATTGCTAGCAAGACGGCCGTGGGGATGCCCACCAGGTAGCTTCCGATCAGGTGACCTGTGAGTACGAATTTTGTATCTCCGCCGCTCGGCAGGATCCCGTTGCCGAGGATGCTATTAAGCACTTTGACCGGCTGCACAGTTGCTGCGATCAGAATCCCCCAAAAAGCGACTTGCAGCACATCCTTTCCGACTCGCGGGTAGAGGAAGGATAGCAAAAAGGCAGCACCGACGAGAACGAAAGTGAAGAAAAGTCCCGCCAGAATTCCGAGTCGAAGCACCGTGCCGGCATTCTCTTTTGCAGAACCGATCGAACCTGCTCCGATTGCTTGACCAATGGACGCTATTGCTGCAGGCGCCAGCCCGGCAGCGGCAGCGATAAACAAGTTTTCGATCACCATCACGATTTGACTCCCGGCGAGCGCGACGGTGCCGAGACGGGTGAAGACAACTGTATAGATAAAGGCACTCGCGCCCCAGAGCAGTTCGCTCAAACCCAGCGGATAGGTGATATCGGTGAGCCGCTTTGAGATCGTACTGATACCTTTGTATTGCCATGGCCACGTCCATTGCGGCCCTTCGCATCGACGATACAGCGAGATAATTAGAACAAGGCAGCGGGCGGATTGAGCAATCAACGTAGCGACTCCGGCGCCCAGTACGCCGAGCTTTGGAAAAGGACCGATCCCCAGCACTAAAAGAAAACTAAGCAGTGTATTTAGAGCTACTGCGCCCATGGTGATTACCATCGGCGTCCGAGTGTCGCTCAGCGAACGGAAAGTTGCTGTACTGACGGCGGTCATCACGACCAGCGGTGCGGAGGCGGCAAACAGCTGAAAGTAACCGGCGGTCTCGTTTGCTACGTTTTCCTCGGCTCCAATCCAGCGAAGAATAATAACCGGAAAAAGGCCTAGTGGCAGGGCCGTACAGAGCCCGAAAGCTCCCGCCACGATTAGGCCCAAGGCGGCAATCGCGGAGACTTCCCCCATATCTTTACGCCCGTACGCCTGGGCAATCAGAACCCCACTTCCGGTTCCAATCGCTGAGTAAACCAACATGACGATAAAGGATATACTATTTGCTAGTCCAACACCGGCCACCGCGCTCGCGCCCAGCAGCCCGACAATAATCTGATCGATCAAGCCAAAAGAAGTCTGGAAGACAGTCTCCAAACCGACCGGCAGGGCAAGTTGAAGAATCTTCCCATAGCTTTTCGTTGATTCGTCCTTTTCGATAAGGTTTTGCTCCTTCTGCTTTCTACACGCGCGGTCATTTACTCTGTCAGCAGTCTTTTACCGGTCAGTCCGCTGCGAGGGATACCGAACAGTCTCCAGTCTTCACGTCTACAAGCACGCGGCCCGGTAGCGGCACCCTATCGGCGCCACCGGGCTGCGTTCCAGAATTGCTTGGGTTGGCGGGGCTAAGGTTCTAGAACCTCCGTCACAAACCGACCGAAAGAAGTAATGAAACGAGCACCGTGCGTCTTCAGAATTTGTCTTACTTCGTCGCGGGTTTCGTCGTTCTTGACCTCGACTCCGATCATCGTGGAGCCTTGCATCAGGGCACTGCGATATTGTTTGAAGTATTCCGTGTCCCTGTCGCCCATATCGATCCCGGAAGTCAGCATCTTTGCGAAGAACCCTTTTTTCCCGGTTGCTGCGTCCAGTTTCTCAGCGTCTGCTTCCCCTGCCAGAAGGCCAATTTCATCAGGAGAAAATCCTCTCCCGTTCAGAGCTTCGACAACGACCTTTGCTTCTTCTGGGTTCTTAATGATTGCCAGGATATGATTGTCTGGCACTGGAAGCGACTCTTGATCGTCGAATTTATTTGCCGATTTCATGATATAGGACGAATCCGAGCTAGTGTTCCACCAGGATTATTCCTGGGCACCCGCACTGATTGTAGATCGCGCGAGGAGTTCGTGTCGGTTTGAAAATTCAAAACGTACCATCATCTTTCTCTGTCGATGGATCCGCGAGCCGTCTGTGGAGAGCCACTCACCAGGGGCCAGGCTCCCTTTGACCGGGGCTGATTCATTGTGCGCTCTTAAGCTGGCCGGACCGGAGGAAAAGAAACCAGCGCCAATCGAGAAAATGATTTCGGCTTTGTCGAAAGGAATCCCAGTTGCTGATCTGTCCGTCCTCAATACCACGCGGGAAGCCCCGGCTCAGGCGGAGCTTCGCCCTACCTGCGCCGAGGCTCCTTGGAAAAAGCCCTATCTTCGTGTTATTCGGGCCTATCGTTCGCTCTTTTGGGTGGTGGCGATCGCGGATTCATTGGCTTTGGAAAGCTTTGCATCCGTTGCCACTTCTTCGCCTAATGTTGTGGAGAGGGTCTTTACGACGGACGTTAGACCAAGAGCTTTGGCTAGAGAAATGGCGCTAGTATAACCGGCGATCTCGTAATGCTCAACCCGCTGGGCAGCGGCGATCAGCATAACATCCTTCGCCTCAGTTGTGGCATTTTCATCGATTGCTTCCTGACCTTCTTCCACGAGGCCGGCCGTCGCCATGCACTTCTTGCCGGTAGCCTTTTCCTTTAGATTATCGCAAATGGCCTTGATCCGAACGGCGTGTTCCTTTGTTTGAGACAAATGCAGCAGGAAGCCTTTTTTTAAATCAGGCGAACCGGCGGCTTTAGCCATTTTGGGAAGAGCCTTGGTGATTTGCGTTTCGGCGCTATAGAGATCTTTAAGTTGATCAACAAGGACCTCTTGGAGAGAAGTAATTTTGGGCATAAATCAACTATCCATCTTCGAGGGCTAATAGCTACCGTTAAAAAAGATGGTGCAATATGGTAAGAGAAGTTTCTCTGTTCTTAGTTCACGGATCTGTTTGGTTCGCGTTGGATCGTCTGGATATCTGGTTAAAAACCTGAACTGTGCAATAGGTAAGGTAGCACTACTTCGGGAAGTCGAACCGGAATCAGCTCACCTCGGCGGTCATTCACTGCCCGGAAAAGCGGTCGTTGTCATCAGCGCATTTTGCGCCCTTGCTTTCAACCCAAAGGCGCTTCCGATTAGCTTAGAATCTCCCAAAGACCCATATCGTGACGGGAAGAAGGAACGGAGCGTAATTGCATTTTGGACATCTCGTCTTCGCTGATTTCGACGAATTGATCCTGTTGAACATCAACGAGAAAATTTAGCTTTATACCTTCCGCTGCTCTCACCAATGGGTAACCGATCTCTTCGTTTTGGAGAGTCTGCAAATCCATGACGACGAGATATTCCCTTGTTTCCTCGGGGCGTTTCACCTTTACCCGAAAACGGATCTTTTGTGCTTCGCTCATAATTGGATGGTCGATCTGATCCGGTGATTGGACTTGAGAGGCAGCTGATCACCAGGCGCTGATACAAATGTCCTGATGACCAACCGGGTTCTCCTTGCCGTAGTAGAGGGACCGTAGATGTTCGCCGCAGACGGCTATCGTGGATCCCGGCTGGCCTTTTTTGCCTTTCGGATATCAAAGAGACAGTCGGAATCCACGTTCTCCCGACGCGCTTGCTTTTTTTTGACGGTACTCTGCGTAAGTCGTTTGCGCGCGCTTCGCCAGTGCAGCCGACTGCTGCCGCTTGGCCGTGCGGAAGGATTCGCGAAAAGAAGCCTCGATGACCGTCGGAGCAGCGCCGAGCGCGGCGAGAAACACAGCGCAGAGCCGGTACAGTTCCGCAGACCACCAGCACTCTTCAGATCTTTCGACCAGTTCTTTTGCTTCATTGATTACCCCAAGCGCTTCGGAGATACGATCGGCCAGGTATAGAGCCTCGGCCTTGAGTGCAAGGAAAAATGGCACACATAGCGTTGCGCCCGTTGCGCGCCAGTCTTCTATCCCTTCCTCGATCCACGAAAGGCTTTTCACCGTGTCGCCCGAAGCGCTCCGCGCCCAGCCGCGGAGAATGGTTCCGCGAAT
>DATHPI010000089.1:0-32875 GCA_035484035.1 Chthoniobacterales bacterium
CTCGTGAACCAGCAAGATTCCCAAAGCCTTTCGGGTATCGATGAGACAGCCGAGAGGACTGTTATAATACGCGAGGACGAACTCTTTGTAAGGCATATGAGTGGTTCGATGTGCGGCGGAAACCAGGGAGGAAACGGCGCCGGTCAAATTTAAATGGTCTTGTACCAACCATTACGGCAATAATTACGATAATTATAGTAAAATATCCAGGTGAGACGTTTTTTGTGTCAGTTTCAGTGTCACCAGGGGCAAAGACCGCTCAGTCCGAGGCATCGGGGGTCGCGTTCGTCGTAGCGGACATGGAAATGACCCGCTGATACTGTAAGGGTACTTTCGTTAACGCTGAACACCGAACGCCCGAACGCCCGAACCCGCCGAACACCGAACGCCGAACCCTCCCATGTGCAGGAACATCAGACCTCTCTTTAACTTCGATCCGCCGGTCACAGCCGAAGAGATTCGATCCGCTTCAATCCAGTTCGTCAGAAAAATCACCGGGTTCAACAAACCGTCGAAGGCAAATGAAGCCTCGTTTCTGGCTGCAGTTGATGAGATCGCCAATATCTCGGCGACTCTTCTGCGTTCGCTCGAGGCCAACTCTCCGCCGAAGAATCGAGAAGAAGAGGCCGCTAAAGCGAAAGCTCGCGCTGCGGAGAGATTCGGAACGTAAGTGAATGGCAGTGTCCTAACAGGACATGAGGCGGTGCATTAGTGCACCAGTCACTGACTTGGTGCACTAAAAGGGCACAACCGCCCAAACCTCAACCGCTCGATTCTCGCCTGGTCGCTTGCTATCGAGAAGCTCAGTCCCTCCCATGCCGATTGTCTGGATCGCGTTTGGCAGTTTGGCCTGTTCTTTAAGAATGCGACTGATGTTCTCCGCGCGCTTCTGTGAGATGCGCAGATTGGCATCCGCGCGCCCGCCGGTATCGGCATAGCCGGCCACCACTAAAATAGTCGTCGGGTCGCTCAGTTTATCGAGCATTTCAGGCAGAGCGAACGCTTTCAGCAAATCTTCCACAGCAGTTCTGCGCAAAGTGGCCTGTTTGACATCGAAGGGAATGACAGTCAGGCGTTCCATCGAGCGAGCTTTGTGCATCTTCTCGATCAAATTTGCTTTTTTCTCGGCCGTGACCCCAGGAAGTGCGTCAATCCTTTTGATCACATCTTCCTTGGTCGCGTCGATGTCATGTTGGCTCAACGATGCCGGGGTAGAGCCTGCGGATTGTCCGTCGCTTGGCGTGGCCGTATCCCGTGGCGAAATAGTTGGGCTCTCTTCAGGAGAAGGTGTAGGGCGCGCCTCAGGTGAAGTTGGCAAGCTTACCACTGGGGAAGGCGCCAGGCTCACCTCTTGGGGAAGTATTGGGCTTGTCACCGGGGAAGGCACCGGGCGCACCTCTTGCGAAAGTGTTGGGCTTAAAGCTGGGGAAGGTGTCGGGCGCGCCTCAAGTGAAGTTGCCGGGCTCGCTGCAGGCACAGGCGAAGGCGTCGGATGCACCTCCGGGGAACCTGTTCCCGCCGACAAAATATTTTCCTTCCCGGTGAACTCGGAGGGAGATGAAGGGAGTGTAGGGGACGTCTCTTTAGCTGGATTTACTCTTTTCGGTTCAGTCAGCCGGTGAAGCGCAAGGAAGGCGACCGCCGATCCCACCGCCAGGCTAAGAACAAGGACCGCGATTGTCAGCCACTTCTTGCGGGTAGACAGATTCCGAACTGGAGGCCGTGGATTCGAAATAGGATTGCTGGTGTTCTTCAATCGCTTTTCGACTTCGCCCGCACTCTGGGGACGGCGATAAGGATCCTTTGCCAAGCAGGCAGCCACCGTCTCTTCCCAGATTTCTGGAATGACTTCTCCGGCTATTCCAAGCTCGGCTCTTCGCTGGTTCATCGAAGGAGGAAGCTTTTCGCCCACCCGAGCACCCGTAGCTCCGCTTTCAAAAGGAGGTTCACTGGTTAGCAGTTCGTACAGGAGAGCCCCTAATGAATACAAATCGTCGGCGACCGCCGGCTTTTCACCTCCTGGCTGCTGTGGGCTCCTATAAGGCAGCTTTTTGCCAAGCTCATCCCTTGCGATCAGCTGGCTCATCGAATCGGCAATGCAATTGGTGATGCCAACATTCCTCAGCTTCAAGTTGCCAGCGGGATTGATGATCAGATTGCCCGGCGCAACGTCGATGTCCATAAGGCCGACTTCTTGATGGGCATACTCCAAAGCCCCGCATAACTCCCCTGTCCATTTCTCCAAATCCCGAACTTCGAACACCTGATTCGGCTTCGCCGAACGTAAATTCGACAGGCTCTGGCCATCCAGATATTCCAGCTGGATAGCCACTCTTCCTTTGCTTTCCACCAAGTCATAGGCGCGCTGAATGTTGGGATGCTGGAAGAGGATTCTTCGGCTAATTTGGTCCTTCAGATCCTCGAGGGCAGGCTTATTGCGAACGATGGATTCAGGCAAAAACTTTAATGTGACTTGATCTGCCTGTCGCTTTACGTCGTAATTTTGCGCGAGCCAGACTGTGCCGGTATCTCCAATTTCCAATTCACGCTCTAGTTCAAAGCATGCGAACAGCCTACCTGGCTTAAGCTGATCAGAAACAATGTTTGCCGGTCCTGGAGATACCTCTGGAGAATCCTCCTGCACCGGAGCGGTCGGTTGCACCGGTGCCTTTGTTGCCGTTTCGTTCAGGTCTGCTCTCATTGCGGTACCGGTTCCGTTTAATTGTTGAGGTGAACTCATCGACAAGCTTGTGACGGCAGTTCCCTTTTTGCTGCCGGTCAGGTGCAGATCGTATCTTCTTCAAGAACAAGTACACCTCTAAGCCTCGTTAACCCTCACTTCTGAGCTTAAGGCATGCCAGTTGTAAAGGAATAGACCCGCCTCTCCGGCGAAAGACGAATGCTCCCCGTCGGATTTGCCCGATTCATCGCCACGGTGACCAAGCAATACGTTGGAACTCCCGCTGGTAACCGGAGTGGGTGTTCCGCAAATGGGAAAGAGCAGTCGCAAATTCGGTTCAATTCATTTAGCCGACCGGCGGGGGATTTCGGTCTTTGAAACTGCTACGCTGGTGCCAATAGGGATAGACAGGCGTCTTGTTGCTCGCTGCATCCAGTTTGGCAAGCTGAGCCGGGGTCAGGTTCCAGCCAACAGCACCCAGGTTTTGGCGTAATTGGTCGGCGTTACGTGCGCCAATAATCACGGTAGCAACCGTCGGCCTTTGCAGAAGCCAGTTGATCGCGACTTGTGGGACCGTTTTATCAGTTTCTTTCGCCACTTCATCGATGGCATCGACAACTGTGTAGACGTATTCTTCGGCCACCGGCGGCCCTGCGTCGACGACGGTTTGGCTCTGGAGACGACTGATCTCCGGCAGGGCTTGTCCGCGCCGAAATTTTCCGGTCAGCCGTCCCCAGCCGAGAGGACTCCAGACGACCGTACCAACCTTCTGGTCCAGTGCCAACGGCATCAGCTCCCATTCATAGTCACGCCCGATAAGTGAATAATAGGCTTGGTGCGCCACGTAGCGGCTAAGGCCATATTTTTCGGAGACCGCAAGCGACTTCATCAGATGCCATCCGGAAAAATTCGAGCAGCCGATGTACCGCACCTTCCCACTGCGGACCATGTCGTCGAGGGTACTGAGCGCTTCTTCGACTGGAGTCAGGGCGTCAAATCCGTGCAGCTGATAAAGGTCGATATAATCCGTGCCCAAACGACGAAGGCTTGCCTCGCAGGCCCTGATCAAGTGGTGACGGGATGAGCCCACATCATTTTCTCCGGGTCCGGAGCGGAACGTGGCCTTGGTGGAAATAATGACCTGATCCCTGCGGCCTTTGATCGCTTTGCCTAGGATCTCCTCGGAGAAGCCGGCCGAGTAAACATCGGCCGAGTCAAACATATTCAGGCCCGTTTCCAGACAGATGTCAACCAGGTGGGTGGCTTCTTCCGCCTCGGTGGCGCCCCAAGCCCGGAAGAATTCGTTTTTACCGCCAAATGTTCCCGTGCCGAGGCAGAGAGCCGGTACCTTGAATCCTGAACCGCCAAGTTGTCTGAATTCCATCGCGGATATTCCATTGAATTTGCCTGGTTGTAAATGACACTTGCCCACATCCCGTTCTTTCTTGCCAGCCTGTTTTATAAAACGCACATTCCAATTTCAAACTCCGCGTGACCTAATCGTAACAGGTTGATACTTCCCACGTTAAGCCCATGAAAGATTGCTCTTCGACCTCTTCCAATACGCAGACGGTTGATCGCCGGCGCTGTACCCTCTACCTGAAAATCTTGCTTCCATGTTTCTTGATTTATTTCTCTGCCTGCCCCGCCTTTGCTGCAATGCCCGGCTTTGCTGCAATGCAAGCGACAGTCGACGATTGCGCAGGAATCATCCAGGATTTTGCTCGCATCTCGGAGCGCGCGATACCTCCGCGCGTGCTGCGGGACGCTCAAGGAATCGCCGTGATTCGCGTCCTGAAAGGAGCCTTTGTTTTCAGCGGTCGAATTGGTGAAGGCGTTGTCATTGCCAGACTACCGGCCGGTGGCTGGAGTGGGCCTTCGTCGATTGCCACCGGAGGAGGCGGGTTCGGATTTCAAATCGGCGGTCAAGTGACGGAGTTCATCATCATCCTGAATACGCGTGGGGCGGTGACCGCTTTCGCACGAGGAGGGAATGTGGAACTCGGCGGTGCCTTGAGCGTCGCGGCCGGTCCGTTGGGACGCGTGGCGGAAGCCGGGGTTCTTCCTCTGGCCGCAGTTTACACCTACAGCCGGAGCCAAGGTTTATTTGCTGGTGCGTCTTTGGAAGGAACGATTTTTATCGCGCAATCCGCTAAGAACGCAAAATACTATCAACAGCCAGTTACTCCCGAGGAGATCTTATCCGGCCGCGCGGTTCCACCGCCGGGCGCCAGACTGTTGATTGCGACACTCGACCACTACTGAATTGATTTGAGGCTTCCACACCCTGGTGAACAGACTGACACTGACACTGACATTGACACTGACCAATCCGCGGGCAGGTCAGGTATGAGCGCCTCGTCAAAAGTGACCCGTTACGCCCTGGTCGGCGCAGGCGCACGTTCCTTCATGTTCAGCGAAGCCCTGCTCAAGACTTACAGACGCACCTCATCTCTGGTCGCTATCTGTGATGTAAACCAGCAGCGTATGGATTTCCACAACCAGGTATACGCTCAGAAATACGCTGCCCCCGCTGTGCCCACTTGGTTGGCCAGGGATTTCGATCGCATGATTGCAGAGCAGAAACCGCACGTGGTCATCGTCACCGCGATCGATCGCGTCCATCACGACTACATCATTCGGGCGATGGAGCGCGGTTGCGATGTCATCACCGAAAAGCCAATGACTACGGATGTTGTTAAGTGCCGGGCCATTCTTGAGGCGGTGGAGCGCAGCGGGCGCCAGTTGCGGGTGACTTTCAACTACCGCTATTCGCCCTCCCGCTCGAAGGTGAAGGAACTCCTTCTGCAAGGCGTCATTGGCGAGGTCAAATCGGTCCACTTCGAATGGCTGCTCGATACCCGCCACGGAGCGGACTACTTTCGCCGCTGGCATCGGGACAAGCGGAATTCCGGCGGGTTGATGGTACACAAGGCCACGCATCATTTCGACTTGGTTAATTGGTGGCTTAACAGTTCACCGGAGACGGTTTTCGGCCTGGGCAACCTCTCGTTTTACGGGAAAATCAACGCGGAGACTCGAGGAGATACTCATCCTTACGTGCGAAGCACGGGTGACCCCGAGGCAAAGAACGATCCTTTTGCTCTGGATCTAAAGGATGGAGGATCGCTTGAAAATCTTTACCTGAAGGCTGAAAAAGAAGACGGCTATCTGCGCGACCAAAATGTCTTCGGCGATGGCATCAGCATCGAGGACACGATGAACCTGGCTGTCCTCTACAAAAACGGGGCGCAGCTTTCTTACTCTCTGACAGCCTATGCACCCTGGGAGGGATACCGGATTGCCTTCAACGGGACGAAAGGCCGGCTTGAATTGGACGAACTGGAAAGTTCCTACATCAGCGCCGGGAACAGCCATATCGCCGACGGATTGAGCTCGAGCCAACGATTGACCATCTTTCCTCACTGGGAGAAGCCATGGAATGTGGAAATTTCCGAGGCGGTAGGAGGGCATGGGGGCGGGGATCTTTTGTTGCTGGAAGACCTTTTTGGCTCCGGCAAAAAGAAAGATGTCCTTGGACGGGCGGCCGGCCATTTGGATGGAGCGCGTTCGATTCTCACCGGCATCGCCGCCAATCAATCTTTTGCCACCGGCCAGCCGGTGCAAATTGATCAGCTTTTGAAAATCTGAGTTCCGAAAAGAAAGCGTTGACGGGTGTCGCTTCCTTCGACTTATATCCACCGGCATGCCTGAGACGCCTAATCCCTCCGCTGCTGACCGCACCGGCCACCCGTCGCAAACCCTGATCATCGCGCCGGACGGTGGCGACACCATCCACGCTTACGGCGACACCGCCCAGGTCATGCTGAGTGGCGAGCAGACGAATGGTTCGATGGTTGTTGCCGTGGGTACCTCACCACCTGGAGGCGGGCCACCCCCTCATCGCCATCGCAACGAGGATGAGATGTTTATTGTCCTGGAGGGCAAAATTCGATTTCTCGCGAATGGGCAATGGACGGAACCGCTCGCACCCGGCAGTATCGTTTACACCCCGCGCGGTGTGGTTCACACCTTTAAAAACGCCGGGGAGACGCCCTGCCGTCAATGGATCATTGCAATGCCAAGCGGGTTTGAGCGTTTTTTCTCCAAGAGCGCGGAGGTCTTCGCGTCGACCGCAGCGGGGGAGCCGCCGGATATGGCCCGCCTCCTGGCCATCAGTGACGAGTTCGGGATCGAGTTTGTACCGCCGCTGTCTTAGGAAGTGTCGGTGCCAGTGTCAGTGTCAGTGAAGAGCGACTGAAAATCGGGGCTGCGCTGGGGACCGAAACTTCTTTTGGGCCGCTGACTTTAGTCGCTTCCCTGTTCTGGATCGATCAGGCGCTTGAGTTTTGCGTACTGGAGCAGCATGATTGTCTTTCCGTCCTGGATTTCGCCTCTCTCAATCATCTGAAGCGTGTCGTCCAAAGTGAATTCTAAAACTTCAATCTCTTCTCCATGGAGGACATCGCCGCCGCCCTCGGTCTTGGAGGACGTATCGTCATATTCGGCGAGGAAAAAATGCAGTTTTTCCGTCACAGAGCCGGGGCTCATGTACGCTTCGAAAACTTTTGTCACCGGTCCCAGGTGATACCCAGTCTCTTCCTCGCACTCCCTACGGATCGCCTCTTCCGCCTTTTCATTCTCCAAGAGCCCGGCACAGGCCTCGATCAGCATCCCATTCGGGCAACCGTTCACAAATGCCGGGAATCGAAATTGTCGGGTGAGAAGAACGGTCTTTTGTTTTCGGTTAAAAAGAAGAATCGTGGCTCCGTTTCCTCGATCGTATGTTTCACGGCTGACGGTTTGCCAGGATCCATCTTTCCGCCGGAAGTCGAAAGTGGTCTTCTTGAGGGTGTACCAATCGTCGGAGAGCACCTTGACTTCCTTCACTCTGACTTTGTCTTCCATGATTTTTATGATTCGAGTTTCGAGATTTCAGATATGGCCGAATAGATCCTTTTACCACCCTCTCGCGCCAGGAAAACCATCTCGTCCGCGCCTCGAGATGGCCCGCCGATTCGAAGGACCGCATCGATTCGCGGAATGAGTCGCCGGGCTATCGGATGAAAGATCTCGTTGAAAACTCCATCACCAATCTCCTTCGAACCTGCCACTTCGATCAGCGGCAAGGCAAGCGCTTCACCCGTGAGTGGGATGTGGCCGAGACGAAACACGGCCAATCCGGCTTCATTCATTTGGCGCATATTCTCGGCAACTTTTGCCGGGTCACCGCCGGTATTTGAGCGATACGGCCCAGCTATGAGGATCAAAAAAGGTTTTTCTATCGAGTTCATATTGCGAATTCCGGAAAGGATTGCATGGGCAGCAACCGCCGAATAATGATTTATTGACATCAGAGCCATCAGATAAAACGATGCCTTCGTGGACCCTCATCTACTCCCTGATGTCCTGGTTTTTCTCGCGGTGGTAAGATCCGGAAGTATCACCAAAGCCGCCCACCAGTTGAACACTGTGCAGTCCAACGTGACGGCGCGGATCAAAAAACTTGAGGAAGCGTTCGGGGTTCCGCTATTAAGCCGCCACGCCCGCGGGGTTCGATTAACAAGCGGAGGCGAAGCCGTTTTACCAATGGCTTTGCGCCTTGACGCACTACTCAACGATTTAGGATTTGCGTTTGGCCGACGAATGCCTGAAAGGGAAGCGAAGCTTCGTCTCGGAGCCATCGAGACTGTCGCCGCGGTTCACCTGCCTCGCCTGGTGTCTCATTTTCTTCGGCACTCTCCGCACGTTGATATCTCCGTTCAATCTGGGAGTTCTTCCCGACTGGTGAAGCAAGTGAAAGATGGGGAACTGGATGCCGTCTTCGTATCCCGCGCGTTTGGCTTGGCAGATTTACGTGAGGAAAAGGTTTTTGAGGACAAATTGGTGGTTCTTGCACCCAGGACGATCAAGTCCATCGATCATCTTCTCGATGCAAGCAGAAGCGGACTGAAGGTCATGGTGCAGCGCCTGGGTTGCTCTTACACAGAGAAGTTACTGCATCTTTTCGGCACCAACGGAACCCGGCCGGATCGCATCATGGAAATCGGAACGCTTGAGGGGATTATTGGCCTGGTCGAAACGGGCGTAGGCGTTGCGACGATGCCTGAGAGTTTCGTCCGCCCCTTGCTTAGAGGGAGAAAAGTCGCGCTACTGCTCTTGCCAAAGGATATCGCAACGACCCAAATATTTGTTATTTCTTCGCGCAGCAGCGAGTCGTCGTTGCTGGTTAACGCATTTCTAGACCAGTGCCGAGGGGCAAAACTTCTTAATTCGGAGTATTGACGCCTTGGAAGGGTGCGAACTTCTTCATTTTAAGAAGCTGGCATGGCCCTAGCCAAGAGCCTAAACTCTGCATCGCTACGACAATTCTCTTTAACCGTCTCGTTTATGCAATCTGAGCCCTCTACCAAATATTGCCCTCTTCAACCCGTGTTTTTGCCCGATCGGCAATGGCCCAATCGAGTTATCGAGCGTGCCCCGATCTGGTGCAGCGTTGACCTTCGGGATGGCAATCAGGCCTTGGCCCAACCGATGGACGTGGATGAAAAACTGGGCTTCTTTGATATGCTGGTGAAGATCGGTTTTAAAGAAATCGAAGTTGGATTCCCATCTGCGTCCCAGATCGAGTTCGATTTTTGCCGACGCCTCATCGATGAAGACCGCATCCCTCCGGACGTCACCATCCAGATTCTTTGCCAATGCCGGGAAGAGCTTGTCGCACGCAGCTGCCAGGCTCTTCACGGCGCTCGGAACGTTCTTTTCCACCTTTACAATTCCACGTCGCCGGCGCAACGCCGGTACGTCTTTGGGACTGGACGTGGAGAGATTGTCAAAATTGCCACTCGGGGGACGGAATGGGTCAAGGAGTACACGCAGCCCTTGGCGGCTGCCGGAACCAAGGTGCGCTTTCAATATTCTCCGGAGAGTTTCACTAGCACGGAACTCGATTTCGCTTTGGAAATCTGTGAGGAAGTCACCGACATCTGGCAGCCTACGGCCGAGGATAAGATCATTCTCAATCTTCCAGCGACCGTTGAATACACTACGCCTAATGTGCATGCGGATCAGATTGAATGGATGTGCAGACATCTGACCCGGCGTGATCGCACGATAGTTTCGCTTCACACTCATAATGATCGTGGTACCGGAATTGCGGCGACAGAGCTCGGGCTTTTGGCGGGTGCCGAACGGGTCGAAGGCACGCTTTTTGGAAACGGCGAGCGCACCGGTAATGTCGATATCGTGACTGTCGCGTTGAACATGTACACTCAAGGCGTTCATCCCGGCCTCGACTTCAGCGATATCAATCGTATCCGAGATGTCTTTGAACTTTGCACCCATATGGAGGTGCCGGCTCGCCAACCTTACGCGGGAGAGCTGGTTTTCACCGCGTTCAGCGGTTCCCATCAAGACGCGATCAAAAAGTCAT
Source organism: Chthoniobacterales bacterium (assembly GCA_035484035.1). Lineage (GTDB taxonomy): Bacteria > Verrucomicrobiota > Verrucomicrobiia > Chthoniobacterales > JAFAMB01 > JAFAMB01. The sequence goes on from DATHPI010000089.1 coordinate 10,113, forward strand.
GGGAGGCTCAAAGACCAGGTGCTCCATGGGACGTTCTCTACATCCCGATCGATCCGGGCGATCTGGGTCGCAGCTACAAAGCGATCATCCGCATCAACTCGCAATCGGGTAAAGGCGGTGTGGCCTACGTCCTGGAGCATGAGTTTGGCTATCAACTACCCAAACTCATGCATAAGGAGATTGGCAGGATTATCAATGATCTCGCCGATAGCAAAAAGACCGAACTGACAGCCGGGGAAATTCATGAAGCGTTCCGACAAGAGTATATCGATCGAAAAGAACCCGTAGCGCTGATCGATCTGCAAACCATCGAGAGAGGACAGCAGCTCTCTTGCAAAGCGCACCTTTTGGTGAACGGAGTCGAGCGGATTACCCTCGGCAAAGGCAACGGCCCGATTGATGCCTTCGTCCACGCGCTCCATGAGTCGGGTTTGCCCCCGTTTGAGCTACTGAACTATTCCGAACACTCTCTGGATACAGGAGCGCAGGCCCGCGCGGTGAGTTACATCCAGATCCAGACTTCCCGAAAGCATACCTACTTTGGCGCCGGAATTGATACCAATATCGAGCTCGCCTCAATCAAAGCGGTTCTCAGCGCGGTAAACCGCTCGCTGCAACCCGGACAAAAAGTTCTCTAGCGACTGTTCGACGTTTGGTGAGGTGACCACCAAGCGCGGTGGTTCAAGCCGGACCCAGGCGAAATTGGATCGAGGTGCGATCGGCGTTCCGCAGAGCCTCTCGCATTTCTGCCTGATCGTTGAATCTCTGATCGAATACGCGTCCCTCGCACAAAGTCGTCAGGGATCCCGCAGCGAATGGCCAGGGATCGACCGCCCAGAGGTTCTCGTCCTTGCTTTGCTGGCGGACTAGCAGATCAACATGTTTCTCGCGAGAGAGCGGTACACCAGGTATTTTGAACTCTTTCGAGCGGCCGCGGCAAAGTTCCAACGAAAAGAGATCCCAAACAGCGATTAGATCACGGTGGTAAGCCAGGACATCCTGTGCGATCCCGAGATCGAAGAGCGGATCATGACTTAAGGCGGCAAGAGTTTTTTCCTGATATTCTCTTTGTTCCCTGAGGAATTGGGCGGCCTCAGAGAGAATCGAATCTTTTTGGTGTCGATGGAATCGTTCGCAGAGCCTGCAGAAATGAAGTGAAACGATCAAGGAAGCGTAGGAATGAACCGATTTGAGCTGGTAGATTCCGGTACGCCAGATGTTGAAGTGAAGAGATTCGGGGAGTTCGTCAAACGTGTGCGGCAAACCGGTCTTCACGTTCAGCGTCGGTTCGTTTTCCCATTCAAGAAATCCAATATCATGTTGTTCGGCGGCGTAACAGATCGGTTCAAATGGTTCGAACCGTGCAAACGATTCGTTGCTCCAAGCCCGTGCCAACTGACCCGATAGCCACGAGTGCGACGTTTGACTGATGGTGATCGTTCGATGGGGCGGTTGATCAGGCGGGATGATCATTTCTCTAGGTTAGGCCCAATCATCAGCGATCCAAGGCGCTTTCGTGAACGCCGAGGCTTCTGAGCGAGAATTGTGCGAATCCGGGAGAGCATCGCACAGAGGTCACGAAGGTCACAGAGGGGGATAGTTTGGGGATCCGCTTTTTGTGAACACCGAGGCTTCTGAGCGAGAATTGTACGAATCTGGGGAGAGCATCGCACAGAGGTCACGGAGGGGGAATTAGGTTGGGGTCCCCTTTTGTGAACACCGAGGCTTCTGAGCGAGAAATGTGCGAATCCGGGGAGAGCATCGCACAGAGGTCACGAAGGTCACAGAGGGGAATTAGGTTGGGGTCCCCTTTTCGTGAACACCGTGGATTCTGAGCGAGAAATGTGCGAATCCGGAGAGAGCATCGCACAGAGGTCACGGAGGTCACAGAGGAAAAAGAAATAGGAGGGAAGACTCGGTAACTTCTGAATTCTGAATTCTGGCTCCTGGCTCCTGAATCCTGACTCCTAATTCAGATATCCGCCGGCCGCCTGCACCGGCTTGACCGATCCGACTGGGGTCACCCAGACTGCAACGGCCTTGGCCGCCGCATAGTCAAAAGGGAGATCAATCGTCAACTCTCCGTTTTTGCTATCCAACTTTTTGGAAACAAGATCCAGAGCGACGAAACTGTGAGCTAACTTCCGCCCGCGATTCTCACCTGCACGCACATCCGAACTCACGTCCATTGCCATCGGCACAAGATGCGCTTCGAGTTCCTGCCGACCGGAATTCTTGGAGAAGGTGATGGTAGCCGTTTGATTTTTGATCGTAACCTCCAACCTTCCCGCTGGTCGATCGCCCGACCCCGGCAAAGGGCTACCGTTGAACCATCCTTTCCACTCTGCTCCATCGAGAACAAACCCTGGAGTGTAGACCGAAGAAGTGCCCCAAGCTGCGGAATAGGCCCTTTGTCGAGAAGTGTATTCTTCCTTGGCGAACCTATCCTTCCAACCCAGCCCATCCCAATAGTCCACATGAAACGCCACCGGAACAATCTCTTTCCAAAGCCGAGCCTGATTCTTAAACTCGCCCAGCCAGGATTCGGCTGGGGGACAGCTGCTGCACCCTTCGGAAGTATAAACTTCAAGCAATGAGACTCGTTGCGGCCCGCTTTGAAACGTCGTTTCAGCCCGCGCGGAGATTAGAGTCACCAAAGCAACCATCCACCAATATCTCATAAGAGCGCAGATCCAATCCGATCGCGCTTTATTCCGTTAAACCACGGGGTTACAGGAGCCGGGAGCCAGAATTCAGAATTCACGATTCAAGAGCCAGTAGTTAGAGAATCGTCCTGCCCTCCTTCTTTTCGTCTGTGACCTCTGTGCGATGCTCTGTTCGGAATCGCATAGTTCTCGCTCACAAGCCACGATGTTCACAAAAAGCGGATCTCCCAATCCTAATCCCCCCTCTGTGGCCTCTGTGACCTCTGTGCGATGCTATTCACTTGGGGTCCGTTTCATCCAGAGGCCTCGGCGTCCATCTGCCAGGACGGTAGTTCACCAGCCATGTCCGATATAGAGCGCGGAAACTCCTCCGAATATCCCGACCTTTCCGCGTTGGGGCGTATCCAGGACCAGGACTCCATCGTCGGTCACCAATTGTCCCGTGCGGCTGTCGAAAAGAAGCAGAAATAGCACGGTTCGATTCGCTTGATCAGCCGGATATCCCCCATTGCCGTGACCGAATTCACCGCTTTGTATCCGGTGGAGAAGGGGCCCGGCTTCAGCGGCAGTCAAGACGGCTGCCTCAACCGCCACTACTGGACTTTGCGCCAGAATGGTTCGTTGTTTGGCATTTGCCTTATAGAGAAATTTCTCGAGGCGCTCCCGGGCCAAGGCGATCTCTGAATTATAGGGAGTTGCCGACATCAGCGCATAGTCGGGCGTGCTGGCGTGTGCGGGCTGCGGAAAGAAGCCGAGAAAAAAAGTGGCGACGGCGAGAAGGGAAAAAGCAAAAGATTTCATTTCTGGGACAGAAGGGAGATTATCGGTGCGGCAACCCGTAAAGTGCAATCCCTGCAACCGGAAATTGGCCCGGGCGGAGCCTCGTCCTGCCGGACAAAGGCGTCGCCCTAACGAGCCGGGTATGAAAACTTTGCGGACCCAATTCTTCGTCGAGTTTGCGGCAGCGATTAGATCCGGCTGGCGATCAATTTCTCCAATTTCACGATATCGGCCGAAAACTTGCGGATCCCTTCCGCAGTCTTATCGACCGCCATCGGATCTTCATTGAACTCGAATCGGAAAGCCTTTTCGTCGAGAGTAATTTTCTCGGCATCAGACGCCTTGGCAATTTCGGGAGAGAGTTTCCGGGTGATCGGTTCGTAAGACTTGCTGAGTTCCTCCAGCAAATTCGGGCTGATCGTGAGTAAATCAGATCCGGCAAGATGGACGATTTGGCCTACGTTCCTGAAGCTGGCACCCATCACTTCGGTCTGGTGACCGAACTTCTTATAATAATTGTAAATCCGCGTCACCGACTGGACTCCCGGATCATCTGCGCCCTTGTAATCTTTTCCGGTGTTGGCCTTATACCAATCGTAGATGCGGCCGACAAAAGGGGAGATTAACCTTACTCCAGCCTCAGCGCAGGCCACTGCCTGAGGGAAAGAAAAGAGCAACGTTAAGTTGCAGTTGATAGATTCCTTTCGAAGCTGTTCCGCGGCCTTGATGCCTTCCCAGGTGGAAGCGATTTTGATTAAGATGCGTTCCCGCGAAATTCCACCCTGTTCGTACAACGCAATGAGTTGGCGCCCTTTGTTGATCGAACCTTCGCGGTCAAAGGAAAGGCGAGCGTCCGTTTCGGTCGATACGCGTCCCGGCACAATCTGCAAGATCTCCATCCCGAATAAGACGAGCAACCGATCGATAATTGCCTCGATCTTCGCGGATCCATTCAAGGGCGAACTCTTCAGATCGGCGATCGCCTTATCCAAAAGGTAACCATATTCCGGTTTTTGAGTGGCGGCAAAAATCAGGCTCGGATTTGTCGTCGCGTCGTAGGGCTGATAGGCCCGCATACTTTCGAAATCTCCGGTATCGGCGACAACTTTAGTGAACTGTTTGAGCTGATCTAGCTGAGAAACTTTTTCCAGAGTAGCTGTGCTCATATAAAATAAGAGCCAACGCCTTTTAGTGCGGCAGTTCAACTACTTTTTCGAGGCCAGGAGAACTATTCGTACCGGAAGCGAACGAGGAATTCCAAAATGCCTCAATTGCCAGCTCATAAACACGCTTTAAAGGCAAGCTGCTCTGTTGGGCGGCAGCGCGGCAAGATTCGAATTCAGGTGCAACCTGGAGGATCCTTCCAGCGTGCCGGCCGATCTTCACTTGAATTTGGCCGGCGGAAGTCTTTACCTCGACCCATTCGCGGTCCAGGGTTTTCCGGTTCATTTCCCGGTAGCGGATTCCAAACGTGGAAGTCTCGGCAAATATGATCTCCTGGATTTTTTCCAATGCCGGGGGATCGCAAAGCACAGAAAGCATCGTGGCTGGGCGACTTTTTTTCATTTGAATCGGCGTAAAAAAAACGTCGAGGGCTCCCGCCTGGAACAGGCGGTCTTGGACTGCTCCCAGAATTTCCGGCGAAAGATCGTCCAGATTGGTCTGGAGTTCGACAATCTGTTCAGTGGCGGACGCTTCTTCCAGTTGACCGAGGACTGCACGTAAGACGTTCGGCCTCCCAGCCAGTTCGCGGGTTCCAAGCCCGTACCCGATTTTAGCCGGTCGCATTTCGGGAAGCACTCCTACCGAGTCATGGAATTCAGCCACGATTGCCGCTCCCGTTGGCGTGATCAGTTCAAATGGAATGTCGGCCTGCCGAATCGGGATATCCTGAAGAATTTCAAGGACGGCCGGTGCAGGCAGCGGATACATACCGTGGGAAGAACGGAAAGAGCCTTTGCCGTCGATCAGGCTCGAAAAATAGATTCGCTCAACCTGAAGCGCTTCAATGCCGACGCAGCTGAGGACGACATCGACAATCGAGTCGAGCGCGCCGACCTCGTGAAACTGAACTTCTTCAACGGAAGCTCCGTGAATCTTTGACTCGGCGTTGGCGATTCTTCGGAAGATCGACGTCGCATGTTGTTTCACAAAACTGGAGAGCTCGCTGCCATCAATTAACTTACGAATTTCAGAGAAATTTCGGGATGGATGATGCTGGAGACCATGAGGGTGAACATCGCCGTGTTCATGGTGCCGAATCCCATGATCGTGGTGGGTGTGCTCATCATCGTAGTGGAAGTGTTCGTGCTCGTGATGGGCGTGTTCATGAATCTGGTGGGGGTGCTCGTGATCGTGATGGGTGTGCTCATGAATCTCTTCTATCTCGCCGGTATGTTTGAGCACGTGATCACTTTCCTGTGCAAGATCATCCCTATCGTAAGAAGCATTGTGCGTAGCCCCGGCGTGGATGTCGAATTTGACGCCGGAAATTCCTCCGCGAGTCTGGCGCTCAAAATGTAGATGGCAATCGCCCAGGTCCAACTTTGCAAGTTCCCATTCGAATGTGGAAGGTGAGATCCCCAAATCGGTCAGGGCGCCAACCGCCATGTCGCCGCTAATTCCCGAAAAGCAGTCCAGGTAGAGAATACGCATGCCGGTTTACCTACGTTGAAAACCGATCGATGCACAAGCGTGGCGTTGAGAGTAGGCGATGCTTTCTGAATAATTCATCCTTGCGAGGACCGGCCTAAAACAACCATATTTGCCGCTTATGATTGTTACGACGTCGGCTCTATATAAGCTCGCTTACTCGCGCTACGCGATTGGTGCTTACAATATCAATAATCTAGAGCAGACCCTTGGGTTATTTAAGGGATGCATAGACTCACAAGCGCCGTTCATTATCCAGCTCTCAAAGGGATCCAGAAAATACGCCGACAAGCGAATGCTTGAGGCAATTATCAGGACGGCGGGTCAGATTTACCCGGAGGCCGTGTTTGCCGTGCACCTGGATCACGGGGACGAGGCAACCTGTTATGACTGTATTGATTCAGGCTTTTACAGCTCGGTGATGATCGATGCGAGCCACGAATCGTTTGAAGAGAATGTTGCAACTACCAAACGGGTAGTCGACCGGGCACACGAGAAGAACGTCAGCGTTGAAGCGGAACTTGGCCGTTTAGGAGGAGTGGAAGAAGACGTCAAGGTCGACGAGGGAAGCGCATTTTTGACAGACCCGAAGGAAGCGGTGGAATTTGTCAAGGAATCGGGTTGTGATGCGCTGGCAGCCGCGATCGGAACCAGCCATGGTGCGTACAAATTCGCGGGTCGTCAAAGTCTCCATTTTGAAGTGATCGAGGCGATCCAGCAAATGATTCCAGGAACTCCGATCGTGATGCACGGGAGTTCGAGTGTTCCGGAAGAAGAGGTGCGGCGAATTAATGCGGCAGGCGGAACCCTTGATCCGAACGCGAGGGGTGTCGACGAAAACGATTATCTGCCTGCGGCAAAGCTTGGCGTCACCAAAATCAACATCGATACGGACGGCCGGTTGGTATGGACACGCGTTCACCGTGAATTTTTCCGCGACCATCCCAGCGATTTCGATTTTCGGCCTCCGGGTAAAATTTTTGTGGATGAATACGCGAAGTTCATTGCGACGAAGAATGGGAAACTCGGGTCGGCCGGAACGCTTCCGGAAGTGCGAAAAGCGCTTGCCTGAGGAATGGGTTGAGCGCCCAGCGCTAACTCTAAAGGGGGAGCTTGACGCGGGAAGCCCCGGCGCAGGTAGGGCGAAGCTCCGCCTGAGCCGGGGCTTTCCGCTTGGTCTCAGTCAACAGCTTCAACCCCGCAAACTTTCGAATGGATCGTTTGATCATTTCATGCAGCCCGAATAAGGCTTCAAATTATTCAGGTCATGTAAATGGCCGGGCATATATGGTCGACTCGAACGAATGCCTGAATGACTTAAGGGGATGGCGTTGAAGGCGGGTGCCACGCGGGAAGCCCGGCTCAGGCGGAGCTTCACCCTACCTGCGCCGGGGTTTCCCGCGTCAACCCTCCTGCTGACTCCTGAATTCTGAATTCTGAATTCTGAGTCCTGCATTGACTCCTGCTATTTGCACTCTGCGATCTTTGCTCGAATTCTCTTGCATAATGCAATCCACTTTTCGACGACCGGAACCTCGGATCGCCCCGCGATGGGCTTGCAGAGCGGATCCGCGGTCCGAAAGCCATTCCGGCGCGGAGATTGCTTAGAAGATTCTTAAATATGCGCGTATTAATCATCGACGACGAAAGATCTATTCGAACTTCGACGATGGTGGCGATCCAGGCTGCCGGTCACCAGGCGGAAAGTGCCGATAGCGGTCAGGTCGCTGTACTAAAGCTTGAGGAGGATGCTTATGATTTAGCATTTCTGGATTTGCGCCTTGGCGACGAGGACGGACTGGAAATTCTTCAGCAAGTCAAGCGGCAGTTTACCAAGCTGCCGGTGGTGGTTTTCACGGCGTATGCCTCGGTGGCATCTGCGGTGGCCGCGATGCAACGAGGCGCTTTCGACTATCTGGAGAAACCGTTCACGCCTGAACATCTGCGGCAGATTATCGGCCGAGTCGAAAAGCAGCGGAAGCTGGAGTCGAAAATCGATGATCTCCAGCAGCAGATCAGTCTGCAAAACCCCACGATCGAGCTGCAATCGTCCGATCCGAGGATGGTCGCTGCTCTGGATATGCTTTATCGTGCTGCGCCCACCCAGGCCGCAATTCTATTGCTCGGAGAGAATGGCACTGGCAAAAGCGTTTTGGCCCGGGAGGTTCATCGGAAAAGCAATAACAAGGAAGGTCCGATTGTTACGGTAAGTTGTCCGAGTTTGTCACGTGAGCTTCTGGAAAGCGAATTGTTCGGACACGTTAAAGGTGCTTTCACAGGTGCAGTTCGCGATACCTGGGGCAAAGTGGCTGCGGCGGAGTCAGGAACACTGTTCCTGGATGAGATAGGCGAGTTGCCGTTGGAAATTCAACCAAAGCTCCTCCGGTTATTACAGGAGCGGCAATACGAGCGGGTGGGGGAGAACAAGATTAGGACCGCCAATACCAGAATGATTGCAGCTACCAACAAAGACCTGAAGGAATGCGTCCGCAAAGGAACGTTCCGCGAGGATCTCTACTACCGGCTGGACGTCATCTCGGTCACCATTCCGCCACTGCGTGAAAGGCTGAACGACCTGGAAAATCTGGCGCGAGCGTTTTTGCAATTCTTCGCCCGGCAATTCGGACGGACGGGACTGACGTTTTCTGACGCGGCGATTCGGAAGCTCCGGGCCCATTCCTGGCGGGGAAACATCCGCGAACTCAGGAACACGATTGAGCGCGCGGCGATTCTCGCGCAGACGGACGAAATCGGGGAAGAATTCCTGCCGGAAGAGTCGATGGACGGCCAATCGCTCGACGGAAAGATTGGGTCGGAGATTACGCTCGATCAGCTCGAGGAAGTGCATATCCGCAACGTCTTGCAAAAGGCGTCGAGTCTCGATTCGGCAGCAAAAACTTTGGGAATTGATCCGGCAACCCTTTATCGGAAGAGAAAACGATTGAAGCTTTGAGCGATGTTGCGCTTGAAGCTTACGCTCGGCCTGCTGGCTACGCTGATTATCCTTTTGCTAGTCGGGATCTACGGAGTCTGGCTCTTCAACGATCTCGGGCGAGCGGTTGGCAAGGTGCTGCGCGACAATTACGACAGCATCAAGGTCTGTCATTATATGCGGACCGCCACCGCGCGTGTTAACACGTTCTACACACGGGGTGAGCGTCCGTACCCGCCCTTCGATCAAACGGCGATCCTCAATGAAGCCGAAAAGCAATTTGCAGCCCGGCTACCCACGCTTGAGCTGAACGCCAGGTCACCGAAGGAACGCGACCTTGTGGCCCAACTCAAGGCCGCCTGTGCCGAGTATATCCAGGTTTATCGCAAGATATTTGATTATTTCAAAGCGGGCGGATTCAGCGATCCGGGAATTGCTGAAATCAGAGCGCGGATTCCGACTCTGACCTTGAGCATTACCAACATCAGCGAGCAAATTCTCGATCACAACGAGCACTTGATGTTCATGGCCAATCGGGCTGCTGAACAAAAATCGAAAGATTCGATTCGGCTACTAATTATTGCCATGATCAGCGCGGTCATCGTCTTTGTGCTGACTTATGGAAGGCTGGGTCACTCGATCATCACCCCGATCCAGAATTTGACAAAGTCGATCCGGGAACTTCGATCCCGCGACTTTGCGCAATCGTTACCAGTAGATGCCGATGATGAACTCGGAGCGCTCACCAAAGAGTTCAACGCCATGGCGGAAGAGCTCCGAAATTTTTATCGGGAAACTGACCGGAAGTTCATTGAACTGAATCAGGTCATCCGGGCGATGATGACGACGCTGCCATACCCTCTTTTTATATTGGGTGAACACGATGAGGTAAGCCGAATGAACCCGGCCGCGGAGCGATTGACGGATTCGCTGCGAACCAAGGGTGCGATGCCAAATCAGATTCGCAAGCATCTGGCCGCGGCTTCTGAAACCGGTCTGGATTACCGTCTGGATGATCTTAAGCAGGCGCTGCTTTTCCGGATTGAAGAGCAAGAGGTATTCTTTCTTCCCAGAATTTTCCCCATCGTTCTGGAGGATGGGACTGCATTTGGCAGGGCGCTGATGCTTGTGGACGTCACCAGATTTCGCTGGTTGGACGAGATGAAATCAGACGTCTTGTCGACTCTCAGTCACGAAATACGAACGCCTCTCACCGCCATCAGACTGGTTCTCCATCTGCTTTTGGAAAAAAGCGTCGGAGGGTTGACGGCAGCTCAGGAGGAAATAGTCACCACCGCCCGCAATGATTGCGAAAGATTGCTTAAAACTCTCAACAGCATCTTGGATCTTGCTCGGATGGAAAGCGGAAAATCGCAGCTTGAGATTAGACCAATTTCAGCCACCCGGGTGGTCGAAGAGAGCTATTACGGATTTTATGACAAGGCGGTGGCTCTTTCGCATCCGCTCAGGATGGAGGTTCCGGAGACGTTACCGTTGGTCTGCGCTGATCTGGAAAGAATTTCGCTCGTTTTTTCCAATTTCCTGTCCAACGCACTCAAGTACAGCTATCGCGATACGGAGATTGTTTTGATGGCCCGACAGCTTAATTCCGAGTTTGTTCGCTTCAGCGTGATCAATTCGGGGCCAGGCTTGAGCGAAGAGGAACAGGCTCGGGTATTCGACAAATTTTATCGAGGTCCGGGTCAAAAGGGTGAAGGAGCTGGTTTGGGTCTTTCAATCGCCCGGCAAGTGGCTCAGGCACACGACGGACGTATTGGCGTTTTCAGTGAGTTGGAGAAGAAAACGAAATTTTATTGCGACCTGCCGATTGCACGAGATTGAGACTGGGGTAGGGGGCCAGGAAGTGTCAGTGCCAGTGTCAGTGCCAGGGGTAACAAAGATGCTACCGCATAAGAGTGGGTTGCTACGGTCTGGTCGAAGGTAGGGTGAGGCTCCGTCCGAACCGGGGCTTCCCGCGTCGCCTTGTCCACAATGTTACCCCTCAAAGCAGGGTCGTGAAACGGTCAAAGATCCGAGGCATTCTTGGGGGTTGTCGTTGTAGACTGCGGCGACCGGGAAGCCCGGCTCGCACGGAGCCTCGCCCTACCGGCGCTGTTAGCGCTACGCCGACCCGCCGACCCGCCGATCCGCCGACCCGTTCCCCCTACCCCCTATCGAGAAACCTTTTTTCCGCGCGGTTTGCAGGAAGCGTTTGAGAAATTTTGTCTCGATGAATGCAAAGGCTGCGAGGAGACCATCCGACTGGTAAAGGCGACCGATCTCCGCTTCAACCCGGGTCGGTTCACCGAAAGTCGAGAGAAATTGATTCGAAACGAATAGCTCAAAAAGAGCGGCCCGTTGTGCCACACTCCCTGCTCGGTTCGGCGCAGTCAGCAGCCAGCCTCGAACAAACAAGGCAAGCACCGCGTCACCGATCCACGCCTCTTCACGGAGATGTTCGATTTCGCCCACGATCGTTAATCGAGATAGCATATCAGGAGTACAGGAGTACAGGAGTTCGGGAGTAATGGAGTGCTGGAGTGCTGGAGTTTAGAAGGTGATTGTCAGTTCGGTGAACTTGCTTTTAGGCGGACTCGCGATAGAGGTGTGACGCATCGAATGCGACAGCCAAGTTTGTTTCTACTGTTGTTGGTCAGCATGGCGATGCCATGTGTTGTTGGTCAGGCAAGCGCGGGTGAATTAAGGCTTGGTTCTCTTAAAGATGCTTCCAGGTATTCAGCGGAACGCCGCGGCTATTCATTCCTGGTCATCCAGAAAGGGCGGATAACCTACGAAGACTATGCGAACGGCGATTCGCCCGATCGAATTGCTTCGATCTTCAGCGGAACCAAGGGATTCTGGTGCGTCGCGGCCGCGGTCGCTGCTCAGGAGGGACTTTTGGATTTCAACGAACCGGTCTATGACTCGATTACCGAATGGAGATCGGACCCGAACAAAGCGGATGTCCGGATAAGAGATCTCTTGAATTTCACAGCGGGAATCGAGCCGACCTTTTCACTGCACGGAAGGAGTATCGGCGATCGAAATAGGTACAGCATCAGGCAGCGGGCGGTGCGCCCACGCGGTGATTCGTTTATGTACGGACCGAGTCAACTCCAGATTTTCAGCGAAGTGCTTCGACGCAAGCTTCTGCCGCGGCATCTAACCCCGGAAGAATACTTGACCGAACGGGTTCTGCGCCCGCTTGGGATCGAGGGTGTCGATTTTCGCGAAGATCAGAGAGGAAACCCGCTCCTGGCCAGCGGATTCAGGCTAACGGCACGCCAATGGGCGCGATTGGGAGAATTGATTTTGGGAAAAGGCAACTACCGCGGACATCAGGTGGTGCGATGGGAATTTTTGGCGGAATGTTTTCGAGGGACACGGATTAATCCGATGTTCGGAATGGGATTCTGGTTAAACCGAGGCGGGTCTGGGTCTCATGAGGTCGATGTCGAAAAGATGCTCGAATTGCCATGGGAACGCCAGAATTGGCAGGATTCATGTCTATGCCGGGAGGCGCCGAGAGACATGATTGCGGCGATCGGCTCCGGCGACCAGCGAATGTTCATCGTGCCCTCCATGAACCTCGTGATTGTCCGTCAAGGTCGGGATGACAACCGCTTCTCCGACGCTCATTTCCTCCGAACAATTTTTGCCGGAGAGGGGTGAGGCCAGGAGTTGCAGGAGTTCAGGAGTTACAGTAGGAAGATGTCTGCTCGATGGGTTGAACGGGAAGCGGTTTCGAAAACTTCGCCCGCGCAGGCGGTCCGGTCCTCAATTCTGCAACTCCTGAACTCCTGCAACTCCTGAACTCCTGCCTCACTTTTTCACCGCCAGAAACATCGTCGAGGTCCGACTGCTCCATCTGTAGCCGAACCCGAAGGTGAGAGGCTTTGGCGAGCTCGCTGCATAGAGATTACGTAGATCGGCTTGGTAGAATTTTTTAAACAGGTCAATCGGTCCGGTGTAGATGCCGAAAAATCTCAAGGTCCACCGGTCAGGCGCGAAGAAATGCACCGGAATTCCTGAATCATCCTGGAGAACCGCGACGCTGTTTTGCAGCAGGAAATTGCGCACGGTTTCAAATCCTCCTTCGTGAAGGAGATAGGAAGCTGCCTTCAGCAAACTGTTGGACGGCCCGAGACCCTCACAAAAACGGAGCAGTCCGGGGTTTCGTTTCAGCGCGTCATCCGATAGATCAGAAGTGAAATAGTAGAGCACTTTTTGTGCTCCGGCGGCGCTGTCGGTAAAGGTGATTTTCGCGCCGCGGGTCCCTCCTTGGAACCCTTGAACAACCGCGCCTGCCTTATCCAGAGAGAGGTAATCGATTCCTTTAATCTCTTTGCCAGTGCGGGCCATGAACACGACAATCGCCGGAAGAACGCCCTTCAGTTCGGAGCGTTCAAGGTCTTCCCGCATGTTTTTAGTTTTGAAGAAACTGAAGCTCAGCAGGGTGTTAAGAGAAGTCTGAATATTTTGAAGTGTGCCGGCTAACGTTGCCGGAGGAACCGTTGCCAAATCGGGTAAGGGACTCACGGGTTCGAGGCCCTGCAAGACGAAAGTCGAGCAATCGGAGAACATGGCGTCGGCGTAGAGAAAGTCGGGACCACTGAACAGGTAGACGCAGGTGTGGCTCTGCTGAGTGACCGGCGCGATATTTTCAGCTCTGAAGGTCCGGATATTGTTGAGTTGACGCTTATCGAGCTGCGAAAAGGCTTGATTCATCGCGCGGGCGTGAGCCTGCCAACTCGGCTCCTGGGTCAGAACAGCGAGCCTGGATCCAGCCGCTACCGGTAAACCGGCTAAATATCGTGCCGCGTCGTTTGCGGGAGAAACGGAAACAATCGTCTGCTCCGCCGCTCCTTGCTGGGCAGGCGCGGTTTGGCCAGGTGCCGCAGGGGTTGCCGTTGGCTGAGCGCCGGCCTGCATTTCCTGAGCGCGCTGCGTCTCCGTTGGCGTCGCCGGTGCGGGATCTTCTCCATGCAGGGGTAATGTTGCCAGCAAAAACAAGAGGGAGGTGGCTTTAATGGGAAACCAGTGATGCGTCATGCTCTTTGTCATCGATCTATTTCAACGGCTGCGAATGGAAGTTGCGTCCGGGTTCTTTCGTGAAAAAGTAAATAATCAATCCCGCGATAACAGTGATCAGTCCAAGGAGCGATTCCGTCGGTTTATCACGTACGACGTAGATCATCATGTGCAAGGTGACTGCAAGAAAAACAATTGGGGTGACCGGGTAACCCCACACTCTATAGGGTCGCGCCAGTTGCGGCTGACGAATCCGCAAGACAATCACCCCCAGCACCGTCATAAACGAGGAGAGCAACAAACTGAATTGGGTGTAAATCAACACCTTTTCAAAGGTTCCCGTCGCCACGAGAATCGTCACGATGATCACCTGGAGTAGGGTGGCGACGTAGGGTGTTCCTTTGGTGGAGGTTTTGCCCAGGATACGTAATTTCGGCAGGTCTTCGGCCATCCGTTTGGTCACCCGAGGGCCGATCCAGGCCATGGCGCTGATCGTTGCAATAAGTCCCACACTAATCAGCGCGCTAACAATCTTCCCACCGGTCGGGCCGAAGATAGCCTCGCCAGACAGAAGCCCAACTTCGAGTTTACCGGCGAGAACGGCTTTCGGAGTGGTACGGAGAAATACATAGTTTAAAAGAAGATACAAAACCGTTACCGCGAGCGTTCCGATCAGGAGCGCCCAGGGAACGTTCTTTGCCGGGTTCCGTACTTCTTCAGTGATATAGGTCGCAGCATTCCAGCCCGAGTAAGCGTACATGACGTAAACGAGGCTGACCGCAAAAGGGCCAGAGACCAATATTTCCAAGGCCTTGGGTCCGGGATTCATATCGAGGACCTGCGGATGCGCCATCCATAATCCCGCGATGATCAATACCAGGATGAGCCCGATCTTCAAAAAGGTCGCACCGTTTTGGAACAGCTCTTCCACCCGAAGACCGAACAAATGCACCAGAGTTATCACCCAGACGACCAGGAGCGAGACGACGACCGGCGAAAACCCAGGTGCAAATATCTTAAAATATTCTCCAAACGCGATTCCGGCCAGAGCGATGGGCGCCGGGAACCCCACCACCGCCGAAATCCATCCGGAGAGGAAACCAACCGACGGATGATAAATTTTGGAAAGGTAATGGTATTCTCCGCCGGACCTTGGTAACGCTGTCGCTAACTCCGCATAGCTGAGCGCCCCGCACAACGCAAGGACTCCGCCGACGATCCAAAGAGCGATCAGGGCGAAATCGGAAGTAATTCCTAAAACCTGGAATCCGAGACTCGTGAAGACGCCGGTCCCTACCATATTGGCTATCACGAGATTGGTGGCTGTAACGACGGAGATTTTCTTTTGGGACATGCTAGCCTAGTCGCGGAACAAGCCCCTAGTTAGTCGAGGAGTCCCTGACTTGTCCACGGAATTCACACCATTGCGTCCGCCAGTTGGTTCTGAAACCTGATGATATCATGCAAGGTGACGATTCCGATCGGGTTTCCCATCTGCCGGCGAGGTTACCACCAGGAGACTCACTGACTTGTCAATCATCCTGGAGACTGCTTCTCGAATAGTCGCGTCCGGGTTCACTGTCTCAGCCGGTCTTTGCGCTTGTTCAAGGGTTTGTCCGCTTAGGAGTGCGTTTCGGTTCAACAAACCGACTAATTGTCCGTCCGTACAAAAATCTCTGCTGAATCTGTCAACCCTGGAAACCATTATCGAGCTTGCTGATGATTGGTGTTGTCTGGCGAATACCAAAGGCTTATGAGGAGACCCGTAAATAAGGCGTGCCGAACCAGAGCGCGCTTTATCGACTTTGCGTGAACTATAGGAGGCGAATGACTCAGGATCAGAGGCGTGCATGGGCACCAGGACATTTTGTTCTGTTTTTGGCGACGAGTTTGGCACTGTGCAGTTGCAACAAGCAAGCGCCGCCGCCGGAGTCTCCGCCTCCGCCGGTGACGATCGCCAAGCCAATTCAAAAAGGAATCATTGAGTGGGACTATTTTACCGGACGAAACGAGGCGGTGGAAAACGTCAACGTTACTCCGCGGGTCAGTGGCTACATCGACAATATTACCTTTAGAGCCGGCGATACGGTCAACAAGGGGGATCTGCTCTTTGTGATCGATCCAAGACCTTATCAGGCGGTGTTGGATCAAGCCCAGGCTCAACAGCGTGATGCCGAGGCGGATCAACAGCTCCAGGAGGCGAATTTTGCCCGGCAAGAAAGACTCCGGCAAACAGGAGTCATCGCCAAAGAGGATTTCGATACGGCTCTCTCCAACAAAAATAGGGCTGCGGCCAGGGTATTGGAAGCCCGGGCATCTGTAGAGTCGGCCCAATTAAACCTCACCTTTACGCAGATCACTTCCCCGATCGCAGGTCGGATCAGCCGAGAACAAGTCACGGTCGGTAACCTGGTTCAGGCGGATACCACACTGCTCACCAATATTGTCAGCGTGCATCCGATCTATGCCTATTTCAATGTGGATGAACGGTCAGTACTCCACTACCAGAAACAGGTCCGCGAAGGAAAATTGCCCGATGTCAGATCCGGATCGGTGCCTGTTTACCTGCAGCTTGAGAATGAAAACGGCTTTCCGCATCAAGGGACTATTGATTTTGTTAACAACCAGTTTAATGCCTCCACCGGAACGCTTCAGGTGCGCGGTCTTTTTCCAAACGCCAATGCGGTTCTCACCCCAGGAGCGTTCGTGCGGGTCCGGGTGGCTGGAACTCCATTGCACCAGGCTATCCTGGTGAGTGACCGAGCGGTGGGAACGGATCAGGGACAGAAGTTTGTCCTGGTCGTCAGTAACGATAATGTCGTTGCCGTTAAGACAGTGGAACTCGGCCCGGAAGCCGAAGGGCTGAGAGTGGTACGCAGCGGCCTGACAGGTGATGAACAGGTTATTATCAACGGTATCGTCAATGCCCGGCCTGGCTCGAAGGTCAATCCGCAAGAGGGCGATATGAACCAATTTAAGACCAATCAGCTCCAGTTGGAGACGAGCAGCCGGACCGTCCCGGTCGGCGATGAAAAAGCAAAGGGAGGCGGAAATCCGCCGCCCCCACCAGCTCAAGGCGCCCCGTCCACTCAATCCAAAGCGGGCGGTAGTCGCTAAGCGCTGGAAGGGCTATGAAATTTTCCCACTTTTTCATCGAGCGTCCGATCTTCGCGATGGTGATTTCCATCGTGATCGTCATCGCCGGACTGCTGGCTTATATCTCGCTTCCGACCGCTCAATATCCGGAGATTGCGCCGCCCACCGTCCAGGTCACTGCCAGTTATCCGGGTGCAGATCCCAAGGTGGTGGCTGAAACCGTTGCCACGCCGATCGAGGAACAGGTTAACGGCGTTGAGAACATGCTGTACATGTCGTCGCAGTCGACGGCGGACGGCACCATGACGCTGACTGTCACGTTTAAACTCGGAACTGATTTGGATATCGCTCAGGTGCTGGTCCAGAACCGGGTGGCGATCGCGACACCTCAACTGCCGTTGGAAGTTCGCAACTTGGGCGTCACCGTGCAAAAGCAGTCCCCGGACCTGATGATGGTGGTGCACCTGATCTCTCCAAATGGCACCTACGATCAGGCCTACATCAGCAATTATGCTTTTCTTCAGATTCGCGATCCGCTCTCTCGTCTGGACGGCATCGGTAACGTCAACGTTTTCGGTGCTCGCGAATACAGCATGCGGATTTGGCTGGACCCAAACAGGATGTACTCGCGAGGCCTGACTACCGACGATATTATCGCTGCGATCCTGGCCCAGAACGTCCAGGTGGCAGCGGGGCGTTTGGGCGCGGAACCGGCTCCTCCAGGCACAGAACTTCAACTGACGATCAATACCGAGGGCCGCCTGGTCACTCCTGATCAATTCGGAGAGATCATTGTCAAACGGGGTGACAACGGGGAAATCGTCTATTTGTCGGATGTCAGTTCCGTTGAACTGGGTGCCAAAGATTACAATGTCTCTTCTTACCTGGATGGCAAACCTGCCGTGGCGCTTGCTATTTTTCAGTTGCCAGGATCAAACGCGGTCAAAACTGCCCACGAAGTCCGAGCGTTAATGGCAGTCCTCTCTCGGTCTTTTCCCGTCGACTTGAAGTATGCAATCGTTTATGACCCGACTCAGTTCATCGAGCAATCGGTCGAAGCAGTTATCCATACACTTTTTGAAGCTGTTGCTCTGGTTCTGATCGTGGTCTTGGTGTTTCTGCAGACCTGGCGAGCCACCATCATCCCGTTGCTGGCTGTCCCGGTCTCACTGATCGGGACCTTCGCGGTCATGGCTTGTTTCGGATTTTCGCTTAACAATCTGTCGCTCTTCGGTCTGGTCCTCGCCATCGGCATCGTGGTCGATGATGCGATCGTGGTGGTGGAGGCTGTCGAACATAATATCGAACTCGGGATGCAACCTAAGGAAGCCACCCAAAAGGCCATGGACCAGGTGGGAGGCGCCGTGGTGGCGATTGCCGTCGTTCTGAGCGCCGTTTTTATTCCAACCGCTTTTATCACTGGAATCACCGGGCAGTTTTATCGGCAATTTGCTTTGACCATCGCGGTTTCCACGGTGATCTCCGCGTTTAACTCCCTCACCTTAAGTCCGGCGCTCGCCGGGCTGCTGCTGAAGCCGCGAGATGCCAAGCTAGATCCGCTGACTCGTCTGCTTGACTTTCTGCTTGGATGGTTTTTCCGTCTTTTCAACAAGGGATTCGAGGCGAGCGTGAAAGGTTACATCTGGGCGGTCCGGAGACTGTTGCGATTCGCCGCCATTGCCTTGTTAGTTTACGTCGGCTTCCTGGTGCTCACCTTTTTTGGGTTCAAAGCCGTCCCTTCGGGGTTTATTCCAACCCAGGATCAGGGTTACCTTATCGTCTTCGCGCAGTTACCGGACGGAGCTTCACTCCAGCGGGCCGAAGAGGTTCGCAAACAGATTTCAGAGCTCGCCCGTCAGGTTCCTGGTGTTGCTCACACAGTCGAATTCGCTGGTTTCTCGGCGCTCGATGGGACGAACCGAAACAACGCGGTCACCACCTTCCTTCCGCTCACGCCGTTCGAGGAGCGGGTCAAAGATCCACGGTTGAATGGGGTCGCCATCACGGCGGCGGTGCGCCAAAAGTTCGCGGGAATCCAGGATGCGCGGGTACTTGTCTTTCCACCTCCGCCGGTTCGAGGGATCGGTAACGCAGGCGGATTCAAGCTCCAGATTCAGGATCGTCGGGGCGCGGGACTTCCCGCCTTACAGGCGGCTACCGATCAGTTGATCTCCAAAGCACGGTCCGGTCACGGGTTGGTTGGATTGTTCACCAGTTTCCGATCGCAGGTCCCCCAGATTTACCTGGATATCGATCGGCGAAAGGTCGAAACCCTGGACGTGCCGATCAATTCTGTCTTTAGTACTCTGCAGGCCTATCTCGGTTCGACCTACGTCAACGATTTTAATTTCGTCAATCGAACCAATCAGGTGAACATCCAGGCGGGGGCTCGCTATCGAATTGAGCCCGAATCGATCGGGCAACTTTATACTCGAAATAACAAGAACCAGATGGTTCCTCTGGCCACCCTGATGGATGTCCAAGAGACAGTCGGCCCGGATAAAGTGATGCACTACAACATTTATCCTTCTGCCGAAATCAACGGAAGCACTCTGCCCGGTGTGAGTTCCGGACAGGCCATTGAAGTGATGCAAACTCTGGCCGACCAGACCTTGCCGAGCCAGTTTGGTTACGAATGGACGGAGCTCTCTTTACAGGAAATTCTCGCCGGTAATTCTGCGCTCTATATTTTTCCGCTCTGCGCGCTGTTTGTATTTTTGGTGCTGGCCGCTCAGTATGAAAGCTGGTCGCTGCCACTTTCTATCATCTTGATCGTTCCAATGTGTCTCTTCGCGGCGATCACCGGCGTTTACATCCGCGGCTCGGATAACAACATTTTCACTCAGATCGGTTTTGTCGTCTTGATCGGCCTGGCCTGTAAAAATGCCATTCTGATTGTTGAATACGCCAAGCAGCAGATGGACGCCGGTCTCAGCCGGCATGACGCTGCCATTGAGGCCTCAAAATTGCGTTTGCGTCCCATCCTGATGACCTCGTTCGCTTTCACCCTCGGTGTTTACCCGCTCGTCAACGCGGCCGGGCCCGGTGCGGAAATGCGTCAGGCCATCGGCACCGCCGTGTTCAGCGGGATGATCGGGGTGACGCTTTTCGGCATCTTTCTGACTCCGGTCTTTTTCTCCGTCATCATGAAGCTGTTTGAGGGTAAAAAGGAACGCTCGGCAAGATCCGGTGGTGCACCTGCCGACCGACCGGTTGGCCAGCATTAGCGGCGATTATTTTCCGGCTGCACATTGTCTTCCTGGCAGATGGCGATTTTTTGGCTTGTTTTGTACAATCCTTCGTCCAAACATCGCGGCCGTCTTCGGGATTCTGTCTTTGATGACGCTTAATGTCGATTCCAACTATGAAAATAGCTGTCCTGTTTGGTGGTAACAGTTCCGAGCGAGATGTCTCCATCGCCAGTGGTGCGCAGGTGGCAAAGGCATTGCGGCAGATCGGACACCAGGTTCTGGCGGTAGATACCTTTCGCGGGATTTTGACCGATCAAGAGCAGGCCACCTTGCTGGCGCGCGGGGTTGCGCCGGCGCCCCCAGACGACCGTGATTTGCGAGTGATTCGGGCGAAGACAGGATCCATCGTCCAGCCCTCGTATTTTGTTGACGCAGATGTCGTCTTTCTGGCTCTGCACGGGGGAACCGGGGAGGATGGAACAATTCAATCGGTCTTCGATGCAGCAGGCGTCTGCTATACCGGAAGCAATCATGTAGGCAGCGCGGCGGCGATGGACAAAGATCTCGCCAAAAGGCTCCTAATGGCCGCCAAAATACAGACCCCTCCTTGGTTGATGGCGCCCGTCGATCAGGAAACGGCGATCCGGGAACTTGGTTTGCCGCTCGTCGTTAAACCAAACAAGCAGGGTTCAACGGTCGGGTTGACCGTGGTGAAGAGTGCTGCAGAGCTTGAGGCGGCGATCATTGAAGCTTACCGGTTCGATGACGAGGTAATGTTGGAGCAATTTGTGTCCGGCCGCGAGTTTACGGTCGGAATTTTGGGTGAGCGAGCACTCGCAGTCGGGGAGATTATCCCGAGATGCTCGGAAATATTCGATTACAAAAGTAAATATCAGGCCGATGGCGCTGAGGAGATTTTTCCGGCGGCTCTTTCGGTTGAGCAGACCCGCACGTTGCAGCAATTTGCCTTGCGGGTCCATCGCGCTTTGAAACTGCGCGATTACAGCCGGGCGGATTTCCGAATGGATGAAGCGGGTCAGTTCTGGTGCCTGGAGGCAAATACCTTGCCCGGCATGACCAATCGAAGCCTCCTTCCAAAATCTGCGGCGGCGGTCGGAATTGCGTTCCCCGATCTCTGTGACGAGATTTGCAGGTTGGCGTTGAGTCGACGCACATTCGAACAGGAAAGCGGCCGCTAAGCGAAAGAGTTGTCAGTGTCAGTTGTCAGTTGGGATCCACTGAGCGCGACAGAGGGTAAAATAAAATTCTGCGGGATATTTTAGCCAAAACCGCCTTTTAGACTCGGAAGACGTGCACGACTATCTCAGCCGGGGTGTGCAAACCGTAAATTGGAGGCGAAGCCGCGCTGGCAACTGACAACCGACACTGACAACTTCTTTGTTAGTCCTCAGTCACCCGATCGGGTGAGAGGGCAAGTTTGCCCTGGTTTCCCGCCGGATCCTGGATTACCTCGTTTGCACTAACAATCTGTATCTTTGACTAACCATCATCACTAACTTTGGACTGAGGCGGGTTCCATTTAAAATGCATCCCTTTCCGCTGAAATAGAGTTATGTCAATTGACCTGTCACGTTCACTGCCCTGGAAGAAGGTCGATGTTAAACAGCAGCTCCCTGCGAAGAATCCGCCGGGAAAAAGGCCGAAGTTGGATCTGCTGTCCAGGGTACGCCTTTTTTACGGTGAAGTCTTGATCAATGGAGGTTTCTATGTCCTCTGACACCACGCCGCGACGGCTTTCATTTCCTGGTCAGCGAGTGCTTGATCCCGGTCACTTGTCTTTGGGCATCCGGGAGAAAATGAGTTAAATATACCCAACCCGTCTCAAAAACCCTGCTAATCGCGCCAGCACGCACTTTTCTGGTTGAGCTGCTCTCTGCAGCCAAGTGCTCAGTACCACCTGAGTGACTCCGAGCTTCGTCGCTGTTTCTCGATCAGTCTCGTTGGACTCCTTGGTGTATCTTTCCAACGCTTCGAGGACCTCTTCCGTGCTCATAAACCGATAAACTGCTAGATGAAGCGGCGGCGATTGTCCACTTCTTTATGTGAGAAGTAGATTGCTGAAACTTTCTGGAAGTTGTGTGGACAGCCACTATGTCGCGAAAACGATTGACTTTATGCATTTGAGAGTCATTCTCAATGCAAATGCAGAATGCCGGGCTCCCTCTGTCGTCCATTCGCGGCTCTGATCGAATTGAGAGCTTCAAGTCGAACAAGTCGCTCCGGATCGGGTTCCAATGCTTTCTCATCATCGCGACTGCGATAGTCCTTGGAGTCCTGGTCTGGCAAGGGGTGACTGCCAAGGGCGCTCCCGACCCGACCCAACCGCATACCAGCCAAACGGTCGCGGTTCTCGATATCGCCGTGCTGGTTTTCCGTGAGGGCTTGGAATGTATT
>DATHPI010000090.1:0-11534 GCA_035484035.1 Chthoniobacterales bacterium
TTTTGAAACGAGGAAACGCTTCTTTCTCGAAAATCGCAACATTCCAACCCTTCTGTGCCAGTAAAGTTCCGGCGGTGCTGCCTGCCGGGCCGCCGCCCACGATAATGATGTCAAAGAACTCAGCCATGGATGTTGCGCAACCGCTCTATACCACAGCCAGAAGCCAGGAGCCAGGAGCCAGGAGCCAGGAGCCAGGAGTTGCAGGAGTTGCAGAATGGGACCGCCGATTTTCGGTCTTGGATTATTGATCTGCTTTGACTGTGATCAAGCTTCCACTCGGCGGCAATCGATTCGCTGAGCTTCCGGCCCTGGAACGAGCTCTCCCACATTCTGCAACTCCTGAACTCCTGCAACTCCTGACTGCTGACTTGTGACTCCTACCCGATGAAACAGAATAAATATGATGATCCCGAGTTATACGCCAATTACAGTCGAATGCGGCGTTCGATTCGCGGACTAGACGAAGCGCAGGAATGGCATGCCTTCCGCTCGTTGCTTCCCGATCTTCGTGATAAACGGTTGCTCGATCTTGGTTGCGGCTTCGGCTGGCATTGCCGATATGCCCGGCAACAGGGAGCCCGGTGTGTGATCGGCGTGGACCTGTCAAAGAACATGTTGGCCCGTGCCAAAGCGATGACGGACGACCCAGCAATCGAATACCGCCGCTCTGCGATCGAGGACGTCGATTTTCCGGCCGAGGAATTCGATGTGGTGATCAGCTCGCTTGCGCTGCACTATGTCGAGCGCTTTGAGCTGGTGTGCGAGAAAATTTATCAGTGTCTGGCATCCTCCGGCGAGCTGGTGATTTCGGTTGAACATCCAGTCTTTACCGCGCTCGCGACTCAGGAATGGTGTACGGGACCGAAGGGCGAAAAATTGCATTGGCCAGTGGACGATTATCAAAAGGAAGGCCCACGTCATACTCAATGGATGGCCGACGATGTCGTCAAATATCACCGAACCGTTTCGACTTACGTCAATGCATTGATCAATTCCGGTTTTCGGATTGCGAAGCTCTCGGAACCCGAACCGATGCCGGAAATGCTGATTGACCAGCCCGATTTGAAAGACGATTGCCGCCGACCGACTTTTCTGTTGATCGCGGCGGTCAAGAAACAGGCGATGTCTGGACGGTAGGGCAAAGCCAAGGAGGGTGAGGCTCCGCCCGAACCAAGGCTTCCCGCATGGCCTCGCCCAACAACGTCACCCCCAAAATTCTCGCTCGGATCGATTGATCATTTAACGCTGCCCGAACGAGATCCTAATTCCTCGCATCGCCATTTTCTTTTTTATGCGAATGCCGTGTGTGTTCGTGGTCGACTCGAACGACTGACCTAACGGGGTGACGCTGCAGACGAGTGCGACGCGAAAAGCTGCGGCTGAGACGGAGCTTCCCGCTGCCTGCGCCCTGCCGGGTAGAATCAATCGACCGGGCGCGACACAGAAATCATTGTTATTATGGAAATTTTGTGTTATTACGCTCTATAAAAAGAACAAGATCAGGGATCCTGGCACAATTGACATTCACCGTTGAAAGACCGACTCCGCTTCCGGCGGGAACTAAAGTTTGGCAGCCTACATGAGTATTACCTCGCCCGAATTGGCAGACAACTCCAATCGCTACCGCTTCCTTGCCGATGCGATGCCGCAGATTGTCTGGACGGCAAAGCCTGATGGGAACCTCGACTACTGTAACAAGCGTTGGTTCGACTACACCGGCATGACCATCGAGCAGACAAAGGGTTGGGGATGGAAGCATGTGATTCACCCGGACGATCTGCAGAACTGTGTGGAACGTTGGACCAAAGCATTTACGACGGGCTGCGATTACGAAGTAGAATATCGGTTCAAGCGCGCTTTGGACGGTGCTTATCGTTGGCACCTTGGACGTGCCTTTGCTTTGCGAAATGAAGAAAATCAGCTCGTCCAGTGGGTGGGTACCTGCACTGATATAGACGACCAGAAGCGCGCGCGCTCGGAATTGGAAAGACGGGTGACGGAACGTACGGCGGAACTCAATGGAGCCAGAGTGAAGTTTCAGGCGGTACTGGACGCGGCAACGCAGGTATCGATCATTGCCACTGACACCGTGGGACTGATCACGGTTTTTAATCGCGGTGCCGAGCAGATGCTGGGGTACACTTCGGAGGAAATGGTTGGCAAGCAATCGCCGGCGATCATTCATTTGGAAACCGAAGTCGTCGCCAGGGGTCGGGAGCTGACCGGGGAAATCGGCAAGCCGGTGCAAGGTTTCGATATCTTCGTCGAGAAGGTTCGTAATGGCCAACCTGAGGAACGGGATTGGACGTTTGTGCGGAAAGACGGTAAAACGCTGACAGGCAATTTGGTGGTGACTGCCTCCTACGATACGAGTGGCGCAATCGTCGGTTTTGTTGGCGTGGTGATGGACGTCACTGCACGCAAGGCGGCTGAGAATCAGCTCAAAACTCTTGCTCAACGACTTACCTTGGCCACTCAAGCTTTGCAGGCGGGCATTTGGGATTGGGATGTCCGAACCGACCAAATCATATGGGACGAAAAAATGTACGAGCTTTACGGCATTCCCAAGAATCTGCAGGTGGATTATCAAATGTGGACGAATTCAGTCGTGCCTCAGGATTTGCCGGCCACGGTAGCCGTTCTGCAACTCGTGATCGCCTCCAAATCGCAGGGCTCTGCGGAATTCCGGATTAAGCTTCCGAACGGAACCATTCGATACATCCTTGCCGCCGCGGGGGTGGTTCTGGACGCCGCCGGTCAAGTGGCACACGTCATCGGCGTCAATATTGATACGACCGTGGGCAAAGAAAGCGAAGACGCGCTCCGGCTCAGTGAAGAACGGTTTTCCAGTGCATTTGAGTACGCGGCTATCGGCATGGCTCTGGTGTCTCTTGATGGCGGGTTCCTTAAAGTTAATCAGGCCCTGTGCGATTCGATTGGCTATAGCGCGGCGGAGCTCACCGGAAAAACATTCCAAGAGCTCACACATCCCGAGGACCTGGAGGCGAGTACGGCCGAGATGCGGCAGATGCTCGACGGCGAAATAAACTTCAGCAAGATAGAGAAACGATACATTCACAAAGACGGGCGGGTAGTTTGGTCTTTAGTGAGCGTTTCGCTGCTCCGCGACCAACAAAATAGGCCCCTTCATTTCATCACGCACATTGAGGATATCAGCCAAAGCAAGCAAGCTATGACCCGGCAACAAGGGCTTACGGAAAAAGCTCAAGCCGCCGACCGAGCCAAAAGCGAGTTCCTGGCTAACATGAGTCATGAGATTCGCACCCCGATGAGCGGCGTGATTGGGATGACCGATTTGTTGCTCAATGGCGACCTGAACCCGCCACAGCGCGAGCTTGCCGAGACGATCCGTGCCAGCGGAGAGATGCTCTTGCGGATCGTCAATGACATCTTGGATTTTTCCAAAATCGAAGCAGGTAAACTCCTTTTCGAAACGCTCGATTTTGACTTGGTCGAAACGGTGGAAAGTCCGTTGGAGATGCTCTCCGCAACAGCTCACTTCAAAGGAGTCGAGTTGCTGGGGGCGATTGCGCCAGAGATACCGCGCCGGTTACGCGGAGACCCGGGGCGATTGCGCCAGATCCTGACCAACCTGATCGGCAACGCCATAAAATTCACGGAAAAGGGGGAGGTTGTGGTGCGGGTCAGCATCGCAAGTCAAACCGAGACGCACGTTACGGTCCGATTCGACATCGAAGACACCGGTATTGGCATTTCACCGGCAGTGCAGAAGGACCTTTTTCAACCGTTCAGTCAGGCCGATGGATCTACCACCCGCAAATACGGCGGCTCCGGCTTGGGCCTGGCGGTGGCCAAACACTTGGTGACGATGATGGAGGGCGAAATCGGGGTGGAGAGCGAACAGCAAAAGGGTTCAAGATTTTGGTTTACGGCCAGGTTCGAAAAACAACTGGCTCCTGTGATATCGCGGGAAGTTCAAAAGGTTGGCGGCCTGCGCGTACTCGTGGTCGACGATAACACCACCAATCTCCAAATCCTGCGCCATCAAATTCTGGCCTGGAAGATGCAACCAGATTGCGCGACCCGGGGCGAAGAAGCGCTCAGAATGATGCGAGATGCGGTGGCCGCAGGGAAGCCTTACGACTACGCGCTGATCGATTTTCAAATGCCTGAAATGGACGGCCTAGCACTCGTCCGGGCCATCAGGAGCGACCCTGTGATCGGCACGATACACTTGGTTATTCTGACCTCTCACGGACAGTCGTTGAAACCCACGGAACTGCATGAACTCGGGATCGACTTGTGCCTGATCAAACCGATCAAACAATCGCGCCTGTTCGATTGCCTGAGGGAGGCCACGAATCGGGTGGCTTTCCAAACCAGTACGCATGGAATCAATTCCTTTCCCTATACTACCTTTCCTTCCGAGCTTCCCGCGCCGGTTGAAAACATGCGCATTCTTTTAGCGGATGATAACCAGACCAACCGGAAAGTTGCCTTAGGACAGTTGGACAAGCTTGGCTATTCGGCGCTGGCGGTGACAAATGGTTTGGAGGTCGTGAAAGCCCTGGAGCAAGTTTCCTACGACGTTATTCTGATGGACTGTCAGATGCCGGAACTGGACGGCTATGAAACAACGCAAACCATCCGCAAACGGGAACAAGCCTTGGGTCCGCTTTGCCCTTGGAAAGGGCCGGTTCACATCATCGCCATGACGGCACACGCCATGCAGGGCGAACGTGAAAAGTGCCTCGCGGCGGGAATGGACGACTACCTTGCCAAACCGGTCCGCTCTGTTGAGCTGAAGGCAATATTGGAGCGCGCGAAACTGGCAGTGCAAAAGTCAATCCAGCGGGCGACCAGCTTCGCGGACGATTCTCTCAGCGGGTCAAATGCAAACACGGTAGACGCGCTGGGGACCGAAACTTCCGTTGGGCCGGTGACTCAAGAAGAATGCCCGGTAGACATGCAACTCTTAATGGAGGTGAGCGGCGACGACCCCGAAGGACTTGGCGAGTTGGTGGATCTCATTTTAGGCCAATTGGAGGACCTGATTGAAAAATTGGGTGCGGCAATTCAGAGTGGCGCTGCAAAGAAAATAACAGAATTGGCGCACGAATATGTCGGAGCAAGTGCCAGCTGCGGGATGACAGCGATGGTGCCTCCACTGCAGGAATTGGAGCGCCTGGGACGATCAGGTTTCTTGAGCGGAGCTGAAAAATCTCTCGCCACAGCAAAGGGTCAGGTCAGTCGGATAAAACATTTTCTGGCCGGATACCTTCAGGAGAACGAAGCTCAGGTAGGATAAGACTTCGCCCGAACCGAGGCTTCCCGGGCAGCCCCCGCCCCTGCGACGATACCCCCTCCTGACTCAGATATGGGCGCTTCGCTCCCGCATTGTAAAACAGCCAACTGACCGCCGGCGCTGCTACCATTATTTGCGAGACGGTGCGTTAGTGCACCAGTCACTGACTTGGTGCACTAACGTCGGCCGTCGTACCAAGGCCCGCAGGCCTTACGCTCTTTGAAGGTTCTCCCCAGTCCCAGAAGACTTCTGAGCAGAAACAAGATGTACTCTCTCCCAGAGTAGAGGTGAATCTTTCGCGCCGAGGTTTTGAGCGGCTGCCGATGCAGAATGCTGACCTGTTGTCCCCGTAACCTGGCCAACTCATTTAATCGTTTGCTGAAGTCAATCTCTTCCGCGACGAACAGCTCATGGCTGAAGCCACCCAATTTCCGGAACGCTCGCGCCTCACAGAAAATGAACGATCCCGCCATCCAGCGCTGCCAGCGGCTCAAACAATTCCAAAGGCCGACAAACCCGATTGCCCAAAGAACAGGTTGATCGAGTTCAACTGTAGCGCCGCCGCCAATACAACGGCCAGTCTGCATCAGGGTCGCCATTTCGGTGAACAATTCGGGACTGGGAAAGGAATCGGCATCGATAAAGACAAGCCACTCTCCATGCGCTGCCGCCGCACCCGTGTTGCGTGCCCGCGAGATCTGATTGACTGCCTCGAATAAAACGTGGGCACCTTGTGCCTTGGCGAATTCCCCGGTTCGATCAGAAGAGTTATTGTCGCAGACGATGATCTCATATTCCCAGCCGATCTTGAAAAAGGCGGTTGCCGCCAGTCGAATGCTCTGCAACGAGCGCACGATCAGCTTCTCTTCGTTAAAAGCTGGGACGACAATTGAAATCTTCACATCAGCTGGCTGGAATGTTCATCCTGCTTTTTATCGTGCCCGTGGCTACGATCGAACTATAGTCTGCCTTCGCAGAAACGCTCGAATGCTCCTTTCAAAATGACGAGAACTCTATTCGGGAGAGTCAGCGATGCTTGATATCTCCTGGAATACACATGCCTCGCGGATTCAAGACCGGATCGACGTGCTCGCGGCGATTACCGAAGAGAGAGGGATGATCACGCGGACATTCTTGTCGGAAGCCACGCTGTCTGCGAATCAAGTAGTGGCTGGGTGGATGGTGGAAGCGGGGTTAATGACGAGCGAAGATCGCGTGGCCAATCTTCTGGGTCAGTCGCCGGCGGGTTCCTCCGGGTCGGTCTTTCTTCTCGGGTCCCACCTCGACAGCGTGCGGAACGCCGGCCGATTCGACGGATCGCTGGGTGTGGTGTTGGCGATCGAAGCGGTGGAAATCCTGCGATCAGCCGGCGTGGTTTTGCCCTTTTCCCTTGGGGTGGCCGGATTCAGCGACGAAGAAGGTGTCCGGTTTCAAAGTGCTTACATCGGGAGCAAGGCGTTCTGCGGATTGCTGACCCTGAAAGAGCTGACGCTGCCGGATCGGAATGGCCAGACTCTTCGGGAAGCGTTAGAGCGATGGAGCGGGACCGATTTTATCCTTCCAAATCCGACATTTGCTCCTGGCCGCGTTGCCGGTTTTTTGGAAGTACACCTGGAACAAGGGCCGGTGCTCGAAAGTGAAGGGCTGGCGCTGGGTGTGGTAACAGCCGTCGCTGGCCAACTGCGTTGTCGCTTAACCTGGACTGGAAAGGCTTCGCATGCCGGGACGACTCCGGCGCCGTTGCGACGGGATGCGCTGGCCGGCGCGGCGGAGTTTATTCGCGAGGTTGAAAAAGGGTCGGAAAAATTCGGCGGTCTGATGGCCACCGTCGGACGCCTGGCAATCGAACCGAATGTCAGCAATGTTGTCCCGGCTCGGGTCACGCACACTTTGGACGTGCGGCACCAGTCGGACTCGGTTCTGAACGTGGCCTCCGCATGGTTGGAGGACCGTGCGAGTACGATCGCGCGTGGCCGCTGTTTGGATTTCACATGGGAAATTCTCCAGGCTACGACCGCCAGAGAGTGTGACCCGGCCTTGTCTCGAAGATTACTTGGCGTCGTCGAAAGGGTGACCGGTTCAACGCGCCTGCTTCCGAGCGGTGCCGGCCACGACGCCGGAATTCTGGCCCCGATGTTCCCGGTGGCGATGCTCTTTGTCCGCTGCCGCGAAGGTCTGAGTCATCATCCGGACGAATTTGTTTCTTTGGAGGATATCCGCGTAGCGCTTGAAGTGACGGTGGAGTTTCTTCGTACTTGGGAGTTGTCATGAGTGACTATGATCTTCTTTTTCGTGGAGGTACGCTGGTAACGGCGGAAGGGCTGATTTCGGCGGACTTGGCGGTCGTTGACGGACGAGTAGTTGCCACGGGTTCGGAGTTGAAGGGCCGGGCGGCAGAGTTGGTCGATGCGTCGGGGCTGCATCTTTTTCCAGGTTTCGTAGATGCGCACGTGCACTTTAACGAACCTGGCCGCGAGCATTGGGAAGGACTCTCTTCGGGGCCGCGTTCATTGGCGGCGGGCGGCGGAACAATCTTCTTTGAAATGCCCCTGAATGCCGCGCCTCCCACTCTGGATCGAGAGGGATTCGCGAAAAAGCGTGCCTGTGCCGAGGCCAAGTCGATCTTGGACTTTGCGTTGTGGGGTGGTTTGACGCCGATCAACCTCGATAAAATGGACGAATTGGCGGATGCCGGCGTGATTGGATTTAAGGCTTTCATGAGCCGCTGCGGGACCCCTGATTTTCCTCATTCAGATGCGAAAGTGCTCAAGCAGGGGATGAAGACCGCTACGACTCATCGTCTACCGGTCGCGGTTCATGCCGAAGATGACCTCATGACCTACACCTTGGCCAAAGAGCGCAGAAGTCAGGGGAAGGTCGGCTGGCGGGATTACCTGGAATCGCGCCCGGTGGAGGCCGAACTGCGTGCTATCCGCGTTGCCTTGGAATTGGCAGGCGAGACCGGATGTGATTTGCACGTTGTTCATGTGAGTTGTCCGGAAGGAATTGATCTGATCCAAGCAGCCCGGGATCGCGGTGTTCGGGTCACGGCCGAAACCTGCCCGCATTATTTGGTGCTGACCGACGAGTCTGTCGGTCAAATCGGTGCCACGGCCAAATGTGCGCCGCCCTTGCGTGACGCGGCTCGACGCGAAGAAATGTGGAAACGGATTGAGGCGGGTCTGATCGATACATTGGGCTCGGATCATTCTCCGGCCCCGCCGGAGATGAAAATCTCGGCAGATTTTTTCGAGATTTGGGGTGGAATCTCCGGTTGCCAGCATGCGTTCCCTTTGGCTTTGGCGGGATGGTACGCCCGATCGGGTTCTGACGGAATTCGACGATTCTCGGCTCTGACCGCGACCAACGTCGCGAAGCGTTTCGGAATTGGTCGGGTTAAGGGACGGATCGCCGACGGAGTCGATGCTGATCTGACGTTGGTCGATCTCCGGGGAACCGAAACCATCACAGCAGAACAATTGTTCTACCGTCATGCGATCAGCCCGTACGTTGGCTCCGAGTTGCGCGCCGTAGTCAAAGGTACCTGGGTTCGTGGCCGTGCTGTTTATCGAAACGGAAAGTTCCCGGGTCAGGCGGCCGGGAGACTACTCACACGGGATCAAGACGCTCCGGCGAAAACCCCCTAAACAATTCAGTTTTTTCTTGCGGGGTATGACGGCAATCCGCAACCTGTCGCGAAATTTCTTTGGGGGTTTCTGGGATGCTCGAGCGATTATTCTCTCTTAAAGAACACCGGACTGTGGTGTCACAGGAGGTCATCGCAAGCCTGACGACCTTTGCGGCGATGGCCTATATCCTCGCGGTGAACCCATCCATCCTTTCCACGACAGGCATGGATAAGGGCGCTCTGATTACGGCTACCGCCGTGGCCTCCGGAGTGATGACCACGGTGATGGCGCTGGCGACTAACTACCCGATTGCCCTCGCACCTGGGATGGGGTTGAACGCCTTTTTTGCTTTCACTCTTTGCGGGGCCAAAGGGATTCCATGGCAGGCCGCGTTAGGCCTGGTGTTTTATAGCGGGTTGATTTTTCTCGCCCTCTCGGTCACCGGTTTAAGAAAGAAGCTGGTCGAAGCGATCCCGCTTGAACTGAAATTGGCCATCACCGCAGGGATAGGTTTTTTTATCGCGTTTATCGGTTTGAAGAACGGTGGGGTGGTGGTGGCGAACCCGGCGACATTCGTGGCCTTGGGCGATCTGTCGAAGCCGGCGCCGTTGCTGGTGATTGCCGGGATTATCGCCATCGCGGTTCTGGTCACCCGCAAAATCCCGGGCGCAATCATTATCGTGATTTTGGCGCTCACCGTCGTTGGACTGGTCGTTCCTTCTCCGGATGGAAAAGGAATGCTCACCGCGATGCCAAGTGGGATCGTGAATTTGCCGGCGTCTTTAGCGCCTACTTTCCTGAAACTGGATCTGACCTATTTCTGGAAAAATTTCTTGGGCACGCTGCCGGTGGTACTCTCCATTTTGTTTGTCGATCTGTTCGACAATATGGGAACGCTGATTGGAGTTTCCAAGCGCGCAGGTTTGCTCGACAAGGACGGGAACTTGCCAAAAATTGGGCGAGCGTTCATGGCCGACTCCGCAGCGGCCATGTTTGGTTCAAGCCTTGGGACCTCGACCGTCACCAGCTATATCGAAAGCGCGGCCGGGGTCGAGGCCGGCGGACGGACCGGGTTGACCGTCATTGTGACCGCTCTCTGTTTTATACTGGCGCTTTTCTTCACGCCGTTGATTCTAATCATTCCCGCGGTCGCAACGGCACCTGCTCTGGTGATTGTCGGCGCCTTTATGATGCAAGGCCTCGCGGAACTTGATCTAAAAGATTTTGAAAAAGCGGCTCCCGCGTTTATCACGATCCTGACCATGCCGTTAGCCTTCAGCATCAGCGAAGGGATCGCCTTCGGGTTGCTAACCTATGTCGGGCTGAAAGTCGGTAGCGGAAAATCCAAGGAAGTCGGTCCGGTCACCTACGTTTTGGCAGTCCTTTTTATTCTCCACTTTCTGTTTGGGAGGTGAGGGGGAGGAGGAGATCGTGTCGGCGTGTCGGCGAAGGTAGGGCGAAGCTCCGTCTGAGCCGGGGCTTCCCGCCTTGCCCTGCCCCGCCGCGTCTCCCCCACAAACTCTTCGCGCGAACTATTTCAAGCCCTCCCTACAAAGACCTTCACACGATTGTTGCCTACCTACCTACCTTACCTAGTCTAGGAAGGCAAACGGGACATGAGCTGGAGACCAGGCCTGGAGGCCTATGCTATGCTATTCAACATCGCGCCATCGCGTGTTAATCGGGTTCCGTGGCTCTCCCTTGAAGACGTCTTTCAGACATCGCTCGACGCTCCGGGGACCAATGATAGGCCGCTAAAGCAAAACCGAACGGTTCACATCTTTGTAGTAGAGATATCTGGTCGATGATTTACCCATCGCGGTAAACCATTGAGGACAGTAGGGAGCCATCCAGATACAGTCGCCGGCAGCCACGGGATACCAGCGATCTTCCAGTCGATAGATTCCCATCCCCTCCAGCATCAAGAGGCCATGTTCCATGATGTGGGTTTCGACAAATGGCAGACAGGCACCGGACTTGTAGTTGAAGATGTTTACCGCCATGTCGAAGGACGCATTATCCGGAAGGAGGATTTGGAGCAGGGCATCTTCGTCGCCGAGAAAAGGTTGGCCCGTCACCTGGCTCTCGTGCCCCGCGCAAACCTCCGGGGGAACCGAGCCATCGAGGAGTACGTACTTCTTGAAAAACACATTCAATTGGGTTCCCTCGGCAGGGGCACTCAGGTTCCAAACCTGGCCAGCAGGAACAAACAAATAGCTGCCCGTCTCAAGCGAATAACGATTCCCTGAGACTTCGGCGCGCATCGAACCGCGCAGGATATACGCGAAAGCCTCGGTGTCATTGGCCGGAAAAACTGCACTGCCGTCCGCCTGAAAGGTTAACAACAACTGAGTCAAACGGGCTCCCATCTCCCTGGAGATGAGCACCACGACCGTCGCCTTATCGATACCGGGCAACCGACTAGGAATGTGCCCGTCCGGAGCGATCAAGGCATGTCGCGAACCGATGTACGTGCGGGAATCTCCGAAGACTGAGAGAGCGGTGGTCATAACAATCGATGAAAACCGTGGCCTTTGCCTTTTTCCCTAGTGCGAGATTCTTCCCGCCCAGATGAGATAGACAAAAAATAAGATGATCACGAATGCGCACCCGGTTTT
>DATHPI010000091.1:0-3946 GCA_035484035.1 Chthoniobacterales bacterium
AGTGATCTTCATGGGGAGCACGGACGCGCTCAAAGAGCGTCCGGACCTCTTCCGAAAATGGTTTGGAAAAGTGATTCCGACTGGGGATAACAAGTTCAGCGCCTTAAACAGCGCGGTCTTCAGCGGCGGCAGCTTCATCTACGTGCCGCCCGGGGTGAAAGTTAGACACCCACTCCAGGCCTACTTTCGGATTAATGCGGAGAACTTCGGCCAGTTTGAGCGGACCTTGATCATCGCCGACGAGGGCTCTGAGGTGATGTATATGGAGGGTTGCACTGCCCCGAAATTTACAACTGCCACGCTGCATTCTGCGGTGGTTGAGCTCGTCGCCCTGCGGGGAGCGAAGATCCAATATGTTACCGTTCAAAACTGGGCGCCCAATGTGTTTAACCTGGTGACCAAACGCGGGTTGGCAATGGAAGAGGCCGAGATCAAGTGGATTGACTGCAACATCGGTTCCAGGCTGACCATGAAATATCCGGGGGTGGTCTTGAAAGGACGGAAATCACGCGGCGAAGTCATCAGTATTGCGCTGGCCGGTGATGGCCAGCATCAGGACACCGGCGCGAAAATGGTGCATGCAGCCGACGAAACTACCAGCAACATCGTTTCTAAAAGCATCAGCATCGGCAAGGGAAGGGCTACCTACAGGGGTTTGGTCCATGTGCCGAAACATCTCAAGGGCTGCAAGAACAATACGGAGTGTGACGCTTTGCTCATTAACTCCAGCAGCCGTACCGACACCTACCCAGCAATTACGGTTCGAGGTACCGGCAACTCGACTCAGCACGAAGCTTCTGTCAGTCAGATCAACGCGGAGCAGATTTTCTATATGCAGCAGCGCGGACTGAGCGAGGGCCAAGCCATGAGTCTCGCGGTGAATGGTTTTGTCAACGACCTCGTAAGTCAATTTCCGATGGAATACAGCGTCGAATTGAAGCGACTTATCGATCTTGAGATGGAGGGGTCTGTAGGCTAGAGGGCGAATCCGGGCATTGAAGGGAAGCCGTGCGCGGTGTCCCGCAGGCATCCATTGCCGATGCTGATGGCGGATTTTCTGGCACAGGGATTAGTGTAACTATGACATCGACCGAACTTTCTTCGATTCTGGGTGGGCCACGGCAGTCTTCGGCGCCGGACTGGTTCAGGGAGCTCCAGGCAAAAGCCTGGGAGGAATTTGAAGCAGAACCCTTGCCAACTCGTGGGAACGAGCTGTGGCGTTTTTCCTCGGTGAAGAATCTCGCTCTGGACGGGTATGTTGCCGCTTCGGATTTCTCGGGCGAGACCTCGAATTTGACCTCTCCACGTGAATTTCCGAAGCCGGCCGGCAGAATCATTTTCGCCAATGACTGCTTGGTCTCCGCTAAATTGATGAACCCGGACCTCGAGTGCGCCGGAGTGATTTTTACCAGTCTATCGGAGGCGCTGGAGAAGCATTCCGACCTGCTGAAAGAACATTTCATGGCGCAGTCTGCGCGGCTGGGTTCAGCAAAATTTGCGGCATTGCACAAGTCTTTCGTGCAAGCCGGAACGTTTCTTTGGGTTCCACGTGGACTCGAGATTAACGATCCGTTCGAGGCTTTTCATCTGGTCCAGGGAGACGGGGCGGCAGTTTTCCCACACACCCTGGTTATCGCTGAAGACAACAGCCGGGTCACTTTGCTGGAGCATTTTGTCTCAGCAAACCCGGAGGATCGCGGATTCGCCTGCGGAGTGAATGACCTGGTCTTAAAGCCTGGATCGAAGCTGAACTACGTCAGCATTCAAGAGTGGAGCGGAAAGTTCGTCTCGGTTCAGGTGAACTCGACTGTCGCTGCGAAGGACTCGGCAGCTTTAAACCTTGCTTTGAATTTTGGGGGAAAGTATTCGCGTCTGGAAAGCGTCAGTCGAATGATCGATAGTGGCGCGCGTAGTGACATGCTGGCAATCAGCGTGGCAAGGGATGCGCAGGAGTTCGACCAACGCACTCTGCAGGATCATCAAAAACCGGATACGACCAGCGACCTGCTCTATAAGAATGCGCTTCACGACCAGTCACGCACCATTTTTTCCGGCCTGATCAAGGTCGAACCGGGTGCGCATCGAACCGACGCTTACCAGAAGGTCCGGAATTTACTCCTCAGCGATGAGGCGGAGGCCAACTCAATGCCGGGTCTGGAAATTCTGGCGGATGACGTGCGTTGTACGCACGGAGCGACCTCCGGTCAGGTGGAACCCGAAGAGCTGTTTTACCTGAAAAGTCGCGGGATTAACGACCTGGCAGCTAAGCGCCTGATTGCACGCGGTTTTCTCAACGAGGTAGTCGACCGATTGTCGAAAGACCAGCTTTCCGAATACTTGCATCAGCAGATCGAAGCCCGGCTTTAGTGAGAGAATATGGTCACTTTGTTAGGTAATTTCACTCCCATCCTGGCAGCCGGGGGCGCATTGGGTGATCGCATTCCGGATTGGGCCAAAGGCAACACGATATTTGAGACTTTTTTTAAGGGCGGTCCGGTCATGTATCCGATCGCCGTGGTGCTGGTTGTCGCCGTCGCGGTGGTATTGGAGCGCATTGTTTGGTGGACAACCCAGACTGTTTGTCGGGACTCGGATAAATTGGACCAGGTCTTTGCCGCTTTGGAACAAGGGAACATTCCTGGTGCGATCACCCTGGCCCGCGATTCCAAAGATCCCCTTGTTCGGACAGTCTGGCATGGCTTGAACCATGTTCACTCTTCTGTGGAAGGGGCTCTCCAGGTGGCCTCCGGGATAGAGATTCAGCGGGCCGGCCGGTTTATGTCAGTGATGGATACGACAATCACTTTGGCTCCCCTGTTAGGGCTCCTCGGGACGGTCATCGGTATCATGGGTTCTTTTAATTTCGTGGGAAATTCCGATTTAGCACCGGCCAAAGTGAGCGGCGGTATCGCAGAGGCCTTAATCGCGACCGCCTGCGGTCTCGGCATTGCGATTTTCACTTTGATTTTCTTCAATTTTTTCAACGCGAGAGTAGCGCGACTCCACTACGAGCTCGAATCGGCCTCTAACAACGTGATTTTGATGCTGAACGCTCTGCGAAACCGAAACAATATTGCCCCTGATCAAGATGCGCGGCAGGCACAGCAGTTCGCCGGTACCAATTAAACGGGCCCGGATCGAGATCATCCCTCTGATCGACATCATGTTCTTCCTGCTTGCCGCATTCATGCTGGTGAGCTTGACGATGATCAACATGAAAGGGATTGACGTTAACCTTCCGACCGCCACAAGTGCTCAAGTTAATAGCCTGCCCGATTTCACTATCGTGAGCATTGATGCGCTCCTGGACATCTACTTCGAGAAGGAAAAAGTGGCGAAAGAAGATGTTTTGCCAAGATTGCAGAAGCTCTACGACGCCAACCACAATGTTCGAGTTTTTGTTCGTGCGGACAAGGATGCGACTTACGAGAATGTTGTCTTCGTTTTAGACAAAGCCCGGACTGCCGGAATCCAGAAGGTAGGTCTGGAAATAAAGGCCTACGATTCCAGTTCCAGATCCGTTCCAACCCCTAGTCCCGCTGAACCTGTAGTGTCGCCGGCGCCCGCATCACATTAGTCGCGGTATGGCCGACCATGATCTGAAACGATCCTTTCGATCGAGGGATGGCCTCCCGTTTATCGTTTTCCTGGCCCTCTCACTTTTCCTCAATGGGTTAGGTGCCTATTGCGGTTGGTGGCTCAAATTCCCGGAGACCTCTCCGCAAGAGGATACGATGCAACTGACGGCGATCGACACGAATGATGTCGAAAAGCTCGGCAATCCGGACGCCCAGGAAGAATCGCCCCCGCCGGAGCCTGAACCTGAGGCACCGGCCCCTTCCCCTCCCGAACTTGAGCCAACGCCTCCTCCGTTGGATAAGCCGCCGGAATTCGAGATTCCTCAGGAAAAGCCAACTCCGACCCCGACCCCGACTCCGACGCCAAC
>DATHPI010000092.1:0-3095 GCA_035484035.1 Chthoniobacterales bacterium
ATTCCGCGCCCAATCCCTGATGCAGGACACCGACGAATCGGCCTATTACGAGCTCGATAAAAATCGGCCTCTCAGTTTTGAGGAGATCAAAAGTGACCTCGTCTTGAGCAATGGCGCCCGCTTTTATAATGATCACGCGCACCCGGAATACTCAACTCCGGAGTGCACCCGATTGCGTGACATCGTTGCGCAGGACAAAGCAGGGGAGCGGATCCTGAGCGAGTGCGTCCGTCGCCGAAACAAGAAAATTGCTCCAGACCGGGAAGTGCGGCTTTACAAGAATAACACCGACTTTATCGGCCACAGCTACGGATGCCATGATAACTATTTGATGAGCCGATCGGTGCCGTGGGACCGGTTGGTCAGCGACGTCATTCCGTTTTTAGTAACCCGGCAAATCTTCGCGGGTGCCGGAAAGATGGGAATAGAAGGCGAAGGATCGTCCGGTCAACCGGGGGTGTATCAGATTTCGCAACGGTCGGATTTTTTTAGCGTTTTAGTAAGTATCGATACGATGAATCGTCGGCCGATCATCAACACTCGGGACGAGCCGCACGCAGATCCGGGGAAATATCGCCGTTTTCATGTGATTCTCGGAGACGCGAACATGAGTGAGTTTGCGACCGCGATGAAAATCGGGACGATGGCCTTGGTGTTAGAGCTGATTGAACGCCGGGAAGCTCCGCAGTTGGAAGTCGCGCAACCGGTGGATGCCACAAAGTCGATCAGTCGCGATCCAACCTACGACTGGATTATCGAACTCAAAGACGGACGAAAGATTTCCGCTATCGATATCCAGCGCATGTACCTGGAGAAGGCTCAAAAACATTGTGACCGCTCCGATCACGAAGTCAGTTGGGTGTTGGAAGAGTGGGAAAGAATTCTCAACGATTTAGAAGTGGATTTCATCCGGTGCGTCGATCGCATCGATTGGGTGGCAAAAAAATATTTGCTCAATACTTTTCAGGAAAGCGAAAAGCTGGATTGGACGGATCCCTGGCTTCAATCCATTGATCTGGAGTACCACAATATCGCTTGGGAACAGGGTCTTTACTACGAGCTGGTCCGTGAAAATCAGATCCGGTGCATCCTGAAAGAAGATGAGATCAAGACGGCTATTTTTATGCCGCCGGAAACGACTCGGGCCTATTTTCGCGGGCGGTCAGTTGCCAGGTTCAACTCTCAAATTCACGCCATCCACTGGGACGAGGTGGTTTTCGATCAAAGTTCGGGGCAGCGCAGAGTGGCCTTTAATCATGCCTCTGACGACGACCGGATCGACGAATTGAACACCGTGATTCGAGAAGCGGCGAACTACGAGGATTTTCTGCAGCGCCTCAAAAAGTTTGACTAGGGGATGAGGGCAGCCCCCCGGATCGTTCCCGTGGGGTGGTCGTGCTTTTTCTCGTTTCCCGTCTCTCCTCCCTGGTAGCAATCGAAGATCGAGGACGATAACGAGGACGATAACGAGCACGATTGAAGAAGTTGTCAGTGTCAGAGGTGGGCCTCTCCCATCAATTCCCTCCGTGACCTCTGTGACCTCTGTGCGATGCTTTTGAATTCTGCCTGGTATTCACACCGCGTGATCAGGGGCGTCGAACGCTGGACAGAATGAATAAACCGGGCTTTTTTCTCTGATGAAATCGGCCTACGAGCTAGCAATGGAACGCCTTGAGAAGCAATCTCCATCCTCCAAATTAACAGACGATCAGCGCTCTCAGCTTGCGGAAATTGACTCTTTGTACAAATCGAAAATTGCGGAAAGAGAATTGCTCCTGACTGACGAAATTCGACGGGAACGCGCAGCGGGGAAGGCTGCGGAGGTGGAAAAGCTACAGCATCAACTCACTTCCGAACTTCGACGGCTGACGGAAGAATGCGAATCCAAAAAGGAAAATATCCGTAAATCCGGCGGTTAAATGCGGAGAATTTCATTGCATGAAATGACCGTGGCTAACGACGATCGATTGACCGGTCAGAGCATTGCTCGGGAAGCCTGCGAGGAAGAGGGCGGTCGCGGCAACATCTTCCGTGGAAGTGAACTCACCGTCCACGGTTTCCCGCAACATAATGTTTTTGATCACTTCCTCTTCGGTAATGCTAAACTGATGTGCTTGCTCAGGGATCTGTTTCTCAACCAACGGTGTCCGAACGAAGCCGGGACAAATCACATTGGACCGTATTCCGTGTTTGGCACCCTCCTTCGCCACCGCCTTGGTCAGGCCAACGATGCCATGTTTAGCGGCGACGTAAGCTGCCTTGTTCGGTGACGCGAGGTGCGAATGAACCGAACCCATGTATAGGATTGTTCCGCCTTGTCCGCGCTGAATCATCAATCGCATGGCTGCCCGGGTCGTCAGAAAAGCGCCGTCCAAATGGATTGCGATTACCTTTCGCCAATCGGAGAAGGGGAAATCGACAATCGGATGAATGATCTGTATCCCGGCGTTGCTGACTAGCACGTCCAAGGCCCCAAATTCACGCGCGGCTCGTTCGATCCCCTCATTGACCTGGTCTTCGTTTGCCACGTCCATTGGGATGGGTTTGGCCAAGCCGCCGGCTGCGTTGATCTGTTCGGCAACGGCTTGTGCTGCGCTCTGGTTCACGTCTGCGATTGCCACTTGGACTCCAGCCCCCGCGAAAGCCTGAGCAATGGATTTTCCAATTCCGCTTCCTGCACCTGTGATCAGCGCGGATTTGCCTTTGAGTGTCATATCAAGTCTATTATAACGCCAACTGACCTGCGGCGAAGCCCAAGGGTTTTAGGAGACGGTATACTAGAGCAAGACCATCACGCAAAACTGTAGGCCTGCCAGTAGACTCTGCTGATATCCCATTGGTACTAGACCGGATTGAGAGTATATGCCACCCCTGCTTGCGACCGCTTCCGGCGACCCTGCGCCAACCTATCCAGCCTGCGTCGAGCATGGAGTATGGAGTCCTGTACCGGTTCCACCTCCAAAGGGCGGCCAACACCTCAAATTGAAGGATATCGCTCCTAATGAATCACACGCCATCAGGGGACGCGGCGGCGTCATGACTTTCCATGCGGTGGGGTGCACCGGCGATTTCAAAGAGCATCTAGCGGGTTCACA
>DATHPI010000093.1:0-10502 GCA_035484035.1 Chthoniobacterales bacterium
TGTTCCACGTTGGTCGGTAGACCTGTACTCGGTCCGCCCCGTTGCACGTTCACAACCACGAGCGGTATTTCAGCCATCGTCGCCCAACCGATCGCTTCCGTCTTCAGCGAAATGCCGGGGCCTGCGCTCCCGGTCACCGAAAGGTAGCCGGAATAAGAAAAACCGAGCGCCAGCGACACGGCGGCCAGTTCGTCTTCGGCCTGGACAAAAAGCCCGCCGTATTTGGGCAACTCGGAGCGCAAGATCTCCATCACGGTCGACCAGGGAGTGATTGGATAGCCCGCACCGTAACGCACTCCGGCTGCAATCAAACCATAGGCCAGCGCCTGGTTGCCATCCATGGTCACCTGACCTCGTCCGTTGGTTTTGGTCCGGACTTCAAACTCGTAGCGCTTGGACAACAAACCCTGCACCGGATAGCTGTAACCGGCCTGAAAAGCCATCACGGCGGTATTGACGATGCTCTCGTTTTTGCCGCCGAACCGCTCCCGAATCAGGCCCAAAAGCTTTTCGGAATCGAGATGGAAGATGGCCGCGATTAGTCCCAGCACAAAAATGTTCTTGCCCTTGTCCTTGGCGGTTCCGCCGAGTGCCTCGACGGTCAGTCCGGTGACAGCAACGCCCACGTAGACAAAGCGTTTGTCGGTGAGATCGGGTTGAACCTGATCGGAATCGTAGAGCAGGATTCCACCCTCTTTCAAAAAGCTAATGTGGTCTTCGTAACTATGTTGGTAAAACGCTACCAGAAAATCGGCCTCATCCCCTGCCGAAAGGACCTCTCCCGATCCGATTCGAACCTGGAAGATCGAGGGCCCTCCTGAGATGGTGGAGGGAATTGTCATGTAGGTCATCACTTCCTGGTCGCTGCGCCCGGCTAGCCGGGCAAGCATTGCCCCGGCCGTTTGGATGCCATCTTGTGAATTTCCAGCCAGCCGGATGACGGCATCACTAATGTTCTGTGGCCGCAGGTCGGCCCTTCCAGCAACGGGGGTGGAGGTGGAAGCCAATTCAGGGGAAACGGAGGGAGTACTCACAACAAAACGATTCATTCAAGTAACGGGACAGGACGGCGTTTGTCAATCGGCGTTCGGCGGCGCTTCTTGGCTTCTTGAATTGGCTTCTTGGCTTCTTGGAATTAGGCTGAGACCGATG
Organism: Chthoniobacterales bacterium; assembly: GCA_035484035.1. Lineage (GTDB taxonomy): Bacteria > Verrucomicrobiota > Verrucomicrobiia > Chthoniobacterales > JAFAMB01 > JAFAMB01. Next base: position 1,153 of record DATHPI010000093.1, read on the forward strand.
CGAATCTTTGTCCCAAAAGAACTCCATTCGGCTGAAAGACGAGTTCCGCTGCTACCGGGTGGAGTGGCAAAATTGGCCAGGCTCGGAGCCGAGATCGAGGTAGAGCAGGAACTCGGAGCAGCGTTGGCCTTGGCGGATTCGGAGTACCTGAGCGCAGGAGCGAAAATAAGCACGGATCGCGTCGGGTCGCTAGCCGGGGCGGATATGGTGCTGCGGCTCCGCAAACCGCCGGCAGAAGAAGTTGACCTATTGAAGAGAGGCTCTATTCACGCCAGTTTTCTGGATCCGTTCAACGAACGGGAACTGATCCGGCGGCTGGCGACGGCAGAGGTGACGGCCGTCAGCATGGAAATGATCCCCCGGACGGCAGTGGCGCAGAAGATGGACGCGCTCAGTTCGCAATCGAACCTGAGCGGCTATGTCGCTGTCATTATCGCGGCATCACATGCCAACAGGATATTTCCGATGCTGATTACTCCGGCCGGAACGATTAAACCGCTCCGGGTATTCGTGATCGGTGTTGGAGTTGCCGGGCTGCAGGCCATCGCGACAGCGCGGCGGCTGGGGGCAACGGTGGAAGCTTTTGATACCCGGCCGATCGTCGAAGAACAGGTCAAATCGCTGGGCGCTAAGTTCGTCAAGGCGGAGCTTGGGGAAACCGGCGAAACAGCGGGCGGATACGCGAAAACGCTCACAGTGGAACAGCTGCAAAAACAGCGAGCGGCCATGGCGCGGCATCTCACGCAGGCGGATGTAGTGATAACCGCCGCTCAGGTTTTTGGAAAAAAAGCGCCGGTGATCGTCACCACTGAGATGGTCAGACAAATGCGACCCGGAAGCATGATCGTCGATACCGCCATGGAGACGGGCGGAAATGTCGAATGTTCAAAGTACGACGAGGAGGTCGAAGTCAACGGCATTCGGATTATTGGGTTCGCCCATTTGCCGGGTCGTGTCGCAGCAAATGCCAGTGAAATGTACTCAAACAATATGTCCGCATTCGTCGAACACTTCTGGGACAAAGGCTCTAGTGCATTTCACCTCGACCTGGCGAACGATATCTTGAAAGGATGCGTGATCACGCATGCAGGAGAGATCTGCAACGAAATAATTCGATCGGCGTTTATGTGAGGAATCGGATGTCAGGAGCCAGTTCATCTCGGCTGGCGGTGATGCAACGCTCATATATATTTCCAGGTCAGGGCTATCTTTGCTCCTGCAACTCCTGAACTCCTTCCCCCAATGTCTCCCGAAACAGTCATTCCTACGTTCTATGTCTTCATCCTGGCCGCCTTTCTGGGCTATCAGGTGATTTCGAGGGTCCCCCCGCTCCTTCATACGCCACTGATGTCGGCGACCAACGCGATTTCCGGCATCTCGCTGGTTGGTTCGCTCGTCACGGCGGGTGCGCATCAAACGACAGTGAGCGCAATCCTGGGTTTCATTGCAGTCGTCTGTTCGACAACCAATGTAGTCGGGGGCTTCGTGATCACCGATCGAATGCTCAAAATGTTTAAACGGAAGGCAGCGCCGGCCCCGAAAAAGAACGCGGATTAGGCGCCGGTGAAAACATACTTCATCGAGTTCAGTTATTTGCTCGCATCAATCCTGTTTATTCTTGGATTGCGCGGGATGAGCCATCCGGAGACCGCCCGGCGCGGGATGCATCTGGCGGAATTCGGAATGGTGACAGCGGTGATGGGGACTCTCCTGCAGCGGGAGATTATCAGTTACGAATGGATCATTGCAGGCCTGCTGTTGGGTTCAACCATTGGTCTGGCGATGGGCGTTTGGGTGCCCATGACGGCGATGCCACAGCGGACGGCGCTCTCTCACGCTTTCGGCGCTTTGGCCGCGTCACTGGTCGGCGTTTCCGAGTACTACCTTCATGGGGCGAAGCTAGGTGAATTCAGAATAGGCGCTTTGGGTTTTGAGGTGCTTCTCGGCTCGTTGACGACCACAGGGAGTTTGGTAGCTTTCGCGAAATTGCAAGGCTTGGTGCCAGGCACACCCTTGATTTACAAGGGGCAGAACATTTTCAATCTCTCCCTGCTGGCGGTTACGATCATCTGCTTTGTCCTTCTCTTTTTTCATCCAGGAATAGCAGCGCTGTTTTACGCAATGCTTGCGCTGGCCTTTGTCTTCGGAATCCTGCTGGTGTTGCCCATCGGTGCTGCCGATATGCCAGTCGTAATTGCGCTTCTTAATTCGTACGCCGGCCTGGCTTCCGCCGCGACCGGTTTTGCTATTTCTAACAATGTCTTGATCATAGCCGGAACACTGGACGGCGGTTCGGGGTTCATTCTTTCGATCGTGATGTGCAAGGCGATGAACCGGTCGATTACCAATGTCCTTTTCGGAGCCTTCGGGAGCGTTTCGGAAACGGCGGTCGTGACGCGCGCAGGTGAAATGCGTGAGGCCAACATCGAAGATGTCGCGACTCAACTGGCGTACGCGCGGCAGGTTGTCTTGGTCCCGGGCTACGGGATGGCCACGGCTCAGGCCCAGCATGCGTTGCGCGAGTTAGCGAACGCGCTGGAAGAGCGTGGAGTGTCGGTCAAATATGCGATCCACCCTGTTGCGGGACGGATGCCGGGCCATATGAATGTCCTGCTGGCCGAAGCGAATGTGCCATACACTCAGCTGTACGAGCTGGATCACATCAATCCGGAGTTCCCGACAACGGATGTGGCGGTGGTAGTCGGGGCAAATGATGTCGTCAACCCGGATGCGCGTGATAACGCAAAAAGTCCAATCGCTGGAATGCCGATTCTGGAGGTGGATAAAGCAAAGTTGGTCATTGTTCTGAAGCGTGGTCGCGGAAAAGGCTTTTCCGGTCTCGAAAACCCGCTCTTTTCCAAGCCTAACTGCGAGATGCTCTATGGCGACGCAAAAGATTCAATTACCCGCTTGGCGCAAGCGATTCATGGAGCGTAGGGGGAACGTATCGGCGTGTGGGCGTATCGGCGTGTGGGCGTATCGGCGTGTGGGCGTATCGGCGTATGCGGCTCAATGACGCGGAGGCCGAAGCCGCCGAGACCCCAAGTCCATATCGGGATTGCTTTCCGACACCACTATGTCAGCCAACCGGTCTTCGAGGAACTTGATGACGCCTGCGACAAGATTCTGTCTCAAATCGTCAAAATGATAGATCATGCCGACCGCTGGGTAATCCAATCTCAGAAGACTCCCTGACGATCCTATTCACGAGAATACGCCGACACGTTTCCGCCTTGACCGATGCATACCAATCAGCCACACTCATATGCATGAGGACGACGATCAATCTCAATGACGAACTGGTGGCAAAAGCCCAGCTTTGCACCGGCATCAAAGAAAAAACCCGATTGATTCATCTGGGATTGGAAGCGCTGATCCAACGTGATGCGGCTCTGCGCCTCGCGGCATTAGGGGGCTCGGCCTTGGGCGCCAAAGCCGGACGGCGCAAGCGGACCGATGCTTGAGTATCGCGATGCTAGTGCTGGTTGACACTTCGGTTTGGATCGATCACCTGCACCGGTCTGATCCTGAGCTCGTCGCTCTTTTGCAGGAAACGCTCGTAGTGACGCATCCTGCAGTACTCGGCGAACTGGCCTGCGGTTCTATACCAAACCGCCAGGAGTTTCTGACGCTCTGGCTAACTCTTCCGCGCGTTGCTAATGTTTCTTTTGAAGAGGCCATGGCTCTCTTGGAGAATAGGAAACTCGGGGGCCGAGGATTGGGATGGACTGACGTCCAGCTTCTTGCTTCGACTCTCGTTTCCAGAAGCATGCTCTGGACCAAAGACCGGCTCTTGCAACATACGGCAGGCCAACTCCTGATCCCTGTTCGATGATGACTGAAAACTCCGGCGGGATCTCAGGATCCAGATGGCAGCGCGCCTGGCGCGCGTTCTTTGCGATGCAGTCGGAGATTGCCTCCAAAGAAATTGAATGGGTGGAAGGTTTTCGAGCGGCGTTCGGGATCGCACTTCCGGCCGCAATCGGCCTATCAGCGAATCACCTGGTGTGGGGAATCCTGTGTTCTTTCGCCACCTTATGGGTCTTGATGTGCGATGTCGGCGGTGCCTACCGCCAGAGGGCCGTGAACCTGGTGACTTCGGGCCTGGTCATCCTTGTCGCCTACATCTTCGGGGGCTGGATGATTCTGTCGGTGCCCAACTACATCATCGGAATGTTCCTCTGGGTCTCTGCGGCGGCACTGATTGGGATAGCCGGAAACGCTGCGGCACAGGCGGGGATGGTCAGTTCCACGATCGTGGTGACTTCGGTCGTTCTCTTTGTTCCCAGTGAGTTCTGGATTCGCTTGCTGCTTTGCACGATAGGCTTCGGATGGGCTCTTCTGCTTTCTCTGGCGCTCTGGCCACTGGCACCCTACGCACCTATTCTCCAGGCGCTTTCAGCGAGTTTCGGGCGCTTGGCAGACCTGAGCGCCAGCTTCTGGTCGGGTGCGGCGGAACCAGAGCGATCGCCTAACAACCTGCAGTTCGCGATCGCTTATGACGGCGTGATGACGAGTCTGGAGCGTTCGCGCAGCATCTGGGCCTCATTCCGAGCGCGCCGTGCCGGGCCTACGGTGCGAAGTATGCGCCTACTCGCACTGATCGAAGAGCTTGATGACGTCGCGAGAACCCTGGTCACTCTTCGTGAAGAACTCAACCTGGTCGGGCGGGAGAAATGGTTCGATGAATTTCGTGGGCCCTTCACGGAGTTGACCAATGCGCTCTCACACCTGAGTCGGGAGATCGCCGGAGCCGTGGCTCTGGCTGGCCGGGGTGTCGATCCAGCTCCTCTTCAGGACGTTTTCCAAGGCCTCGAAACCGTCATTATAGCAAAATCAAAAAGAGAGGCTCTATTTCAACGGACAGAAATTCATCGAACCGCCAGGCATCTGATTGAGCAAGCTTCCGCGCTGGCGGAAACCGTCTCGGAACTGAATGCCGCACATGAAAAGTTCCGCGAACCTCCCGAAGCGCGATTCGGCCCGAGACCCGACAGGATTGATCCACTGATCGAAATCCGGAACAATATATCCTTTCGTTCCAGCAGTTTTCGCCATGCGCTTCGGCTTGGCACGGCGTCCGCTATCGGCGGCCTGCTCGCCGCCAGCGAACACCTGGTCAGAGGATACTGGATCCCGATGACCGTGGTGATCGTGTTGAAGCCAAACTTCGGCGGGACTCTGCAGCGTTGCGTCCAACGGATCACCGGTACGGTTTTAGGGGCGTTGATTGGGGCACTGCTGGTGCTGGCGTCACCGGAACCATGGGTGCTCTGGGGCATTTTGCCTGTTCTTGTTTTTGCCACCTTTGCTCTGCGTAACTTTAACTACACGCTGTTTTCGCTCTCGCTAACTCCAACGGTGCTTTTGATGCTCGATATCGCGCATCCGATCACCGTCACGGACAGCTTCCTGCGGGTCCTCCACACGATCATTGGCAGTGTTCTGGCCCTGTTGAGCGGCTATCTGCTTTTTCCCCTTTGGGAAAGCCGCCGCTTTCCGCTCAATATTGCCGAAGCGCTTCGATCTGAAGCGGCCTTTGTCAGGGCGCTTGGGGAAGCAATGCTCGGAACCCAAGAGCGGCCGATCTCCGAATTTCGAAGAGATGCAGCTGTGGCGGTATCGAACGCATCGACTGCCGGCCAACGTCTCCTGAGCGAACCGGCTGACCGCCGCGGAGACGTCGAAGCTTCACTCGCGGCAGTCGCCAACTGTTGGCGAATTCTGCATGCGCTAGCCGCGATCTCAGACTATCCAACCCGAAAATCGGTCCAGCTCAAATCCGACGAGCTGATCGGATTTTACCAGGCTTTGGCCCAAGCTTTAGATGAGCTGGCGCAAAGTTTGGTCAGCGGCACTGAACCGAAGCGGCTTTCGGATCTCTCGATCCTCCTGGAGCGACTCGAAAACATGATACCGTCGGTCTTCAGTGAAATGCAAAATGCAACCCAACGCAAGCAGAGCACGATGACGGGCGCCTCGCTCTTTTATCATTTAAAGAACGCCGTTGATCTGACTCTGGCGACCCGTGAAGTGACAGTACGCCTGCTTCGCTCAACGGTGACCCGGGCAAAGAGATGGTGAGATCATTCGTGCCGTATATTTGCTTCGGCTTGGCGTAGGGCGTCGGCGGCGGAAAGCCGACCATCCGCAGCCAATTCAAGCGCATCACCTAATGAGCTGAAGAACCGGCCCATTTCGGGGACATTCGGCATGATCTGACCGGTGTCCACGGAGACCTTAAGTTGGCGTAGATGGATGTCACTCAGAGCCAACTTCTGGTAAAGCGAAATGAGGGCCGGCACACCGATCGGCCGGGCGCTATTCATGGCAGCGAGTCCCTCATCCGTGAGCATGTAGTGTTCAAGGAATTCTTTGGCAAGATCCTGATTTGGAGACGAACGATTGAGAAAGGCCACCGAAACTCCGACAAAAGGACGTCCAACTTTTCCATCGACGCCCGGAACCTGGCCCAAGCCGAAATCAATTCCCTTCTGTGTCAGATTCGACCACGCCCAAGGCCCGGAGATCATCATCGCGAGTTTGCCTTGACCCATTAGTTCTTCTGTCTCGCTGTACGGGCAAATCTTCGGTAGTATCCCAGTTTGGATCAAACCGAGGATCGCCGAAAGCGCATCGACTGCTCCGGGTGTTGCCACGCCGACATTTCTCAGGTCATAGTCGCTGCCGTTCCTCCCAAAGACGAAGCCGCCGCCGCTGGCCAGAATTCCCCAGGTGTAATAGGCGCTTCGCGCATCCCAAAGAATCGTGACGACTCCGGGATGCTCTCGCTTCATGGTTTGATCAATGGATTTCAACTGTGAAAGCTCCATCGGCGGAGGACCATCCAGAAGGGCCTTGTTGTAAATCAACGTTACCGTCTCCAGGGCGATCGGATATCCCCAGATCCGATCTCTGTGCATGACGGCCTGCCACGATTTCGGAAAAAATTTGTCCGTGAACTTACTCTGAAGGTCCAGCGGCGACACGAGTCCGCCGTCGGCCCATTCTCCGACTTTATCGTGCGCCCAAACCACAAGATCCGGGCCTTTGCCGGCTTGGGCGGCAATCGGGAAACTATCGGTGATTTTTTGAGGCGTCTCGATCGTAACTTCGAGGCCGAGGTCGGCTTCGAACTTTTGGACGATCGGCTGCAGAGCTCGGCCTCGTTGGTCGTCCATCCAGATCAAAAGCTCGCCGTTGGTCCATGCGAACAGGTTTATCGGGACCAAATAGAGGGCCGCCAATATCCATAACAGCCGATTCATCGGGGACGAGAGAAACTTCAGTGCAAGCTAAGATGCAGCTTACACGAACTCGGTCCCGGATTCCTGACAAATCTTCTAATCCAAAAGGGTAAGCGAAGTGTCCCGCTTTGCCTCCTCATTTTTGAAGAAGCAAAACGGGGACGCTTCGCTTATGTAATATCGATAATTCCCCTTAGGAAACGCTCGATCTCAATGTCCGGTTCAAGGCTGCCGATCGCGTGTTCGATAAATCCTTCGTCGAACAGGTAAAGACGCGAAGCCTCTTTTTGGGCATCACTCAAAAGCTGTTCCCGCCAAGAGAGACCGACCGCGTTCGCACTATCGTCACGAGGGATGATTTGGACGATTCCGCCAACTGGAGTCTTGATAGCTAAAACCTTTTTCATATGCCGCGAGCCCTTCCTAGGGTGTTGATCGGACGGTGTGAGCCATTCTTAAGTCCCGATTCCGCAGATTATAGAGTCGCCGAAGCGAACACCCGACAATCCATACCTTCAGGCGCTACGATTCGTTCCGTAAAGTTGTTGCTTCGTCTCCTCCAGATCAGCATCCACCATGATTTGGACCAGTTCTTCAAAGCGCACCTTCGGTTCCCAGCCGAGCTTCTGTTTTGCCTTCGCCGGGTTCCCAATCAGCAGGTCGACTTCTGCAGGGCGCTCGTACCGCTTATCATACCGAACGTGCTCTTTCCAATCCAGTCCGACGTGAGCGAAAGCAAGTTCAACAAACTCCCGTACGGTATGCGTCTCGTTGGTCGCCAAAACGTAGTCATCCGGTTCATCCTGTTGCAGGATTCGCCACATCCCTTCGACATATTCAGGAGCGTAGCCCCAATCTCGCTTCGCCTGCAGATTGCCGAGATAGAGAAATTCGTCCGATCCCAGTTTGATCCGAGACACGGCACGGCTGATTTTGCGGGTCACGAAAGTTTCGCCCCGGCGGGGACTTTCGTGATTAAAAAGTATCCCGTTGTTGGCATGCAGGCTGTAACTTTCCCGGTAGTTAACGGTCGCCCAGTAGGAGAAGACCTTAGCCGCTCCGTACGGGCTACGGGGCCAGAAGGGCGTTGTCTCGGTCTGGGGGATTTCCTGGACTTTGCCATACATTTCACTGCTGGAGGCCTGATAAAATCTGGGTACGACCCCAGCCTCGCGAATCGCTTCCAAAATCCTAATCGTCCCAACACCGGTAATGTCGGCAGTGTATTCAGGGATGTCGAAACTCACCCGAACATGACTTTGGGCGGCCAGATTATAGACTTCGTCCGGTTGCAGTTCGTAAAGGAGTTTGACGAGCTGCACGGAATCAGACAGGTCGCCGAAGTGCAGGAAGAGGCGTATCCCATGCACATGCGAATCCTGGTACAAATGATCGATGCGCGCGGTGTTAAAGGTGCTGGCACGTCGGATAATGCCGTGAACCTCGTAGCCCTTGGATAGCAGCAGGTCCGCCAAATAAGAGCCGTCCTGGCCAGTGATTCCGGTAATGAGGGCCTTTTTCATCTGGAATAAGAGTCTCTGACTCGAACGTCGCCTGCCAAGCCATTTTTTCGTGACGGCGCATTGGAACGAGTGAGACAAAATTGGTTGACTGATCTTTTCAAATTTTGATAACGTTCATATTTTCAGGGTACAAAGGCACCGCGTATCTGGCGATTTATTTTGTTATCCTAAAGACAAAGCAGACGGACAACTTGATTTCTTCACCAAAATGTTTCCTCAAGAACACTTCAAGCCCATGATAGTGCACAGCTCATCTTTCTTTTCCTCAAGCGACTCGAAATCGGCAACCAGCGATTGGCAGGCGGGCCGTCGCCCCAAGCAGAAGTCCGGGCTCTTCATGGCGGTCGTCGTCGCTGGCCTTTGGGTGGCGGCAACTTGCGATGCGCAGATAGAAGCCAATGCTTATATCACTAACAATGTTTCGGGCACTCTTTCGGTAATCAATACTGAGACGCAGACGGTGGTCGGCCAACCGATCACAGTGGGAGTTCAGCCTTTCGGGGTGGCCGCAACACCGGACGGCAGATTCGTTTACGTGACAAACGTGGTCAACGGTACGGTGTCGGTCATTAGCGCAGAC
>DATHPI010000094.1:0-6782 GCA_035484035.1 Chthoniobacterales bacterium
TGCAAAAACAGGGTTGCGCCTTTCTTTCTTTGGTCTTAGATAACTTCTCTTCTGATCAAACGCGCGGTTAGCTCAGTGGTAGAGCACTACCTTGACACGGTAGGGGTCACAGGTTCGAACCCTGTATCGCGCACCAGCCGCGGCTGAATATCGTGACTGACTCGAAGCGACTGATTTCTAGGGATCACGTCCGTAGGCGAGTGCGACGCGGGAAGCCCCGGTTCGGACGGAGCTTCGCCCTACCTTATCTTCTACTGACCAGAAGTTTTCTGGCTCATTTTAGGGCTCGAGGGCGCCGAAGGTGGAGGCGCGTTGTGCTCAGCACAACTTGTCAGAAAGGCAAATATTCCGAGGAGCACTGGAACCACGAATTTATAGATTGTCCTGTTTGGCATCAATCACGGTATGAACGCTTCCGTCTGACCCGACAATTAAAAAGTATCGGAGTCTACCGCGAATTCGTCAGCGAGGTACTGCTCCGCTTCGGTCAGATCGAACTGATCAATCAGGTAATATTTCCGGACACCATCCTGTTGGAGTTCGCCGATTAAAAGCGGGTCTAAAACCCGAGGGCTTGGATCCGGGAGGAGTACGCTTTTCCAGCGGTGCTGCTGCTCTACGATGAGGTAAAGCTTGTCGAAGTGCTCTTTGGCCGCACGCGCCTTTTCCCGGGTTTTTTTCGGCAGAATACCGTTGAATTCTGCGGTCATGACCAGTTTCTTCCACGGACAAACCTGGTTAAGCACAAGGAGACCCAGCAAGTATATAAAAAATGCGCCGAGCACCCATCCTCCCACCAGGACAAAGGGTACCGCCTCCCTTACCATGATGATTGAATGAGAGAGGAGCAAACTCAATACCGGGAGCGTCCCTAGGACCAGGGAGAGTCTCGCTAGCACCCCTTCGGATTTCATTCTACGATCGTTGATCTTTTTGATGAATGCTTGGGTCAACTGAAAGGGAAGGTAAGCGGGAAGGCGATCAGGATCCGCTGCGGGGAGCGCATCGATCGTAACCTCGAAAGCCAATTGGTGGCTTCCTTCCAGATCGAAGACGGCGAAGACCGGTAGTTCGGCCCCGGTGGCTTTGTCTCGATAGGTCTGTTCAAGACCGTGGGGATCGAATTCTTGAAGGTGGAGAAGCGGCTTTTCGGCTGTCGCAAGGAGCGTTTTACCTTCCTCGCACTCTTCCTCCAAGGGGAAGAGATGATCGGTTCTTTTGCCAGTGAAGCTCCCGGGCCGGCAATAATTCCGCCGGAGCAGGTTGAGATTCTCGCTCATAAGGTCTCCTGCAAAAATTGTTTTGTCGTTCTTTTCAGATCCTTGCAAGGCTTCTAAAAAGGGAGATTTTTTCCGATCATGGAGGCTCGCTGATATTTGGGGAAAACGCAAATCGATCAGTGGAAACTTTTGGCGTGCAACCGTCGTAAGGATAGCTCGCTCCTGTCTATTTGCGACGCCCCAGTCGCCCGCGTCAGTCCGAGCTCTAGTAGAAGTAGGACCTGGGAGTTCCAGCTGGTTGTCTGGTTCAATCGAGCGGATAATTAAAAGAATCATAGCACTCAAAGGAACGATTTATGCACCGAGCTTATGCTTTACTTTTTGCTTTTTTTCTCGTCACACTTTCGGCACTCCACGCCGAGAGAATCGATCACCGAAATTTTGCGATCGACACCTGTTTCCCGTCCCAAAATGCAATTCAACTGGCTGAAGGACGAACAAGGGCTTACTGGGCGAAGCACGCCTCCCGCTACGGTGCAGAGCCGAGGTTTTTGGCCGTCGAAACGTCGAAAGTTTTTCCAAGCGAGGTTCAAGATCTCTGGCCAAAACTTATCAACTCCGAGACGACCGCCAGTTTCTTCGCCCATGGACTTAAAAATAACAGCTACAGCAACTTACAGCTTCTTGGGGTCATGATCTTCGACACCCGAACGGGACGCTTCGTCAGCAACCAGGGCTACATCTCAGTTGACACTCCACCCCGCGGCGGTGTCGCCCGATTCGGACCCTATATCGCGCGGTATATCGGCTGGGGATGATCCCGGTCCTTCGTTGACTCTGGGCCCTGATTTTCCTCTCGAAGCGATTTTGGAAGAGGTGTGCACCAGTTCAGGGGCGGATCACATTAATTAGACCTGCCAACAAAGCGCGCTAATGAAGTGCGTCAACTCCCAGCGCTGGTTTCCGGTTCCTGCTCGATCGATTTCCGGGCATTGCGGGCTAGGACATGTTTCAAGAACGGACGTTTATAGTTTTCAAAGACAGCGGTGATAATTGCGGCGTCGTCGCTATAACCTGATCGCGGGATAGAATCCGGGATAAGGTCATTTGCTTTTCGCACGTAAAACAAGGCAAAAGCGGACTCCGCAATCGCAGTAAACGGAATCGATCGGTTCAGACCGGCATGAAAATCTTCGATGATCTCGGCGAGAAACTCCACCTGATCCGGAAGATCAGGGAAATCCGTGACCTGATTGACAGCCAGTCGAATCTTGGGCAGCAAGCGAATCAGCTTGTCTAGATGCACCGGCGTGATTCGACGGGCGCCGTCAGTGATAAATTCCTGCAATTCCTGGTTCATTTCGCAAGAGACGGAGTCTAACATTATCACCCGCACAAAAGAAAGCGCCGAGAAAGCGCTTAAATCCCAGCCACCAGCTCCAGAGCACGATTTTCGGCGAGAGGCAATTTCGTCTCGTCCAGGCCGACGCCACGGGCCATCTCAGGGCGCCCGCCCCCTTTGCCACCCAGAAGACCGGTGAGTTCCAGAACAATTTTTCCAGCCTGGAACAATTGAGTCAGGGAAGAATCCACCGTCACCAAGACATGGACCTGTCCCGCACTTTTACCGAATAAGATGGCGACACCCGCAAATCCCTTCGCCTTAAGCAAGTTCGCCACGGCCTGCAGTTGATCCGCCGCGGCCTCTTCGATGATCTGCACGAGCGACCGCTGACCAGGGATCAATCTCGTCACCACTCTCTCCGCTTCACGCTGCAGAACTTGCGTTCGCTCCTTCTCCTGCGCTTTTTTCAAATCCAACACCTCTCGACTCAGCGCCTCGATTTTCATCGACTTTTGATCCAGCTGCGTTTGGAGATGCCGGAAGGCGACCAGGCCGGTAAGCGCTTCCACTCGGCGGACTCCTGCGGAAATGGCACCTTCACTGACAATTTTGAAAAGGCCAAGTTGTCCGGTTCGCCGCACATGGGTACCACCGCACAATTCCATCGAGTAACCATCCAATCTTCCGGCCGCCCCTCCAATTTGCACCACGCGAACGGCAGCTCCATATTTCTCGCCGAAAAACTGCATGATATCGCCCCGGGATTTCACCTCGCCATACGGGACTTCGATCCAACTGACCGTATCGTTAGCGATGATACGACTATTCACTAACTCCTCTATATCTCGCAGTTGCGATGGTGAGACTGGCTGACTATTGAAGTCAAATCGCAAGCGGTCCGGAGCGACCAAAGAGCCTTTCTGACTAACTTCCTTACTAACAACCTGATGCAGCGCCCAATGAAGGAGATGCGTCGCCGTATGATGAGCTTCAATCACCCGTCGCCTCGGACTATCTACTTTCAAGATAACTTCCGCGGGAATAATAAGATCGATCGGGTGAGCAAGTTTGAGGTAAAAGGTTCGACCTTGCTTGGTGACCCCTTGCACCGGCACCACCTGACCATCTTGAAAAACAACCTCCCCGGTATCGCTTACCTGCCCTCCCATCTCGGCATAGAAAGGAGAACGGTCGACGATGATGAAGGTTTGCTTCTCCTGACGGACGGTCTGGACGAGATGAGCGCTTGCTTCATCGTGCTCAAAGCCGACAAACTCCGTTGGCACAGTCTCTGCCACCGCGGAGACGACTTCTTTTTCCTGAGCAGCGCGCGAACGTTCTCGCTGCTCCTCCATCATTTTTTCGACCGCTTGGAGGTCGAGGGTTAGTCCGCGTTCTCGAGCTAACACTTCCGTCAGGTCAATCGGAAATCCGTAGGTGTCAGAGAGTCTAAAAGCGGCTTCCGCTGGAAAGGTCTGGCCGGTTCGCTGATCGTATTCTTCCTCGAAGATGCGTAGTCCCCGATCGAGAGTGCGATTGAACAAGACTTCCTCGCTATCTAACACTTCCACTAGCTTTTGCTGCTCCAATTTCAGTTCGGGAAAAGTGGACCCCAAGCTCTCGACGATGGTCGGAACTAATTTGCTGAGAAATCCGTCGGAACCGAAACCGAGATAGCGACCGAAGAGCACCGCCCGGCGAAGGATGCGCCTGAGGACATAGTGGCGATCGGTATTGCCCGGAACGATCCCATCCGCAATGGCCATTGAGAGCGTTCGGATATGATCGGCCACCACCCTGAAAGCGACATCGACTTTTTCTTGTTCAGAAAGATTTGCCCGGGAGCCAGGCAGGGTTTTTCCATATAATTTGCCGCTTAGCGCCGCAATTTTCTGGAAAATCGGTCGAAAGACATCGCTCTCGTAGTTGGAAATTCCGCGGGCGAAATCCCGAAAGCCGTCTGTGCATTCGATGATGCCGGCAACCCGTTCAAAGCCCATTCCCGTGTCGACGTGCCGGGCGGGCAAAGGTGAAAATCCGCCACCCGGGTTCGCGTTCAGCTGGATAAAAACCAGGTTCCAGATTTCTATGCACAAGGCATTCCCCTGATTGACCAGGCTGCCCTGGGTGTCTCCCTTGGCAGTCAAATCGACGTGGACCTCGGAACAGGGACCGCAAGGCCCGGTATCGCCCATCATCCAGAAATTGTCTTTCCGATTGCCGTTGACGATGTGAATTTTGGGGTCGAGACCGGCATTCTTAAAAGCGGTCGCCCAATAATCGTGGGCCTCCTGGTCGAAGACCGCCGGATCGCCTTCTCCGGGCCGGTAAACGGTGGCGTAGAGGCGTTCCGGCGGGAACTTCCAACGTTGCACCAAGAGTTCCCAGGCCCATTCGATGGCCTCTTTCTTGAAGTAATCTCCAAAGCTCCAGTTACCGAGCATTTCGAAGAAGGTGTGATGATAGGTGTCGAAACCCACATCATCGAGATCGTTGTGTTTGCCGCCGGCTCGAATGCATTTTTGGGTATCGGCGACGCGAGGCGGGATAAACGGTGGCTTCTCCTGGCCAAGAAAATAGGGCACAAACTGGTTCATCCCCGCATTGGTAAATAACAGATTCGGAGCGCTCGGCAGCAAGCTTCCAGAAGGCACAATGGTGTGCTGTTTTTCCCGGAAAAAATCCAGGAATGATCGCCTGATTTCGGATGCCTTCATGATAGTTCGACTTGGTGCGGAGCCGGCAAGATGCTCGAAAAACGGCGACGGCTCAAGCGCGAGCTGAAAAGCGAGGCGAGCCGGCCCAACGGGCGCCGGGGTCCCTAGCTCAGGCTGACTTCTCGACCGGTTAAGCTGGACTGATAAATCGCGTCCAACATTTCCATCAGCAGTACCGCCTGGACCGAGCCATTGATCGCAGGTTCTTCGCCGCTGATAGCCCGCAGGAAATTTTGCATCTGGGAGACAAATTCATGAGCCACAGGCTGAAATGGCAACACACTGTCCACCAGCGTGCCATCCTTATCCTCGAAGAGGGAGAGAGGCGGAATTTTGACCGAGGGATGCAGTTGGAGCGTATCCACGACCCGGATTGAGCCTTTCGGCCCGTACAAGGTGGTGCTGAACAATTCGCGGGTGCCCCATTTGCCGAGAGGAATGTCGTCCGTCAGATTCGCCGCCCACGAAACATCAAAAAGGACAGAAGCCCCATTCTCGAAACGGATCATTCCACAAGCGCTGTCTTCGACATCAAAGACCGGCGTTTTCACCAACTGAGGAAATTTTTGATAGGTTTGGGCCGAGACAGTTCTCGGTTTGGGATTCCCCATCAGGAACCAGGCAGAGTCAATCGCGTGAACTCCAAGATCAATCAATGCTCCACCACCAGCACGGGAACGATCCGTAAACCATCCGTCGATACCTCCAGGCGTGCCCCGCGACCGCACCCACATCGTTTTGGCAAAATAAATCTCACCGAGCCGCCTTTCCGCAACGACCTTCCGGGCCTCTTGGACCGAACCGGAGAAACGCATTTGCCGGCCAAAAAAATAGATCAATCCACGTCTCTCGGCTTCTCCGTGCAATTGTCGCATTTGTTCGGCGTTCAAGGTGGGCGGCTTTTCGCACAAGACATGTTTACCGGCCTGCAAGGCTTTCAGGGTCCCAGGGAAATGCAGGGCATTCGGCAAACTGACGACCACCGCGTCAAGCTCAGGATCGGCCAGCATCTTATCGTAGTCGCCAAAGACTTTTGCCGGCGAGAATTTAGCCGCAAATTTCGTCCGCCGTGCTTCATTGAGGTCGCAGGCAGCATATAAACGTCCGAGACCGGATCCCTGAATCCCTTCTGCGTGCCGTTCACCCGGCCAACCCAGGCCGACAATACCAACATCATATTTGTCCATGGCTCGCCAAAAGGAATAGCCAAAAGCGCCGGGAAGCAAGGAGAAGGAGTTCAGGAGTTGCAGGAGTTCAGGAGTTACAGAATTCCGGGCAGAAAGCGGAAGCATGCCGGTTACCTCGAAACGGATGATGACTCTGAGGCGGTCGATTTTATCGAATGATAGGCAGGAATGTCTAGACATTCCCTGAACTCCTGAACTCCTGAACTCCTGAACTCCTGAACTCCTGAACTCCTGAACTCCTGAACTCCTGAACTCCTGAACTCCTGAACTCCTGAACTCCTGAACTCCTGAACTCCTGAACTCCTGAACTCCT
>DATHPI010000095.1:0-3704 GCA_035484035.1 Chthoniobacterales bacterium
AACTCTCAAGCACCTCGATCAACCGGTACATCTCGGTTTTGCGCATGCTGTTCATTAATCCGGAAGCAAACGGCATGAAAGAGCACCCAAAAAACCTCGGAAATTGTCGCGTACTTGAGGAACTTCGCCGAGTGTCATCACACGCTAAAAACGGAACGGTGAGGTCTGTTTCCGGTTGGCCATATCCTTGTAAAGATTCCGGAGTGCCGTCGCCCCAAAACGCTACGATCGCCCAGTAAGCGCTCTAGTGGCAGAGATTGAGAGAAATCTCCTCTGTCAGGACTTGTAAGGAAACATTCCATGACCCGTCCCGATAGTAACGAAACTCATACAGAACCCGATCGCGATCCTCGCGGATTTTGTGTCGGCGTTGTGGGGATCCTCTTAATTGCTACTTGGACATGCTTAGTCTTGATTGAGAAACGTCACCCTCCAAAGGGTGGCTTTACTGCGGTAAGTAACCAAGCCAAATATGACGGTGCTACCTCTCTGGTGGCGCTGATGTCCGAGTTTCTGGTCAGCGCGGTAGAAGCCGCCCGAGCGACGCTGGGACTTAACGAAGTCTTTGTCGATGTTATTGTGATCGCGGTGATCGGTAACGCTCCCGAGCACTCCACGGCGTCGTAATGGCGATGAAAAGGAATGATTGCCGTAACGTCCATTCAGTCCCAACGCCATGTTCAAAAGCCTTCTAATTTAGCCTTCTCGGTTGGTTTCTTGGTCACGATTCCTTTGCGTCCGAATGTCCTGGCCTTGACGTCTAGATGCCATGTATCACGAGGCCATTTGGAATAAGTGGCAGCCGCGTCCTTCCCAACCCAGATATAAGGCAAGTCTTCATTCATTGGTCGACCATGATTATTAGCTTTAAGAAAAGTATCAATTTCCTCGTCAGTCAATTTGCGACCCGACTCACTGCTATACATGATACGGTCGATTTTTCCCTCATGAAAGTGCGCCAGAATATTAAAACCATTTTTCTTAAAGGAATAAAGGTTTTCACCATGGGCAATGCCATGATGGACGACGTCGCCATACCGGTTAACCGCTTCATCCATCGTTTCGCCAATCCGAGCAAAAGAAGTAACGCTAAGTCCGAGGAGAAGAGCACTTGAGACAAATAGGTTTGTTACTTTGGGTGCCATGAAAATTGGTTCCCAAAAGCCAGAAATACCAGAGAGGTTTGGCGATATCAAAAAGAAAACTGACTGCGTAGCTCATGCTCAGGGAAATTTGGCGCAAGTCTATCAACTCACCGCTTTTTTGTTCGCCATGATTCAGAAGGTCTCGCCGCTGGGAAGCAGAGGGCGGCACCGGGAGCTTAGTTAAGTTAGGGCGAGCGGTAGCTAGTTGCTAGCGAAGTAAGTCGAATCAATGACCGGCTTCCGCACCACTGGCGCGTCGGTCACAATCACGGTTGTGCCAGGCGCGATTTCATCGGCTACCTTCTGCGCGAACTCCGTACTGAACCGCAAGCGCGACGCAAGTTTGCCCGCATCAACACCGCGACCTTTACCGTCCACTCGCATCCACCGGCCAGCTTGCCGCCCGGGCGCAAGCTGACTCGGTTTGCCGGTCGCGCCTTCGAGCAAGGTAAACACGTGTTCGCCAAGCCGGCCCTTGATCTCAAGCGCAGCGCGACCGATTGGATTGCCGTTGCGATAAACGTAAAGCGCCCGGTCAGCCGAGCTGATCACGATGGTAATCGGACCTCGTGAGCTGCGTTGCGGATGCCAATCGTAATCATTCGCCGCGAGAGGACGCAGCATCGACCGCGTGAAATCTTTCGGTGCCAGCATCAGTCCGGGGTTGGAGGCAAGATGCGGCTGTGGCGTTTTGCCATCGCCAATCACCACCGTACCGCCTTTCGAAGTGGCATCAAAAAGCAGCGCCGAAAAGTCATATGGCAGCCGGATGCAACCGTGGCTGGCCGGATAACCAGGCAACTGGCCAGAGTGCATGGCTATGCCGGTCCACGTGAGGCGTTGCATGTTCGGCATCGGAGCGTCATTATACGTTTTCGAATAATGCGTTTCCTTCTTCTCGAGAATATCGAATACCCCCGGGGGGGTGGAGTTGCCCTTGCTGCCGCTGCTGATGCTCGAGCGCCCGATGAGAATGCCGTTACGATACACATACATCGTCTGCTGCGGTACGCTAACCAGCACAACGACCGGTCCGCGCGGTGAAAGTCCCGGTTTCCACCAGTACTCGCCCGGCTTGAGTGGGCCGGTCGGCTTGCCTGTTGGCACGCCTTTGGTGTGGAATGATGGCTGTTCCATCGCGAAGGAAGTGGCGACGAGCGCGGCGAAAATGGCAACGACAGATTGGAATTTCATAGGGTGCTGGAGGGAATCAATGTACCGGTCTGACGGAGTTTTTGGCGAGAACAATGTTAACACGTTTCAACAGCGCGGGATTACTACTTGAGCCGGCTCATTTAGACTCCGAGGGAGAGCGAGCTCGGCGCAAGGCGAGTTGTCCGTCTTTGGTGACGACCGTCGCCTCTTCGTTGCCGGCGATCACTGCGGCGAGTCCTTGACGCAAATAAGCATTCGGAGTCATGCCCTTAAAGTGAAGGTCGCTTTGAGATGATTAGCAGCTTCCCATGAAAAATAGTCCGCTCCATCTCAAGTGAGGCGCCGTTCACCCGGATGACTGTTCCTCTGAAAGGCTGACCCGCGATTTCCTCAGCATCGGGAATATCTTGAAAGTTCGGTTTCGGACGGAAAAAATATGGTGTGCCATATTTTTTGGCCGAAAGCGAAGCGAAGCAAAGCGACCCACGGAAAGAGGCCAATTCCTAGCCATTCTCTTCGATGGTTTTCCCAACCGCGGCGTAACCCATTGGTTGGAGAAGAACCATCTCCTAAAATTTAACCCCAAGTGTGATCTGTGCTCCATGCAATGCCAGCTGATAAAGAAAGTCATTGGCGCTTTCATCGCGGAAATCGTCATAAAGATACCGGTAACCAACCTCGGAAAAGATATTACGGGTGATTTGGCAGCCTAATGCGGCGTAAGCCTGCACCGCGATGTCAGAACCGATTCCGAACCCGCCAATGTCGGTTTCTGCAGTAAGATAGAACACCTTGCTCAGATTAAGTCGCCCGCGCAAACCAATCAATGGATCAGTCCAATTGTCATAAAAAGAAAAGCTTCGATTCAGCTGGTGCGCTACAGTATTGGCGACCTGGTTTGCCAGCTGGGCCTTTAACTGGTTAACTCTGGCTTGAGCGCCTGCTCGGATCGCCTCTATAAGCTCCGGGTCCTGACTTTGGATCACGTGCAGGACCAAATCCCGTATGATATCCGTTTGGTCAGCGGCAATCGGGCCTACAGGGAGTTTAGGATTACTCCCATCAAGCGCCCCTAGCTTATTTATGATGTTTTGCTGGACGAGATTTTGCAGGTTGGAGCCGGGTGTGGCTAGTTGCTGAGCGAATTGGTCCACCAACTGGGTGCTAGCCGCATCGATTGCCATGTTGTTGGCTTGTAGACCCACCTGCTGGCCGAGATAGGTAAATCTAAACCCCGCCAGCAGATCCAGCCAGCCCCGTGGTCCTTCGATGATTCGGTAGGAACCAAAGAATTCGCCGATGAATTGTTGGAAGCTCGCATCCACCTTTGACACCAGACCTGAACGCTGCGGAGTACCGGCTTGACCGGCAAAAAGGATAAAGTCCCCCAGAACACCAAAACGC
>DATHPI010000096.1:0-13934 GCA_035484035.1 Chthoniobacterales bacterium
ACACCCACACCCACACCCACACCATCTCCGACGCCGACCCCGCCTCCAGCCTCCACGCCTAAATTTATCCAAGGGACTTCGACAACGCCGCAGTCGGCCAGCACGAAGTCTCCGGTCAGCGTAGCGTACAACTCGCAGCAAACGGCTGGGGACCTTAACGTCGTGATCATCGGGAGCAACTCCGTCGCACCGATCTCCTCGGTCAATGACAGCGCGGGCAACAGTTATCAGTTAGCGATCGGACCCTCAGGGAATGGCTCTATCTCCCAGTCCATTTATTACGCGAAAAATATTAAACTTCCGGCGTCGGGCCTGAACACCGTCAGCGTGGTTTTTTCCTCGCCGCCCGCCTATCCTGATATTCGGATTCTGGAATATAGCGGGATTGACCCGGTCAATACCATCGACACTGCCACCGGCGCCTCGGAGCCCACCATGGTCACCGCGAGCGGTGTGATCAACACGACGAACCCCCTGGACCTTTTGGTGGCGGGCAATTACGTGCAGTGGATAACCACTGGTCCCGGCGCGAATTTCACCCAACGGATTCTGACTAGTGACGACGACATCGCGGAAGACCGTGTCGTCACGGCGCCCGGTTTCTACAGCGCCACTGCCCCGCTGAAAGACAGTGGTGAAGGGTCTTGGGTGATGCAATTGGTAGCGTTCCGAGCGGCTGGCGTTTCCTCGCCAGACACCATTCCGCCGACAGCGACTATCACGGTTCCGGTGGCAGGAGCCTCCCTGACCGGAACAACGACCGTCACCGTCACCGCATCTGACACCGGCTCCGGCGTCGCGGCAGTCCAACTCCAGGTCGACGGTGTCCCGATCGGAACGGCTGACACGACTAGTCCCTACACTTTCTCTCTCAATACCGCGAAGTTTGCCAATGGCCCGCACACTCTGACGGCGTCCGCGTGGGACTTCGCGAATAATGTCGGGAATTCAAGTTCGATTGCCGTCAACTTCACTTCCTCGGGAAACCCGGCGCAAACTGGACTCTGGTCCGGCACGGTCCCCTTGCCGATTGTCTCTGTCAACTCGATCCTCCTGCCGAGCGGCAAGATCTTAATGTACGACGGCCAGACTGAGGGATTCTCAGCGATCGTCTGGAATCCGATCACCAATACGATTGAATGGGCGCCGGTGCCGGTGAATATTTTTTGTTCGGGTGTGGAACAACTGTCAGACGGTCGGATCCTGGTCGTCGGAGGTCATATCGCGGCTGACACGGGCCTCCCTGCTGCGACCATTTTCAACCCGAATACCGAAACTTGGACCGTGGGTGCGAACATGGCTTGGGGACGCTGGTATCCGACTGCGACCTCACTCTCGGACGGCCGTATTCTGGTCAATTCCGGGGAGACGAATTGCGACGAGTGCGACGAGACAATTCCAGAAATATACACCCCGTCGACCGATTCCTGGACTCAGCTAAACAGCGCGCCGTTCTTCTTCCCGTACTATCCGCACGTTTTCCTCTTGCCGGATGGACGGGTCTTTGTGCCCTCCGACTGCGAAGCACCAATTGTCAGTCAGGTATTTAATCTCAACACGTTGACCTGGACCTCGATTGGGGGTCCAGCTGTCGATGGCGGGAGCTGCGTGATGTATCTTCCCAGTAAGTTCTTGAAATTGGGCACCAGCACCGACCCCGATCTTACGATCCGGACTTCGGTCACTACCGCTTATGTGCTTGATATGACGCAGACCTCCCCAACGTGGGTCCAAGTCGCTTCCATGGCCTTTCCCCGGACCTACCAAAATGCAACTTCTCTGCCGGACGGGACGGTTCTCGTCACGGGCGGCGGTCCAACCACGAATGCGGTCGGGGTGGCAAGCGGCATTCTTCAGGCCGAATTGTGGTCGCCTACCACCCAGACCTTTACGACACTGGCGTCAATGAGCGCGCCTCGGTTGTATCACTCCGAGGGTCTGCTCCTTCCCGATGGGAGGGTGCTGGTCTCCGGCGGCGGTCGGTTTAACAACGTGACCGAGACGACCGATCAAGAGACGGCTGAATTTTTTTCTCCGCCTTATCTTTTCAAAGGAGCGCGACCATCGATCGCGAGTGCTCCCACCACGTTGGTCTATGGGCAGAGTTTCACTGTCCAGACGCCAGACGCTGCGCGAATCGCCACGGTCTCGCTGATTCGTTTTGGCAGCGTGACTCACGCGTCAAACATGAGCCAACGCTACTTGCCGTTGACTTTCACCGTCGGAGCCGGCGCCCTCACTATTACAGCTCCAGTAAATTCGAACCTGGCTCCTCCAGGGAACTATATGCTCTTCATAGTGGATTCCAATGGGATACCTTCCGTCGCATCCGTGGTCCATTTCTAACCTGAACAAGCAAAGGACACGCTTTGGAGAATCAGTTTTGTAAAAACCTGGAGTGGTTCGTGTGTGGAACCATCGCCGCCCTCCGGGGCCTGGCATTTTTTTGCCTGGCCCTCCTATCTGCGCATTCCCAAGATATTCCAACCGGATATAACGCAGAACGGTACGCCTTGCTCTGGCAGCGAAATCCATTTGCGTTGAAAAAAGAAACTGCTCCGCAGGTGCCGCATTCACGATTCCAAAACCTCTACTTGACCAGTTGGCTGGTTGACGGTGCAAAGGAGGAGGTCTCGGTGGAAAACGCGGAAACCAAAGAGGTGCAAACGATTGGTGGCCAGCCCAATCAACACCACGTGCGCCTCATCGCCCTGCACCTGAGCCCGAACCCGCGGACCGTGGAGGCCGTGATTTCCGACGACGGAGAACAAGGCACCGTGCGGTTTCGCTACGACGATCAGCCTTCCTCCGGGGCAGCGAATTCTACATTGGCCCAGGTACCGGTCGAGGCAAACGCTCAGCCGCAGAAACCAGCCCTGGCTGTCCAGCCGCCAGACCCTCCCGTCGCA
Source organism: Chthoniobacterales bacterium (assembly GCA_035484035.1). Classification (GTDB taxonomy): domain Bacteria; phylum Verrucomicrobiota; class Verrucomicrobiia; order Chthoniobacterales; family JAFAMB01; genus JAFAMB01. Next base: position 2,910 of record DATHPI010000096.1, read on the forward strand.
GGTTCGAATCGCCCGCGCGGGTCGCGCCTTTATCCCGGTCTCCAGCGCGTGCATTGGGAGGGTGGCAAACCCGGAGCGCCGGCGATACCGGAGCCTCAGCTAAAGAAGAACTCGTCCACTCCCGCGCCTCACCAGACCAACAGCAGTAGCCCAGCAGAATGAGTTCTGGTTGGGTTACGGAGCTTGGTAAACGATTTCATTCGAAATAGGACTATCCAGACCGGCGCTGTCATAGGCGGTGACCGTCGGAGTCGGAGGCAAGACGGTCCGGGGCCTGCTGTTTGGAATGCCACCATTTGCATGACCGATGTTCCCGGACCGAGGCCGAACCGCCTCGCTGACGCATGCTCAAAAAAAATTGCTGGTCGTCGAAGGAACGACGGTTGGAGAAATCGGAGCGCGTTAGGACGGTTGTTTAAATCAAACAACCTGCGTCGAAAAGAGAACTGCAAACCGCCGCGACGACGGTGCCGAGCGGTACCATAGAGAAGTGCGCGGTCCGCCGCAAGACATGGCGCGAAATCCGTCCCGCGCCTCCGATTGTGACTGGTAAGTTTCTGAACGTTTTGCCCTGCTTTAGGCGTAAATAGGACAGATGACGAGCTATTCGAGGGTGAGAATGCGAAAATTATTCACTTCAAGCCATAAACCGCACGAAAAGCGTCAATTTTCACGCTTCCCTTTTGGATGAAGTTCGCATGTCAGCTATCCATACCAACAATGCGTTATGGCGCAACGCAATGGGCCTGTCTCAAAGCCGGGGTATTGCGGCGACCCGCGGCTTTTTTCCAGAGCTGTCGGCTCCATCACTCCCCAAGCTTTTGTTTGGTTTAGACCGCTCAGAATGGCTCCGTTTCAAACTGTTCCGAATGAACCATCATAAAACGTTCTGGACAGCACCCGTGATTAGCCCTTAAGACATCAGCCAACGACGAATCAACTCGACATTAGTTGCCGAAGGAATGAGGTAGTCGCACTAGAGCGGCGGGAATGCCGTGATGAGGTTTTTGGGAAAGCGTCTTATGCATATTCGAATTAGCGAAAACACAGTTTTAAAACTAGCCGCTCTCCTTCTACTTCTAGGTAGCGGTTGCCAATCGCCAAAAAAAAATCCGCAGACATTGACGAGTCGAACACCTAGTTACCTGGTCGCTGGAGATGTTGTCCGAATCACCTTCCCTGCGGCTCCAGAGTTGAACCAGACCCAAAAGATTGGGTCGGACGGAACGCTCAGCCTGCCTTTAATTGGAGAAGCTGCTGCGGCCGGCAAGACCGTTGGTCAGCTCCAGGAGGAGTTGGCCACTCGCTACAAGCCGCAGCTTCAAGATAACGAGGTAATCGTTACTCTGGATTCAAGGGCTGTTCCGGTGGTTGTTTCCGGTGCCGTGCAGAAACCCGGGAAAATCGTCTTTGAACGACCGGCGACCGTACTGGAGGCCATTATGGAGGCTGGAGGATTCACTCCTGAGGCAGACCTCAAAAAGGTCTCCCTCATTCGCATCGTCAAAGGCGAGCATGAGACTCAGCTTGTCGACCTCAGACCGCTCTTGAAGGGCAAGCCGACTCCCGCGATTTATTGCTCCGGCGGCGACGTCATTTACGTACCGGAAAAGCTTTTGCTTTTCTGACGACGTGGCAGAAAACGGGTGAGTGCATCGGCATGTGAGCGGGTCAGCGTTTGAGCGAAGCGACCTCTTGTGGCAGGTTGCCATGTGTTGTCGTGGCGGAGAAACCTTACACTGAACCGTTCCCCGCAACACCTGAGGACACCCCATTCGGCCCCTGCGCCGACAAGCTGGCTCGATTGCCTCACTGCCTGCCGCCGCTCCGCTCCGCTTCTCCGGCCGCTGCTTCTGCTGTTGATCTGGCTGTTAGTTGCCGCGTGCTCTAAACCCGCGGACCCAGTCGCCATCGCGGACGTCCAGGACTGGACGTGCGCAATGCACCCTTCGGTGCACTCTCAGAAGCCAGGAAAATGCCCGATTTGCGGGATGGATCTTATTCCGGTGACACACCGGAAAGAGGAGTCTTCAAAGACCGACCAATTCATGGTGCCAATCCAGCGCCAACAGCAGACCGGGGTGACCTACGCGGAGGTTCGGAGCAGGCAGATGCGGATGGAGCTTAGCGCGGTGGGGACCTTGGAAGTCGATCAGGCCCATATCTTCGATCTAGTCACGCGTTTGGACGGCTATATTGAAGAATTGCAGGTCACTTCACCCGGTGAACACGTCACGAAGGGAGAGCCCTTGATGACGATCTATAGCCCCGATCTTCGAGCCCCAGAGCAGGAACTGGTCAGCCTGCTCAAAGTGCAGACCAGCGGTGGCACTGGCCAAGCGTCCATGGATCAGCTGATCTTTTTAGCGCGGCATCGATTACAACAGCTGAACGTTGACCCCAGTGACATTTCCGAGCTGGAGCGTACCGGTCAACCCACGGACCTGCTAGTGCTTCATTCCCCATTCGAAGGTGTCGTCAGCGAGGCACCAATGAAGGTTGGCATGAGCGTCAAACGCGGAGATCATCTAATGACTCTGCTTAACTTGTCCAGCATGTGGCTTTGGGCCACCTTTTACGAGAACGAGATGGGGCTTTTGCGAGAGGGCCAATCGGTGCGAGTTGCTCTGCCCACTCTACCAAATCGGTCCTTCGACGGGAAAATAGTCGTCATCAGTCCGACGATCGACCCTGTCAAACGCACTGCAATGGTTCGCATCGATATTCCAAACCCGGACGGCGAACTACGGCCGGGCATGTTTGCCAATGTCGTCGTCGAAATCGATGCAGGTGAAGTACTGGCTGTTCCATTTGAATCGGTTCTTCCCACCGGATCGCGAATGTTAGTGTTTGTCGACCGGGGAGCCGGAGAATTGCAACCTTGCTTCATTCGAGTTGGTCGGCAGTTTGTTGATCTTTCCAGTCCGAATCACGAACGCTACTATCAAGTCACCGGCGGTCTGCGCAAAGGAGAGCGTATCGTTTCAAGTGCGAACTTCTTAATCGACGCCGAGGCCCAAATCCAGGGAGCCGTGAGGGACTTCGGAGGGCGGTAGGGGAGACGGGTCGGCTGGTCGGCGAGGGGCGGTGGGGGAAACGGGTCGGCGGGTCGGCGAGGGGCGTGTCGGCGTTGGGAAGGCGACGATCGGAGAAACACAGGTCGCGGCGGCTTGGAATGAGCGAATATGAAACTCAATTGGAAAACGTTTTGATAATGTGTATAATACATTTAAAAAGTGTTATGTCAGCCGTCAAACATTTCCGAGAATTGGATGTTTATCAGGGAGCAATGTCGTCGGTGATGCGTGTCTTCGATCTGACGAAGCGTTTTCCGATCGAGGAAAGGTATTCGTTGATTGATCAGATCCGACGATCATCCAGATCTATCTGCGCAAATCTGGCGGAAGCTTGGAGAAGGAGGCGATATCAGGCTGCGTTTGTTGCAAAGCTCAATGAAGCGGAGGCCGAAGCTGCCGAGACCCAAGTTCATTTCGAGATTGCTTACCGGCACAACTATCTCAGTCAGGACGTTTATGAGGAACTTGATGATGCTTGTGACAAGATTCTGGCTCAAATCGTAAAAATGATTGAGCATTCTGAAATCTGGGTCATTAAACCTCCAAATAACTCTTCGCGTGCCTGACGACCCAAATCAGCGACCAGAGTTGAACTCACCGCGCGACGAAAACGCCGACCCGCCGACCCGCCTCCCCCCCGGCCCGCCGACCCGTTTCCCCTCTCCCCTGGCTTGGATCATTGCGGCCAGTGCGAGAAATCCTGTTCTGGTCATCCTTTTGACCATTCTCGCCGTCGCGGTTGGACTGAATGCGCTTTACCAGACACCGCTCGATGCCATTCCGGATCTGAGCGAAGTTCAAGTGACCGTTTATACCGATTGGCAAGGACGTTCTCCAGATTTGATCGAAGACCAGATCACCTATCCGATCACCGCCAAGTTTATCTCTGCACCCAAGGTAAAGGTTGTCCGCGGCGAATCGATGTTTGGCAAATCATTTGTTTACGTGATCTTTCAGGATGGCACCGATATCTATTGGGCTCGCTCACGAGTCATCGAGTACCTGAACTCCGTGCGCGGAATGTTACCGGAGGGTGTCAATCCAGTGATCGGACCCGACGCCACCGGAGTTGGTTGGGTCTACGAATATGCTCTGGTCGACGAGAGCGGAAAATACAACCTGGCTCAGCTCCGATCACTCCAGGACTGGAATCTCCGCTACTCTCTCGAATCCGTGGGAGGTGTTGCCGAAGTTGCGCCGGTCGGTGGATTTGTCAAAGAGTACCAGATTGACCTCGATCCCAACAAGCTGGTTGCCTATCATATTCCCGTCAGCGATGTCGTCGACGCCGTCCGCAAGAGCAACATGGATGTTGGCGGTAAGACCGTGGAAATTGCCACCACGCAATTCTTCGTCCGTGGGCGTGGTTACATCAAAAACCTCGGTGATTTGGAGAACGTGGTCCTGAAGGTCCAAAACGGCGTTCCTATCTACGTCAAAAATGTCGGCGAAGTGCATCTGGGACCTGACCTTCGGTATGGCGTTGCCGAGCTTAACGGACAAAGTGAAGTTGTCGGAGGAATCGTCGTGATGCGCCAGGGCGAGAATGCACTCAAGGTAGTCGACGACATCAAGAAGAAGATTGAGGAGATCAAGACCTCTTTGCCGCCAGGTGTCCGTATCGTGCCAACCTACGATCGGAGCACCCTGATCTATCGCGCGATCGATACGTTGCGGGAAAAACTTCTGGAAGAGAGCCTGGTGGTCGCGGTCGTCTGCGTCCTCTTTCTTTGGCATGTTCGCTCCGCGCTGGTCGCGATTCTCACTTTACCGGTCGCGATAATTCTCTCCTTCATCCCGATGCTTTGGCTCGGCTTAACGTCGAACATCATGTCGTTAGGGGGAATCGCTATTGCCATTGGCGCCATGGTCGACGCCGCGATTATCATGGTCGAAAATGCCCATAAGGCTCTCGAGCAGTATCGCGAGGAACACGGGCGAGATGCGGAAGGGCAAGAGCGGTTCAATGTGATCGTCGGTGCCGCCCAGATTGTTGGGCGCCCTTTGTTTTTTTCTCTCCTGGTCATCACCGTGAGTTTCATTCCGGTCTTCTCTTTAGAAGCGCAGGAAGGACGGCTCTTTCGGCCGCTGGCATTTACCAAAACTTTTTCCATGTTCTTCGCGGCGCTGCTTGGATTGGTACTGGTTCCTGTCCTGATGACCTGGCTGATCCCCGGCAAGGTCACACCGGAAAAGAAGAATCCCCTCAACGCTCTTTTAATCGGTCTCTATGATCCGCTGGTCAGTCTCGTTCTGCGACGGCCTTGGTTAACCCTTGGTCTAGCGGCCGGGCTATTGGCGCTCACCTGGATTCCCTTTAGCCGGCTCGGAAAAGAATTCATGCCGCCGTTGAACGAAGGCACCATTTTGTACATGCCGGCCGCCGTCCCCGGGATCTCCGTCACGGAAGCGACCAAAATTCTGCAAATCCAGGATCGGATTCTCAAGAAATTTCCTGAAGTCGAGAGCGTCTTTGGCAAGGCTGGCCAAGCGGACACTTCCACCGACCCCGCGCCGTTGTCGATGTTCGAGACGGTTGTGCAGCTCAAACCGCCGGAGCAATGGCCTCCCGGTATGACCTGGCAGAAAATCACCGAGGAAATGAGTCGGGCCACTCACACGCCAGGGATGGCGCAAATATTCTGGATGCCGATTCAAACCCGAACGGAGATGCTAACTACAGGATTGCGCTCCGTTCTGGGCCTCAAAGTCTTCGGTCCGACCTTGGAAGGACTCGAGCGCGTTGGTATTTCCATCGAACGGGCATTAGCCGATCTCCCCAATACCCGGAGTGCTTTTGCGGAGCGAGCGACGGGCGGTTACTTTCTTGATTTCACCGTCAATCGCGAAGCGGCCGCCCGCTATGGTCTGCGGGTTGAGGATGTGAACCAGATGGTGGAAATTGCCATCGGCGGAAATACCATTGGCTCTACCGTGGATGGACGTGAGAGGTATCCCATCAGTGTTCGTTATTCCCGCGATTTCCGCGACAATATCGACTCGCTTAAACGTGTTCTGGTTGCTACTCCTACTGGGGATCAGGTACCGATCTCCCTCCTGGCCGATCTTCGCTACCTGAATGGGCCGTCTGACATTCGCGATGAGAACGGGCAGCTGGTCAGTTACGTTTTCATTGACATTCTTGGCCGTGATATCAACGGCTACGTCCGCGCCGCTTCGAAGCGAATCAGCGAACGGGTCCAGTTTCCTCCGGGGTATTACATTCAATGGGCGGGCCAGTTCCAGTATCTGCAAGCGGCCGAGAAACGCCTTGCCGTCCTCATCCCTTTCACCTTGCTGATTATTTTCGTCTTACTTTATCTGAACACCCGCTCGTTGACGAAAACCTTTATCGTCTTGCTAACGGTCCCGTTTTCACTGGTTGGAGCCTTTTGGTTGATCTACCTGCTCGGCTACAATATGAGCGTGGCAACCTGGATCGGCCTGATCGCTTTGGCCGGTCTTGACGCTGAAACCGGCGTCGTCATGCTGCTTTATCTCGACCTTAGCTGGGAAAAGTTTCGAGCAGAGGGGCGAATGAATTCCCTTTCGGATCTCTACGCCTCTGTGCGTGAAGGCGCCGTGCGACGGATTCGACCGAAAATGATGGCCGTTTGTGCGATTCTTTTCGGTCTGCTCCCGATCATGTGGTCGCCCGATTATCAGGCGGGGGCTGACGTCATGAAGCGGATTGCTGCGCCCATGATTGGAGGAATCACCACTTCAGCCGTTTTGAATCTCTTGATTTATCCAGTCATCTACGTGATGTGGCGCAAGCGGTATTTGGCAAAAGCCTGTTAATCCGCATCTCTGTTCCTGGTTATGGGGCCTAGAAATCGAGGTGCACGCTGCACAACACAGCATGGGAGTCATAGTTGGTCCGGCCAACCTGCCCATCGTATCCGAAGTAGGTTCCAATGGTCGGCGTCCACTGCACGTCGAGCCCTGCATCGATCAGCGCACTGTCATGGCCTTCGGCGGGCCCATGCACCGTGAAGACGCTCCCTGCTCCCGAGGCAAACTGCGCCTCGATCGGCAACGCGCTATAAAAATATTCGTGTTGCCAGCTCGCCCGCAAACTCGGTCTCAACTGGACCGAACCGACTTTCCACGTGTACAACGCGCTCAGCCCTACATTGCTTCGCAGCGAGTCCTGATTCTGTGAGACGATTCGCAACGGTGCCAGTGAACCGCTTTCATTGTATCCGCTGATTCCTACGTAGGTGTATTCCAAGGACACCAGCGGACCGAACGCGAACCCGCCGCAATGAAAGTCGTAGCCGCCGCCGGCGTACCCGTCAAACTCTCCGCCGTTGGTGCTCCCGCTCGCCTCTCCTCCCAAAACATTCCTTCGCGTATTATAGGAATTGTAACCTCCGCCGGCATACCCGTTTAGATAAAACCCGTTCTCAGAGAAGGCCGCATAAAGGCCACCTCGCGCGCTGTTGACGTCGATGTTTCCGTTCTCAGTCAGGTTGGTCCACGTATGGGCGTATCCCGCCGCGATTCCCACCGATAAATTTCCGGTCAATCGATAGTCCAGCCCCAAGCTGACTCCACCCGTGGAGAAATTGTAGCCTTGTCCGTTGCCATCGCTGCTCACGTTCACAAAGTCGCCGCTGCCCGAAGTCCAAACGCCCCATTTGTTTTCCGGCGAAGGCGTCAGCGGATTCTGGCTTGGCTCAATCACTGCCTTGCCATCTTTACCCTCGACCATGGTCCCCGGAGAATTGGACAAATGGAGCGATGAGGTGAAGCCAGTCGAACCGCTGCGAATCTCAGCGAATCGATTTTCCAGATTCGCCGCCTGGATGTTGGCGCCGGAAAAACTGATCTCGTAGAGCGCGCTCAAACTGTCTGGTGAGAGTTGTTCGAAGTCTGCTCCGAGATTTCCAAGTGGCTCGTTTTGCAGAAAAGCAAGCAACGGCGCCTCCCGCGGATCGAACGCCACCGCATCCAGTTGGGCGGCGACAGCCTGCTGATTGGGTGTCCGGGCAAACGCTGTGAAGTCGGACGGGAACTCCAGCAGGACCGAGTTCGGTTGGTAAACGAGCTCCAAGCCAATCAGCGAGTCAAACGGATTGAGGGCACTGGCGAATTGTCCAGAGACTCCGCCGGCAGCGAGAACAAGAGTTAACTTATCACCGATCTTGGGCTGGAAACTTTGAAGGAAAAGGAGCTGCAGCGTGCCATCTAAAGCGGCGTGACCTGCGACGTTCAGAGTGTCATACTGGCCTGGTGCGGTGCCTCGCAGGGTCAACTGCAAAGTGCCACCCCCGTTTTGTACGTAATTGCCTGCCACATTGATTGGCTGAGGATCTGATTTCAGAACTCCTCCCTGGAGCACGACATTGCCGAGGCCCAGCGCCTGTGCGCTGTTCACCACTAGCGTGCCGGCTTTGACTAGCGTTCCGCCCAAAAAAGTGTTTTGGCCTGAGAGCGTCAGGGTGCCGTAGCCGTTCTTGGTGAGTGAACCGGTGCCTTGAATAACCCCGGAATAAGCGTCCATGCCGGTGTCGTTGATCGTCAGTGGTGCAGTGCCGAGGTTCACCTTGCCGCCGGTGCCGTTCAAGGAGGCCATGGTGAGAGAAAAGTTATTCAGGTCCAGGATTCCGCCATTGACCGTGTAGGCAGTATTATTGACAAAGCCGCTCGAAGACCCCGCTTGCAAGGTACCTGCCAGGACCGTGGTCCCGCCTGTATAGGTATCGTTACCCGAAAGCGTCTGTGTTCCAGCGCCCATCTTGGTCAGTGAGCCGGTTCCCTGGATGACTCCTGAATAACTGCCCAAGCTGGCGTTGTTGATCGTCAGTGGTGCAGTGCCGAGGTTCACCTTGCCGCCGGTGCCGTTCAAGGAGGCCATGGTGAGAGAAAAGTTATTCAGGTCCAAGATTCCGCCATTGACCGTGTAGGCAGTATTATTGACAAAGGCGTTCGCAGAGCCCGCTTGCAGGGTGCCTGCCAGGACCGTGGTCCCGCCCGTATAGGTATCGCTGCCCGAAAGCGTCTGTGTTCCAGCGCCCATCTTGGTCAGTGAGCCGGTTCCTTGGATGACTCCTGAATAACCGCCCAAGCCGGTGTTGTTGATCGTCAGTGGTGCAGTGCCGAGGTTCACCGTACCGCCGGTGCCGTTCAAGGAAGACATGGTGAGAGAAAAGTTATTCAGGTCCAGGGTCCCGCCATTCACCGTGTAGGCAGTATTATTGACAAAGCCGCCCGCAGAACCCGCTTGCAGGGTGCCTGCCAGGACCGTGGTTCCGCCCGTGTAGCCATTGATGCCTCCGAGTACGACAGTTCCGCCTCCGTTTTTCGTTAATCCGCCAATGCCGTTGATTGCGCCGTCGATGCTGAACGTGGTCGCTGCATTAGGCTCAAAGGTACCGCCTGCTCCATTGAGGGTAATCGTTCGTGCTGTACTGAAACTAGCCGTCGTTTGCAATATTCCGCCGTTGAAAGTCAGGCCGCCAGCAGCGGCTCCCAGGTTGGTGTCCGCCGCAATCTGCAAGATCGCGTTATTGATCGTCGTCCCGCCGCTGTAAGTGTTTAAACCGTTCAGGATGATCGTTCCGGATGCGATTCCGTCTCCGATATTTAACGGGCCGGTTCCCCCAATCACGCCTCCGTAGGTCGCAGTCAGTCCGCTCGCGCTGGCCAGCGTTCCGCCTCCAGTGCCCAACAAGGTGATTGCTTTGCTGGAAACAAAACTTGCTCCGGTGGTTAGTAACTCTGCATTATTGCCGATCGCTAAATCGCCGGTGCCGAGATTGGCATCGCTAGTGACGCTTAACACTCCGCCTAAGATATTTGTCCCTCCGCTGTAAGAATTGTCGCCAGAGAGGGTCAGCGTACCGGTCCCAATCTTCGTCAATGCACCTGAATTGATAATGCGGCCCGCCAGGGTGGAGTTGAATCCGTTGGTGTCGATCGTTCCTCCCAATGCCAGCAGTGAAATCGTGCGCGAGGTGATCAGGCTTCCACTGGTTTGCAAAGTCCCTCCGTTGAAGTCCACAAAGGTTCCGAAACCTAGAGGAGTCAGGGCAGCATCATTGGCTATGACCAATGGCCCGCCCGGGGCCACAATAATGTTCGGTCCGATGAAGGAACCCAGTGAAAGAGGACTCGTTCCCACTAAGATGGGTGCGGTCGTTACCGTATTACTCGCCGTATTGATGACGAAGACGTTGTTGCTCCCGAAGTTTGTCACAAAAACAAACTGACCATTGGGAGTTGCGGACACGCCAAACGGGTTGGTGCCGACCGGAATCGGTGCTCCGACCACGGTGTCCGTGCTGGTGCTGATCACGGTGACCGAGCCGGCGTTCTGGTCGGTTACATAAACAAATTGTCCGTTTGGGGTGATGGAAAGGCTGCCAAGTCCAGTTGTAATGGTCGTGGGAATCACCGTCACGACCGTATTTGAGACGGTGCTGATCTTAGACACTGTATTACTCCCGAAGTTGGCCACGTAGACAAATTGGCCGTTTGGAGTGATGGCAAGGCCTTGGGGAAATGTTCCCACTCCCAGCGGAATGGTAGCGATCACCGTTTTTGTTGCGGTGTCGATCACCGAGACCGACTGTCCTACATTGTTAGCAACATAAACGGCGCTGCCGTTCGGCGTGACCGCGATACCAAACGGCTGCAACCCCACCGTAATGGGTGAGCCAAGCACCGTATTAGTGGAGGTATCGATCACCGAGACGGTGTTGGCAGAACTGTTCGCAACATAGGCAAACTGCGCATCCGAACTCGTGGCAATTCCAAACGGCCTTGTTCCCACAGGGATGGTCGAGCTAATCAGGTTCGTGTCTGCGCTAATGACCGACACCGTACCGTTGACCACGTTTGTCACGTAAACGAATCTGCCGTCCGGTGTTGCGGCCACCCCGAAAGGCTGAACTCCCACTGTGATCGGTTGGCCGACCACCGTCTGCGTCTCAGTATTGAT
>DATHPI010000097.1:0-8221 GCA_035484035.1 Chthoniobacterales bacterium
GTTGTCCCGATTCCGATTAACTACAATACCGGAACTTATACGGTGACTAAGGATACGGTAGATTTGTTTATGAAAGAGTAAAGTCAGGAGTCAGGAGTCAGGAGCCAGGAGTCAGTCGATTGCAGTAGTTGCATCCCGTAACTTCGGATGGACTTTGTTACGCCGATAGGACGTTGCAGGACTAGCAACTTATTTCTCGCCTAACTAACTCAGCGTTCGTGCGCCCAGCAGATGACCGAAACTCGCGACCAGCCAGTGATGGAGGACGAAGAGCTAGTTGCAATGCACGGCATTTGGAAAAGGTTCGATGGTAATTCTGTGTTGAAAGGTGTTAATTTCGAACTTTTGAGAGGTGAAGTCCACGCGCTAGTCGGGGAGAACGGTGCGGGTAAGACCACTTTGATGAACCTTCTGGCCGGTGTACACCAACCCGACTCCGGCTCCATTCGACTCCGCGGTCTCGCTCAGGCGACAATCCCCGACGAAAAGAGTGCTCAAGCATTAGGCATCGCCATTGTCTTTCAAGAGCGTAGCTTGTTCGCGCAGTTAAGCGTGGCAGAAAACATCTTTGCAGCCCGACAACCGGTGAAACGCCTCGGAGTGATCGACCGAAAGAGACTCCACGAAAATACTCGTCTTCTGCTCCGTCAGACGGGGCTTGAAGCCGATCCGCAACAAACCGTCGAAAGCCTTTCCCCGGCTCACCAGCAACTAGTCGAAATCGCCAAAGCTCTTTCCCACAATCCGTCAATACTCATTTTTGACGAGCCAACTTCTTCCCTTACGGAGCGGGAAACGCATCGACTCTTTGAAGTCATCCGTCAGCTCAAGTCCGGAGGAGTGGGCATCATTTATATTTCACATCGGTTGCCCGAGGTTTTTCAAATCGCTGACCGCGTTACCGTCCTTAAGGATGGGGAAGGTCAGGGGACTATACCCGTCGCCGCAACCAGCACCGACGATCTCGTTCGACGGATGGTTGGCCGGAGCCTGGATTTGCGGCATCAGGATGCCGTTGCTGCGGGGAATCCTATTCTTCTAGAGGTTCGAAACTTAAGCGATCCGCCCACCGGACCTAAGCCGTTCCTGCGGAACATCTCTTTCAACGTCCGGCGAGGGGAAATCGTCGGGTTTGCAGGACTGGCCGGAGCGGGTCGGACCGAACTGGCCTTGGCAATCTTTGGTTCACGGAGCTTGGGCGCCGGTGAGATATTCGTCGCCGGAAAGCGAATAGAGATTCATTCACCGAGAGAGGCGATCGCAGCCGGGCTGGGTTATGTACCGGAAGACAGAAAGGATGGCGGCCTTTTCCTGGATATGACGGTCGCCGAGAACATTGCCTCGGCGAACCTCAAGCGCTTCGGGCAATTCTGGCTGCTGGATCGCGAGCAAATGGAGGTTGCCAGGCAATTTGAGCACTCGCTGCGGATCGTTTGTCAGACTCCGAAGCAAGTTGTCCAGCGCCTGAGCGGAGGAAATCAGCAGAAAGTAGCTTTGGCAAAATGGTTGTTGGTGAATCCCACGGTTTTAATTGTCGACGAACCGACCCGCGGGGTGGACGTCGGAGCAAAAGCGGAAGTTCACCAGATGCTTTACAAGCTGTCTCGCCAAGGTACGGCGGTCGTAGTGATCTCGTCAGACCTGCCGGAAATTCTGGATATTTCCGACCGAATCTATGTCATGCGCGAGGGCACAATCAGCGGCGAACTCAGCCGGCATGAGGCAACTGAGGAAGCAGTGATGCGCTTGGCTTCGCTAAGTCCTCATTGAAAGATTTAATGGAAATTCCGAAGGTAGCGACTTCTGAGAAAGCAAGCGGCGGGAGCATTCGGCAGACTTTAGGTCGTACCGTTTTTTCGCGGGAGTTGGCGCTGGCTGCGGTAACAATATTTACTATCATTATCTTCTGGATCCTCTACCCCACGTCGTTTGCTAATTTCCGGAATTTTTCCGCAATCTTGCGTAACCTGGCCTTTGAAGGAATTCTGGCGATTGGCATGATGATCATGCTCGTTGGAGGTAACTTCGATCTTTCGGTCGGATCCATGGCATCGATGATCGGTGTGGTCACCGGCGCCCTGATGAAGGTGTGGAACTGGCCTGTGCCGCTCGCGGTCGCGACTGGACTCTTGGTTGCGGCGCTCGGCGGATTCGTTAATGGCTTTATCGTAGCGAAAGTGAGAGTAAACGCCTTGATCACAACCCTCGGCACAATGGGGATCTTCCAAGGAATCGCTCTATTGATCGGAGGTCCCGGGATCACTTATTTGCCGGAGTCATTTTCCCGGTTTGGGCAGGCGCAATTTCTCGGGTTGCAGAGCCCGGTCTGGGTATTGATTGTTCTCGCGATCCTGGCTCACTACTCAATGGCGCATACCCGATTTTTTCGCCAGTTCTACTATCTTGGTAGCAATCCAAAGGCGGCGCATTTATCTGGAATGAACGTCGAGGGGCTTCAAATCTCTTCTTTTGTGCTGATGGGATTGCTGGCTGGTTTGGCCGGTATCCTTTATGCCTCGCGTATTGCGACGGCGACTTCCACTGTCGGCGTCGGAGCAGAATTGCAGGCCATCACCGCGGTTATTTTGGGTGGAGCGAGTCTGAGCGGCGGCCGCGGAACGATTTGGGGAGCAATGATTGGGGTATTCTTCATGGGTTTAATGAAGAATGTTTTGATCATTTCCCGGTTCTCCTCGGAATGGCAGGGAATCGTACTTGGCGGCGTCTTAGTTGCTGCCGTAGCCATCGACGCAATCGTGAACCGGAAACGCGTCTCTTGAACCAGGGAAGTGTCGTGGGAAGTGTCATCGGAAGTGTCAGTGTCAGTGCCAGTGTCAGTTGGGGAGGAGCGACGTTTGTGGCCCGAAGTGGCCACAGGCGCAACCGGAAAAGGAAGTATCGGCGTGTCGGCGTCGGGCGTATCGGCGTTCGTCCGTCGGCTTATCGGGGTTGTGAGCCAGGTGGGCACTCTCCTAGCCCCTTTCGGCCTTAGGGGCGAGGATAAATCCTGGGCTCAAGCCTGCAGCTCCTTGCAGTGCAAAGAAAGCTGACGCTCAAGAAGTAAGGCGAGGACGCCTCACCTACTCGCGCTATTACGCCGCCATTGGGGCGCTACGCCGACCACGGGCAGAGCTCATTCCTCGCCTCGCGCCAGTACGTTTACTTTCTGGATTAACAAGCTTCTGGCCGGATTGCCTGCGTGATTTCAGTTCTGCTTTTGCACGTCGTTTTGAATTTCTGTTTGCCATTCGACGACCAATATAGCTCTTTGCTTACCTTTTCGCCAATGGTTGCGGCGCGCCGTGAGTTTTGTGTCACCGATTTACAGCTATTTCTGGAAAGCAATCAACAACTGGAGCTTTTTTGCGCGGAGACTTCAGCCCGCCTTAGGGCAATATCTGCAGGTTTTCGCCCGACCAGACAGACGGCCACGGAGTGCGAAGGTTGACAGAGCTCCGACAACGCTTTCGGAATTACCGGAAAACGATCCTCAAACAAGACAATTATTTTGACAAGGGCCCCGCCTCTTTCCTAAGACTGAGCGGGCCTTTTTGGCGAGCCGTAAGTTTGGCTCGCAACTCCGGATGCGGCAACGCACGAGTTCTTTGCAAAGGAGGGATCAGTCTAAAACCAACTAAAAAAGTCTTCCGTTTTGAACATGTTTTGGAGGTGTATTAAGTTGAAAACAATTTCTCGACTCCTGGTCTTGCTTTTAACTGCTGTCGTTTCTTTCCCCCTGGCTAGTTTTGCCGCTAAAAAAGATTTAACCTTTGGCTATATCACACCCGGTCCTGACACCTGGTACAAAAGAGATGTCGATGGATTTGTCACGGCCGCCAATATGTTAGGTATTAAAACTGTAGTCCTGAATTCCGATTATGATGTCCAGAAAGAGGTCTCCAACATCGAATCCTTGATTACTCAGGGAGTGGATGGAATGGCCATTTTCTCATTTAATCAGCAGGGTGCGATTATCGCTGCAAAAAAATGCAAAGAAGCCGGGATTCCGCTCGTCACGGTGGACAATTGTGGTCAGGCCCTAAATGCCGGCAATGATATCATAGCGGCGATCGATTTTGATTGGAAAGCAATGGGCAAAAACTATGCCGACTATCTCGCCAAAGAGTATCCCGGCAAGAAGGTGGCATTGATCACCGGTCTGCTTGAACATCTACCCGTCCAGATGATTACCGGGGCGATGAAGGATCGGATGAAAGAACTCGGGAAAAACGAGATTGTCGCAGTTCGTGATGGCAAATATAACCCTCCGGTGGCTGTCAACCAGGCTCAAGACCTGGTTCAATCCGGATTAAAATTCGACATTCTCTGGATCATGAATGAGGACATGGCAGCTGCCGTCATCCGCTACCTGAAGAACCAAGGGATTCTTGATCAATATGTGGTAATCGCTCAGAATGGCTCCCCGGTCGGTATTCCGCTGGTACAAAGCGGGGAACTCAATTACACGATCAGCAGCTCACCAGGTTGGGAGGGAATGGTAGCGTTACTGGCCCTGTACCAAAATGTCTCCGGTGACTCGAAGAGCGTCAACCAGCAGATCATGTTGCCAGTCATCCCTGTTACCAAAGGAACCACTCTCGACAAGACGCAGGTTGTACCGTGGGAGTACGATCCCGTCTGGATTAAGCTGACTAAACAATACTTTCCTAAATTGGGCGCTTACCTGCCGGAAAAAGCAACCTAGGTGTCGGCCATCATGCTTTTAGCCCGGAAACAGCCTTTAACCGAAGTTCGCCGGGGCGAGAGCCCACTATCCTTGTAACTATGTATGTGTTTAGCGTCGTTCATGCGGCCCGATGGGCCCGCCCCGAAGGGGCAAGAAGGCTTAGCCCAGGGTTTACCCTGGGTGGGTATAAAATTAACGTTTCGCCCTGAAGGGGCTAGAAAGCGTCCGCGATCCGGTTCAAGGGTTCGGAGACGGTTTCGCCGTACGCCGTACCTGGTGGCCCCTTCAGGGCTAATTCGGTGGGGGGATCAACCCAGGGTAAACCCTGGGCTATGCTCTTTTGGCCACTTCGGGCCACGGATTCGAAATCCAAACTCCAGAGCCTTCGGACCGTATGCTCGACGCTAAACAGATACGTAACTATAGCGGGCTCTCTTTTATCCCGGAATAGTCAGGAAAACGCCGTTACAGATGGAGCAGGATGAGCAGACAGAGATTCTCGCGATCCATCACCTGACAAAAACATTCGGCGATACCCTCGCTCTTGATAAGGTAGATTTTACCTTATTAGCCGGTGAAGTTCACTGTCTGGTAGGAGAAAACGGCGCCGGTAAATCGACACTTATCAAAATTCTCTCTGGTGCCGAGCGACCGGACAAAGGAAGGATTGTTGTCTTTGGCAAAGAATTCGGCCGACTCACTCCAGATCAATCACTGGAGCTTGGCATTGCGACAATTTACCAGGACGTAGAGTTAGTTACCTCGCTCACGGTGGCTGACAATATCTTCCTTGGACACGAAATCAAAACGAAATTGGGCCTGATCAATTACGCGGCCCAGAATGGTAAAGCTCGGGAGACCTTGGAGTCGATGACCATTGCCATTCCAGAAACGGCTTTGGTTGAGTCGCTTTCTCCGGCGGAGCAACAGACCCTACAAATAGTCAAAGCCATTCATATCAATGCCAAGATCATGATTATGGATGAGCCCACCTCCTCGCTCGGTGTTGAAGAGACAAGGGCATTGCTGGACCTTGTCAGGAGACTCACGGCCCAAAAAATCGGGATCATTTATATATCTCATTATTTACCGGAAATTTTCGAAATTGGTGACCGGGTAACCATACTTAAGGATGGAAGAGTTGTCGACACGCTGAAGGTCGGCAGCACGGATATACGAACGATTACAAGGAACATGTTAGGCAAGGAGCGCGCACTTTTTTACGAGCGAGACCACGTCCAGACTGGAGAGATCGCCTTGAGGGTTCGGAATCTAAGCAAGCGAGGACAATTCAAGAAAGTGAGCTTTGAGGTCTATCGAGGAGAAATCCTCGGGTTCGGCGGCTTGGTGGGCGCCGGTCGCTCTGCGCTGATGAACGTTCTATTCGGAGCCGACCGGAGCGATGGGGGCGAGATCGTTTTAAATGACCGTGCGATTACCCCCAGGTCCCCCAGGGAGGCGATTGCCCATGGCGTGGCAATGATCCCAGAAGACCGAAAGCTGCAAGGGCTATTTGACTTACGATCTGTTCTCGAAAATATCGTGATTGTTGACAACGAAACGGGCGTTCTATTCTTGAATCATCGACATGAAAATGTCGCCGTTGGCGACTTGATCGACCGTCTTCATATTGTAACCGCAGGGGTCCAACAACCGGTAGGCTATTTAAGCGGTGGGAATCAACAGAAGGTCATCTTGGCAAGGTGGCTGCTAAGTAAGGCCCAAATCTTCATTTTCGATGAGCCGACCAAAGGCGTCGATATTGGGGCAAAGGCACAGATATATGACCTGATGGTGCAGCTCACACAAGCGGGCAAGAGCATATTAATGGTTTCTTCCGATATCCCGGAACTTCTGTCTATGAGTGATAGAATCGCGGTGATGCGTAATGGAGAACTGGCAACCGTCTTCGCGGCGAAAGATGTCACCGAACAGGAGTTAATAGGGTCTTTTTTGGGAATAAACGAAAATGGGCGAGGTCAGGAATGACTCAATTTGGAGCGACCATTAAAAAGCAGCTGCTGGCCAACCAGTGGTCTTTTTTACTGCTTGTTGTTCTCATTTTGTCGATTATTGCCGGAGCGGTTAACCCCCGTTATTGGTGGGTAGGAAATTTAAGTAATCTGTTAGGCCAGATTTCCGTCCTTAGTCTGGCTGCCTGTGGGGCGACCATTCTGATCATTTCGGGTAACTTCGATATTTCTGTGGGAGCGAATATCGGTCTTTCCTCCGTTGTGATGGCGATGCTAATGCGTACAGGAGTATACCCACCTTTGGCTGCCTTAGTTGGCGTTTTAATCTCGATCCTCTGTGCTTCCCTGGTCGGAGCAGCGTCGATTTTATTCCAGGCTCCTTCCTTTATCATCTCACTGGCCGCCATTGGTGTCTTTCAAGGAGTGGCCTTGTATATTACTCAAGGCACAATTCAGACAATTTATGGACAGTTTGAAACCCTCGGAGGAGCGAAGCTATTCAATGTTCTGCCACTCCTTTTTATCGTCGCACTTCTGGGTTATGGAGTTATTTACTATATACTTGCACACACCCAGCTTGGGCGCTGCGTCTACGCAATCGGAAATAATCAGCGAGCGGCCTATTTAGCCGGTATTAAGGTCAACCAAAAAAAGATGTTCTTCTTCGCTCTTAATGGCCTCTTTGTTGGAATTGCGGCGATGCTGCTTTTATCGAGAGTTGGGGCGGCTCAGCCGAGCACGGGGACCGGGATTGAATTGCAAGCGATAGGGTCGGTGGTAATCGGCGGCGCGCCAATGTCAGGTGGAAAGGGAAATGTTGGAGGCACGTTTTGCGGTGTCTTACTCTGGGGAGTGATTGCGAATGCTTTGAACATGATGCGGGTTAACGCTTATATTCAGGATGTTATCGTCGGCCTCCTAATCATCTTTGCAGTGGCAGTGAGTTCTTTACGGTTACGTGCGGAGAAGGCGATGATGGAATAAGAGACTTCGACAAGATCGCAACCATCGGGGAGAGCATCGCACAGAGGTCACGGAGGTCACAGAGGGGGATGGAGGATGGGTGGCGGAAGGTTCTTTGGTGGACAGTTTGGTTTCTGGGCGAGAAAGACGCGCATCAGGGAAGAGCATCGCACAGAGGTCACGGAGGTCACAGAGGGGGATTGAGGGATTGAGGATGGACGGCGGAAGGTTCTTTGGTGGACAGTTTGGTTTCTGGGCGAGAAAGACGCGCTTCGGGGAAGAGCATCGCACAGAGGTCACAGAGGGGGATGGAGGATTGAGGCGGGACGGCGGAAGACTCTTTGGTGGTCAGTGTGGTTTCTGGGCGAGAAAGACGCGCTTCGGGGAGAGCATCGCACAGAGGTCACGGAGGTCACAGAGGGGGATGGAGGATGGGTGGCGGAAGGTTCTTTGGTGGGACAGTTTGGTTTCTGGGCGAGAAAAACGCACTTCGGGGAGAGCATCGCACAGTGGTCACGGAGGGTGTTCACCCGGAGTTTCCCCGCGAACCAAAGAGACAAGAGATAAGGCGGGACGCCTTACTTACTGTAGGCAAGCC
>DATHPI010000098.1:0-22152 GCA_035484035.1 Chthoniobacterales bacterium
CCGCCACCCAACTGAGCTTGAGGCACAGGAAATAAGCAAGGGCATAGCCGGCAAAAATCGTTCCGGCCACCAAACCCCAAAACAGGATGCCGAGCGCAACGCTCCGTTTTGCGGTTCCAGTCAGGATTTTTTCGTAACGAGTTGACAGTCCACCTGTCAACCGGGCGATGTGTGGCCATTGACGGGGATCGCCAACCAGGAGGTCAAGCAGAATCGCCGTCAACAATTGGGATGGATCAGTTCGCAACATAATCCCAAAATCCCTCCAGGTTTAGATGTTCCTCCAAAAGATCGGCCATCCCATCGTAAACGCTCTGCAGATGTTCCCGCCAGAGGACGGTCGCCGGTTGATAGTTCGAGAATCCGGCGCGGCTCGCCAGCTCTGAACGGATCGCCGGCGACTCGAAGAGCCCATGCAGGTAGGTACCCCAGACATTTCGCGTCTGGTAACCTTCAAGTCGCGTCTCCCCATCATATTCGACCGAGCACAAGGGGGCACTCGGACCAGTCGGTATGGTGGTTCCCATGTGGATCTCGTAGGCTTGCCATCGCTCTCCTCTCCAGGAAGCGGACACCTGGACGACTTCTTTCTTCTTTGAGAAAGTCGTTTGTACGGGCAACAGGTTCAGGCCAGCTAAAACACCTCGGTCGCCGGCTACCCCTTCTCGATCGCCTACCGACTGGCCGAGCATTTGGTACCCCGCGCAGATTCCGACAATCGGGACACCGCGTTGGGCTGCTTGCTGCACCTCTGTCGCGATCCCTGTCTCACGGAGCCATTGCAAATCGGCGACCGTATTTTTGCTTCCCGGCAAGATCACTATTTTCGCGCCATTGATCTCATTGATCTTTTGGATCCAACGCAAGCGGACGCCGCTATCGAGGAGCCAGGGCTGGCAATCCTGCGAATTGGAAAGATGAGGAAAGCGAATCCAAGCGATAATCTCCCCTTCACCGCGCTCTTCCGATTCCTGGCAAAGACTATCTTCGCTCTCGGGTTGAAGTTCCGGCGAAAAGGGAAGGAGCCCCAGGTAGGGCAGCGAAGCTCTTCCCGACAAGCAGCGGCGGGCGTCTGCGAACAGGGAGAGATCTCCGCGAAACTTGTTCACCACAACACCCAAACTGCGCACTCGATCAACCGGCTCAAGCAGAGTCCAGGTTCCAACGATCTGAGCAAATACCCCGCCCCGTTCAATATCAGCCACCAACATCCATCTGCCATCCAGATGATGAATCGGGCGCAGGTTAACAATATCGCGACTCATGAGATTAAGCTCAACCGGGCTGCCGGCGCCTTCCAGAATCAGTACATCGCATCGCTTTTTCCAGAACTCCAAAGTCTCGCAAACAATTGGCCACAGTTTTTCCACTCGCTCGTAGTATTCGGCCGCTTTGACGTGTTCCGTGGCGCGCCCCAATAACACCAGCTGCGATCCTAGGCCCCCGGACGGCTTAAGCAAAATTGGATTCATTTCCGCGATCGGCTGCAGGCCGCATGCTTCGGCTTGGGCTGCTTGTGCTCGACCGATTTCGCCTCCATCAAGGGTGACAAACGAGTTATTCGACATGTTTTGCGCCTTGAACGGCGCCACCTTCAGCCCTTTTCGGCGTAGTAACGCGCAGAGGGCAGTTGCCAGCCAACTCTTGCCGCTGTTAGAAGAAGTTCCGAGAACAGAAATAGCCTTCATGCAACTCTCCGGATCAACTCTCGGCAAATGGTTGAAAGCTCTTGGACCAATCGGCTGTTTTCCGAGGAGGTTCTGACCGAGAGACGGATAAAGCGCCCCTTCGCCAAGCCGCGAAAAGAATCACCCACACGGATCAACAAACCCCGACGCCCTAATTTCTGGTAGAGCGTACCGGCATCGAGCGACTCAGCTGTTAATTCCACCAGGAGAAAATTTGCCGTCCCAGGATGGACGTAGATCCCCTGAATGGTTTGCAATTGAGCCTCGAACTGCAGCTTTGCCATCCGGAGTTCACACAAAGTCTTCAATAGTTGCTCGTGCCGTTCTTTGACCAGGAATTGTTTCGCCCACGCTTGAACCACCGAATTAATAGTCCAGGGCGGCTGCATCATCCGCAAGCGTTCCATTGGGCCGGCGGTGGCAATGAAACCCGCCCGCAAACCAGGGATTCGCCAACTTTTGGTGAGGGATCGCAGCACGATCAGGGAAGGAAATTGCTCGACCATTGCAAGAAGGGTTTCTCCATCCGAGTCCGCCACGAACTCCATGAAGGCTTCGTCGACAATCCAATGTTTTGCCCGACTCCATTCCATCTCAAAGAGATGTTGCAACTCTTTCCGCGGCTGCATGGATCCCGTCGGATTATTGGGATTGCCGAGGACAACCACGTCGAATGCTTGAAGCAAATGCCTCCATGCGGCCGCCGGTGCATTCCAAAGTTCCCGAGGCAAAAGAACGTGCTCGAGTTGGCAACCCAAGGATGCGAAAGATCTGCCGTAGTCGCTGAAGCCGGGCTCCATAATCGCAACCCGGCACCCGGCAAAGAGTCTGGCCGCCAGATAAAGCCCCTCGATCGAACCCGCCGTCGGAAGAATGAACTCGCTTTCCAATCGATAAATCTCTGCCAGCCGATTGGTCAGCGTTTCAGCATCAGGTTCCGGGTAGTGGATGATCTCGGCAGCCCATTGCTCCCATTCGGCCTCGGAAACAGTCGGAGCGAGGACGTTTAAATTTGAGCTGAAATCAAGGATCGACTCGTGCGCCAGCCCGAACTCGCGTGCCGCAGCTGCCACCTGACCGCCGTGGAAAGCTTGCGCCAACGCTATCCCCCTCCTTTCAAGACCCAAGGCAAACCGGCAACGATAAACTCCACTTTCGTCGCGTAGCGCGCAATCAACTGGTTGGCCGTCCCGCACAAATCGCAAAAAACCCTGCCTTGCTGCGTGAGAGCCACCATTCCCATTCCAACCTCGTCGCTCACAAAGATGACCGCCCGCCGAAGTTCATGCACTGTCTGCAGAGCCGCTTCAAGATCCGCCAGAATGGGTGCGGGCGTGCGTCGTTGCATCAAATGGTAGGAAAGCCACAGCGTGACGCTATCGACCAGGAGCAGGGTATCTCCACTTTCTAGGATTTGATTTTGCAGATCGAACCGATTTTCGATCCTGGTCCAATGCTCTGGGCGACGGTTTTGATGCTGTTCGATTCGCGCCCGCATTTCCTCCTCCATCCTTTCGGTGGAATAGGTGGCCACGAAACAGACTGGCATCCCCGAAGCGCTGGCCAAAGCTTCGGCATAACGACTTTTCCCGCTGCGAATTCCACCAAGCACCAGATGAAGAAAAGAACTCATCGCGCGCTTCCTCCTGAAAGACTTCTCCTGGCGGCCATCAGATCCATTGGACTCCAGCGGCTTCCGCGCCGGCAAAAGGTCATGCAACTTCCGTACGGCACGCTCAATTCAAAGGCCCTTCGTAGAGGCAAGCCGGAAAAGGCGGACATCGCCGCACGGATCACACCGGCGTGCGTGACAATCAGATAATGTGTCGTCGATAACGGGCCGGTCTTCGCTGCTGAACGCGTCGCGGGTGCAACCGCCCTGTCGTCCTTTGCTCCGACCAGCTTGCTCTCTATTCCTCTTAAGACCCGCGTCTGCAGATCTGCAAACGTTTCTCCAGCCGGCGGCGCAATGGTCTCAAAATCGGCCATCCATTCACTCAGTCGATCAGGCTCTTTGGCCTGGATGTCGCTCCAGGTTCGGCTCTCCCATGTTCCGAAACTGATTTCTCGCCAGACCGGATCTGGCTCGGACGAAAGACCAAGCCTTGAAGCGATCGCTTCCGCCAGCACCTGACACCGCTGCAAATCACTACAGAGAATTTTGTCTGGTCTCAGGCGGGAAGCCTCCTCGGCGAGCGGAATCAGCGCCGCTCGACCTTCGGGCGAGAGTTCGACGTTCGTTTGCCCAATACACCGCCCACCCTTGGTCTCGATGTGCGGATGTCGCATCAAGGTCAGCATCATGTGGTCTAAGGAGGGTGTATGTTTAGCACCGGTCATATGGCCCGAAGGGTCGAATCCTTGGCCCGAAGTGGCCAATAAAACATAGCCCAGGGTTTACCCTGGGTTAGTTTCCTCATCAAAGTTAGCCCCGAAGGGGCCGTTAGGTACGGCGAGAACCGGCGCCCTACCGGCCCACGTGCACCTACGTCTCTCGCCCCTTCAGGGCTAAGCACATTTTTTCGGGTAACCCAGGGTAAACCCTGGGCTAAGCTTTCCTGCCCCTTTGGGGCGGGCCATTCAATTCGTGTGACGGACTCTAAACGCATATTCTAAGCGGTGGCCCGAGGCAACTCGACCACTAGCGACAGGTAGCAAACAAGCTCGATGAGTTGACTCGTTGCGCCGAGACAATCACCGGTTATCCCTCCAATTTTCTTCTGAAAATATCTCCCTGCCGCCCAGGTTCCGGCGGCGGCGGCGATCAGTGTCAGCACGGACTTGTTTCCCAGAAGAACGAACGACAGAAAAACGGGAAAGATAAGGGCAAGCAGAGTTTCCTTCAGAGTGACGGCATTGCCAAACGGACTGGCTTTCGACTGGTCGCTGCGGACGTACGGTTGGCTGAAAAGAAGGGCCACCGTCGCTGCCCGGCCTAGTCCTTGGGCGACGATCAGAGCAGTGACCGCCTTAAAAGCACCCTCTTCCAACAGCGACGTCAAGACAAACGCCTTCGCCGTCAGCGAGAACCAAAGCGCTACCGCACCATAGCTTCCGAGCCGGCTGTCCCTCATGATCTCCAGTCGCCGCCGGGGCTCTTGTCCTCCGAGGAGGCCGTCCATGGCATCCGCTAGACCATCCTCATGAAGCGCCCCAGTAACCAGCACGGTCGTACCCATGCAGAAAAGCACAGCGACCACCGGCGGAAAGAACGGCTCTGCGCATAAAAGCACCAGCCCACCCAGTGAGCCAATCATCGCACCAACGATCGGGAAGTACACGGCCGAGCGAGGCAAATCCTCCGCGCGAAATACGTAACCCTTCCCGACCGGTAGGCGGGTCATGAACATCAGCGCCGCGAGAAAAATATTGAACTGTTGCCGAACAGTGGTCCTGAAGGATTCGCCACTCATCGGCTTAGCTCCCTTCACCAATAGCCCCCGAAACGCCGGCCGATTCGAAGGTCGCCATTTCGCAAAAAATCTTGGCCGCCGCTTCCATAATCGACATCGCCAAGGCCGCCCCCGTTCCTTCGCCCAGGCGCATCTTCAGATCGAGAAGCGGCTCGACTTTTAAAGCCTCTAGCGCCTTTCCGTGGGCCTGTTCACTTGAGCGATGGCTGAAAAAACAGACTTCGCGGCAATTCTGATCGATGCTGAAAGCGGCCGCGGCCGCGGCCGTAGCAATAAAGCCATCGACGACGACGGGCAGTCGAGCTCTCGCAGCCTCCAACAGGGTGCCGGCCATCGCTGCGATTTCGAATCCGCCGACCATCCGCAACCAGTAAAGACCCGCCGGCTCGCAGCAGGCCAGTGAATATCTTTCGTAGGCGCCAGCCACTACTTGCACCTTGCGTCGAAACGATTCGTCATCGATGCCTGTACCGCGTCCAACGGCTTGGGCCGGATTGAGACCGCACAAAGCCACCAACAAAGCTGAGGCAGCCGTCGTATTACCGATGCCCATCTCTCCAATCCCAAGCAGATCAATTCCGTCTTCCAGGGCATCTCGAACCTGCTCGCGGCCGATCTCAAGAGCCTGTTGGCATTCGACTTCGCTCATCGCCGGTTCGCGATAAAAATTGGAAGTCCCTCGCCGGACGGAGCGAAAATAAAAATCAGGCATGCTTAAGAAGCTTTCCGGCCAATCGGCATCGACCCCCGCGTCGATGATGTGAATGTCAATCCCGCCATGGCGGGCCAAGACATTGATCGCCGCACCTCCACTCACGAAATTTGAAACCATCTGGCCGGTGACTTCGCTCGGATAGGCGCTGACAGCTTCCGACGCCACGCCATGAGACCCGGCGTAAACACAGATTCGTTTTTTGCTAAGCGTTGGCTCCAGAGTCTCTTGGAGAACCGCCAGCCGTACCGCGATGATCTCCAGAACGCCAAGTGAACCGGGAGGTTTGGTCTTCCGGTTAATCTTATCGAATGCCGAGGCGGATATATCTATCTTCACTTTTGCGATGAAGTTTCTCTCGCGTTCCGGCAAGCGCCGGATGTGAGGTGAACAAACCCGCAGGCAAGTATTCGGACTCCAAGTTTATGCCCTCAGCTGAGGACGCCTCTTCTCCAGCCTTCACCAACCGACTGGTTGATTGGCTCAGTCCGAAAAGTCACTTTTCAGGTGGAGGATTGTAACTCGATACCGCAGCGCAACTGTGACCGGTTCTCACGGTCTTCCATGAATCCGCAGGTGTCTGGTATTCTTTGATTCTGGAGAGTCTTTTCCAGAATCAGCATGTCAAAAAACTAGTGTGCACCGGACCACACAACGATCCGAGTGTCAATTCCAGTTGTTCATAGAGGAATTCTTAAGATAAAAGGCTCATGCAAGTTCGCGTCGCTCTACCATCATGAACCCGACTGCTCACAACCGCGGAAAGTTCTCCCGGACCGACCTGCCAGCCGCTGCCAGAACGCTCTCGCCGGCGGTCACGCCGAAAAGATGGATCATCGGGAAGGTCGGCGAATGGCTGCAAGGAGTTGATAGCGAGGGAGCCCCGGTCGTCTACGCATTGACCGTAGGTTCATCGCCGTTCAAAACCCTAACATCGGTCGAGCCGGCCGGAATGCTCGAGGTGATGATCAATCCTGAGGCCCCAGCCGAGAGTGCGAAAGTACAAAAGGCGATCAAGGAACTGGCTATCAGCTATGGGCTCAAGGCTGACTGCGCCTATCGAGTTACCATCACCGGCTCGCCGCCCCGCGGAAAAGGACTGGGTTCGAGCAGCATCGACATCGCTTCGGTGCTCCTCGCGATCAAGGAACTCCACGGCTTGGAGATCTCGACTGAAGAATTGTTTAAAGTGATGTGCCGAGTGGAAAGGTCGGATTATCTCTTCGACCCGGACTTGATTGTCGTTGCGAATCCGCGTGACGGGAGTTGCGCGATCGTCGCTCCTGCACCGAAATGCCTGGTCCTGGCCTGGGATACCGATCCAGGTACAGTGGTCGAAACGGAATCGGTTCCCCATCTCGACCTTGCCCGTCGATCCTTCAGCGAAGAATACCGCGAACTCTCCACCATGATAGAAAGCGGAGTAACGGAGAACCTGCTGAGTGCAGCGACCCGGAGCGCAGAGTTAAACAATCGCATCTTGCCGAAAACCGGCTTTTCAGCGGCGCGGAAACTC
Organism: Chthoniobacterales bacterium; assembly: GCA_035484035.1. Lineage (GTDB taxonomy): Bacteria > Verrucomicrobiota > Verrucomicrobiia > Chthoniobacterales > JAFAMB01 > JAFAMB01. Next base: position 7,330 of record DATHPI010000098.1, read on the forward strand.
GTGCATGAGTCGCAGAATGTCGGCCTGATCGCCGCGCATACTGGAACAATCCTGGGCGTTGCCCTGCCGCAGCCAGTCGACAAAGACCGGCAAAAATATATTTGGGAATTTGTCGTCGACCGGTATCTGGTGGCGCCCATGGTGTTTGAAGTAGGTGGAGGCCAGGGCGAAATGAGGAGTTCAGGAGTTGCAGAATTCGGACGGCAATCCTCATGAATCTGTCGACTTCTGAGGATTTTTCACTCCATCCAATCCCCTCGTTTTTGTCCTTTGGCATTGCGCAATGCAGAAAAGTTAGCGACAATCCCGGTACGGTAATTCGACCACAGCTCTCGCGTTCGGTGCTCTTGCTGACGCACCGTTTTCTTGCGATGGCAAGAATCATCTTCCAGCTGATCCTTTTTGGGTCGGCCTCATGCATTCCTGTTTTCGGGCAGACTGCCAAGACGACTCCTGCGATTGCCTTATCTTCGGTCACACTACAATGGGATAAGTCACCTGGTCGCGATGTGAAGGGATACCGCCTGCATTACGGCATCGCTTCCAGAAAGTATCAGGGCACTGTTGATGCGGGAAAGAGAACTACTTGCAAGATCTCGAATCTTGTCGTCGGAAAGAGATATTATTTCGTTGTCGTCGCTTATAACGAGAAAGGTTATGAAAGCCCACCATCGAATGAATGCTCTTCTGTCGTCTTACCAACGAACTTACAGAAACACCATTAGGTGCCCTACTTTGCAGACTGATGGCCGCGCAAGCGCAGGGCGACGATTCTTCCCTTAGTCAGGTCATCTCCGAAATTAATCATTGTAGAGAGTTCCATCAAAGCGGGTATGGACGTCGGAAGGACTGGAATGGTAGTGAACTGACTCTCGCACGGTAACTAAGATAAGTTAATTACGACTAACTAAGTCCGGAGAACTTGTCACTTTGAAATATCCTTCTTCACACTTGGCCTCTTGTTCGAGTTTCATTGAACACCAAGGATCTCTCTTCGGGGAATTGTTCGGATAGCCCGTTGGCTTCAAGAAGCCCTTCCGTTTCCAGGGCGGCGGGGTCATCGGTAATCAACCTGTGAAATCTCGACAGGAAATACGGTAACGCTTTGGAAAAATGACCGCGCCGGCGTTCGTATGGGTGAAACCATGCCCAATCCAAAATGTAGCATCTGCCAGGGACGCCGGGTAGTAATTCGCCCTTGTATTCTCGCAAGTGGAAGCAGCAAGCACCAATGACAGGGTAGACCTTTTTGTGATGGTGCCAGACGTATTCGTGTTTATCGACCCACAAATAAGCCCGGTGTTGATCGGGTCCCGAAAGCGCCTTCCTGTCGTACGGAACGACTTGGTTGCGAAACTCTCGACAAAAATAGCGGAAGGCTACGTCAACTGCTTTACGTTGTCTTTTGTTGGAACCCTGATCAACGACAGTATGGATGCCGCATTCGACTGCCGCGATGCCGTTGACTATCAGCTCAGAATCGAGATGCTGGCAACGCAACTCTTTGGTCGACAGGTACGGGAGGCGAATATCGTAAAAGGCGCTTTTGATTGAGCTCATCTAACTCCCGATGCCAGGAATTTATGGTGACCGCATTGTGGGTAGTTATCTCCATTCTTCTTTGAGGATTCTCACTTTTCCACCTCGTCGAAAGTTCCATCGGAATATAATTCATAGCGCTTGCCGTCGACAATTGTTGTTAACGGAAAATCGGCTTCCTCCGGTTCCTTCAGGGAGTGCCATCTCCGATGGTTCCAATCCAGTCTGAACATAATGTTCCGGTTTCCAACGGTGATTTGAATAGTCATTCCCGCTATCTTTTAAAGAGCGCGGAGGATGTAGAGGCAAGCGCCGATTTGCAAAGAAATTGGCACAATCCGGAACTTTTCATTTCCCATCAAACCTCTATTGCCCTCGGGTGATGAAAGCCAAGCGCATTTTGCCTCCAGTCAAGCTCGGTCCTCGAAATCGAGCCAAGTCCGCACAGAGCCAGAAAAAGGATATCGAAGCGATCAACAAGGCGTTCAAGCGAAAAATTGGCGACGACGGGTACCGGTCACAAGGAGCTTTCGGTAGAAAGCACACGCCTTGAGTTCAGTCACTCGCGAGAGGGCTTGGAGGAGGGAGCGGGTCAAAGCGGGCCACTCCGCTGACGCCCTCCTATAATCGCATTAGATAATTTCCAGATAGTCGGCGTCTGGCAGTACCGGAAACGGAGCGGTGGGCAGCGTTTGATACCAGTAGGCCACGGAAGCGATATCATCCTGCAGCGGCAGATAGCGCCGGTTGTTGCTTTTCTCGGTTCGCCACCCGAGCGCCTGGATCGTGACCCTTAAATCTGCCTCGAAGCGGACCGGGTCCACAATGTGCCATCGATACATCCCGAAGCGGGTTTGTGATTGATAGGTCCCATCCGGCCGCAAGACTTGAGGAAGGCCTGAATAAGGGCTGGTGAATTCCCGATAAACACTTGTCATATTCGGGTCTATGACACCACCGTCGAAATTATAGGCGCCACAGAAATAATCCTCCGTGCCGGTGCCGCAAATAGTGGGGAACTCGTGGTCGCCATCCAGAAAGAATTTGATCTCCCCTTCTCCCCACCACCCGGCATTGTTGACGCCCCAAGCCATATAGGTGCCGGCATACTGCCCTTTGCCTCGAACCCCATCAAGGATTGAGTAGTCTTGACCAAAGGGAAGCGGATTGGTTCGTCGAAATTGGGCGTGAAAATAAGCGGCGTCTTCAGGAACTTGGGTCAGCGTATAGTTAATCTGGTAGTAGACGATGGCAGGTTCGTCCGGATCGCGGTTTTCCAGGGTGATCCGGGCGCGCTTCCGAAACGGCATTTCCCAATAGCAATTGAAGGCTCGACCAGGATTGACGCAAACGGCGAGCGATGAGACCTGAGCAAAACGGTTCCAGCCGCAGGCGAAAAAATCTCCTAGCGGCGATTCGACCGACGGCTGCTCTTGATCATCCCAATGGATGCGCAAGATCAAATTTCGCCAGCGGACATTTGAGACGACAATCCAGAACTGCTGGATAGCGCCGGGACCCTCGATATCACCCAGCAAACGCTTTTCGCCCTCGGCAATTTGGATGGAAGGCGAAACTTTCCACCCACGGCCAGTGCCATCTACGCCCAGTCCACGCGCGTGAATCGCACCTGTCCCTTCAGTCGCCATCCCGCCTTTGCCCTTTTCACCAGAGAAATTCTCCGCGCTAATCGAACGGGTCTTGGCGGGGGACAATCGCCACAAATTGCCAAGATGCATCCCCAGTCCAGCAAACTCTTCTAACAAGTTTCCTCCGATCCGGAATCAACCATTTTAAACACGTCGCTAAAAAAATAGCGTTGGTCGTTTCAAGTCAACGGGAATCGCGGACGCGGAATCAAAATCTCATTACCTGCGGGGTTAGGTTGCGCAGCAGGGTCAGGCGTGAAGCCGCTTCAAGTGGGGTGAGGCTCCGCCCGAACCAGTTTTCGCACCGCTTGGATGATTTGCCACACACTCGGACGATAGGCATTTTCAAGAATCGGAGAGAAAGGTACAGGGATATCGGGCGAAGCGACTCTGATAATTGGGGCCTTGAGGTGCCGCCCAAATCGTTCCTGGATCCCGGCCGCGATTTCGGCGCTCACCCCGCCGGTTTTCGGGCCTTCTTCGACAATCACCACGCGACCCGTCTTCTTCACTGAATCACCGATGGTTCGGTAATCGATCGGTGCCAGGCTCCGAACATCGATGACTTCCGCATCCACACCTTTGCCAGCCACTTGTTGAGCGGCATCCAGACTGAAATGCAGCATCAGTAACCAAGACAAAATAGTCACCTCGGAGCCGGACCGCCGGACTGCGGCCTGGTCAAGCGGAACAACATAGTCTTGATCCGGAATCTCGCTGGTAGCGTCAACCGCGCCTGACTCCGTTCGCGCTCCTTTGGAACCATAAAGCAGCTTGTGTTCAAAGATCAGCACCGGATTATCGTCGCGAACGGCCGCTTTCAAAATTCCCTTGGCATCATAAGCGTTAGACACCGCGACCACTTTCAATCCTGGCACACCGGCAAAGTATCGTTCCATGTTTTGCGCATGTTGTGATCCACGCCCCGTGGCGCCCACCGGCGCCCGCATCACCAGCGGCACCTGGCAGCGACCGCCCGACATGTACCGCATTTTCGCCGCATTGTTGATGATTTGGTCGCTGGCCAGAAAAAGAAAATCACCATACTGAACGTCGGCGATCGGCCTCATTCCCATCATGGCGGCACCGACCGCGACGCCAAAGAACCCGAGCTCAGCGATCGGCGTGTCAATCATCCGAGCAGGAAATCTCTTTTCAAGACCCAGCGTGACTGTAAAAGCGCCGCCCCAGCCGCCCGGTACCGCAATGTCTTCGCCGATACAGAACACGGCTTTATCCCTTTCCATTTCTTCGGCAATGCCGTCGCGCAGAGCCTCGGCGATCGATTGGCGTTTCATGTGGTGGACATCCTCCTCAGGCGTAAACGTCGGTCAGCAGATCGTCGAGCAGCGGCGGCGGAGCGGATTTTGCCTGCTCGACTGCGGAATCGATCTCACGAAAAATTTCTTCTCGAATCTTATCGAGATCAGATTGAACAATCTCACTATCGGCTAGCAATTTTCGCGTATAACGGACGATCGGATCATTAGCCGACCAGGCCGAACGTTCTTCCTTTGGCTGATAATGACAGGGATCGCGACGCGAGTGCCCGGTCAGGCGGTAGGTGAGAAGCTCTAGTAGAACAGGTCCTAGACCGGTTCGACATTCCTCCACCGCTCGCCTGGCTGCTTCATAAACCGCCAGCAGATCGTTACCGTCCACCGTCTCTCCCCGAAAGCCATAACTGGCCGCACGATCGGAAACGGTGGTATTCTTCATGACGCGATCGATGCGCGTGGAGGCGCCGTACAAGTTGTTCTCGCAGACCAACAGGAGAGGAACATTCCAGAGAGCTGCCATATTAACCGCCTCGTGGAAGGCACCTTCGGCCACGCCTCCGTCTCCGAAGAAACAAGCGACTACCTGGCGGGTTTTCTGCATTTTGAAGGCGAGGGCCATCCCAGTGGCCACCGGTATTCCTCCGGCTACAATCGCGATGCCGGGGATCATGCCCTTGTCAAAGTTCCCGATGTGCATGGAACCCCCCTTCCCTTTGCAACAACCGGTGCTCGCTCCAAAGAGCTCGTCTAACATTTCCTGAACCGTGAGCCCTTTGGCCAAAGCATGCCCGTGCCCACGAAAAGTGGAGGTAATGAAATCACTACTTTCAAGAGCAGCGCAAACTCCAACCGCCGTGGCTTCCTGTCCCTGACACTGATGGATGGTCCCGGGCATGATGCCTTCGAGAAAAAGCGATTTCACCCGGTCTTCGAATTGCCGAATCAAAATCATCCGCCGGTAAAGGCTAAGCAGAAAATCGCGCGGATAGGTTCTCGACTCTTGGTGGCCGCCATCTTCGTACGCTCTGACACTGCTTTGCTGAAGGGGCTCTCCGTTTTCAAAGACAGCGAGCGGATCACCAGCGCTGGCTTCCTGACCGGCCTGGACGATCTGTTGCAGGAGCATCCCGGAGTTCAGCGCTTCAACCTCCATGGTGGCTTTATCTGTTTCGACGTCGAGGACAGCCTGACCGCGCTCGACAGATTCACCCACTGCGACCAGCCAACGAACGACTTTAATCGGTGAGCCGGTCGTCGAAAAATCCGGCATTTTAAGCTCGAAGTTCATGAGAGCGTTCAGCGTTCAGCGTTCAGGGTTAGGAAGTTGTCAGTGTCAGTTGCCAGTGGTCAGTGAGGAGCGTTGGGCGTGCGCTCAACGTTTGGTCTGGTTATTTTGTGCACCTTAACGGGGTTTTCAGCAATAATGCGCTCTGCCTGGGCTCCTGTGAGCACACCATCGGTGGTGCCTACCATCCAGGTCGCAGATGCTCCGAGCAGACTGGCGTACTGCAAACTTTTGGGAAATGCCCAGCCTTTAGCAATTCCGCTAATCAAACCGCTGGCGAAGGCATCCCCTGCCCCGGACGGATCGACCATCTGACCTGGATGAGCATTGGCACGCCAACACTCATCCTCAAAAACAGCAACGGCCCCTTGATCGCCCAGCGTCACAATGATGTCGTGGCCACCCCAGCTGCGAAAGGTTCGGATCGCTTCGAGTGGGTCGACCTTGCCCGTCAGTGCAGCCGCTTCGGCCTCGTTGGGCAGAAACCAATCGACGTGCGGGAGCAACCTTTCCATTTCCGCAGCGCGCTTAAAGTTTGTCGGTAAAACGACATCGACGACCGTGATCACCTTCTGTTCCCGGGCAAAAGCCAAGAGCGCGATTAACTCATCAGCCGCAATCGCGGGCATCGCGAAAAGTCCGCCGAGATAGAACAGGTCAAGCGCAGCAACCCAGTCGCGATGGATATCACTCACTTTAAACGCCCGATTGGCACCGAAAGAGTGCAAGTACCGGCGGTCTTCGCCGGCAACCAGCAGAATCACCGTTTCGCTGGTAGGATGCTCCTCGATGTAGGCAAGTTGATCGCAATTGACCTGCGCCGCCTGTAGCTCCTTTACCAGGTAGGCACCGGCGGCATCCTGACCAATGCATCCAACAAGCTCGACGGTCTGACTTTGTTTCCGCAGATCAATCGCGACATTCGCTGCGCATCCTCCGACCCTCGTTTTGAACGCCTCAATGGCCACCAATTCTCCTGGCACAGGGAGCGTTTTGAGAGGTCCGCAAAACGTATCCTTCACGAGAATACCTGCGCAGCCAATCCGAGCCATTGTCATTTTGCCTTTCCGCAGCAACCGAGTAAGCCGATGCGCTCCAAAACGGCATCGCAGACTGCCAAGCGACCCGCGACCATCACATCGTGATCGCCACCCATGCCGAATAGTTGGTGAGGATTCTCCAGATCTGCCGCGACGCTGGCACGCACCGCGTTTAGGTATCGCTGCTTCAGGTAGGTCCCGTAGTTCACTTTGGTCACTCCCAGAGCGATGGCCTCGTGCAGAGAAGTCGCGCTGATTCCACTTCCACCATGTAAAACCAGTGGCTTGGCAACCTTCGAGCGGATCCGGAACAATCGATCTAGATCAAGGCCCTGTTCGCCTTTGGTGAGAACGTGCACGTTGCCGACGCTTACTGCCAGCAGGTCGACACCGGTCTCCCGGACAAAACGCGCTGCCAACTCTGGATCCGTCAGAGAACTGTGCTCCGGCGTGTCAGCTAAGCCCGAAGGTAAGTGGCCAATTTCAGCCTCCACCGCGACACCGTACTGATGAGCAAATTCCGTCAGCGCCGCGACCCGCCGGCTGTAATCCTGGTTGGTGGCCAGCGGATCAGCCGGCATGACAAGGTTGAATCCGGCGAGCACGGCGTTGCGAACCCAGGAATCATCCGCGCATTCATTAAAAATCAGTCCACACGGCACGCTCGCAGAGGCTGCTGCCGCCTTTCCCAATCCGGCATACCATTCGAGCCGTTCGGATTGCTGCCGATCACGGTGGCTCAAAAATTCCCCGTTAAATCCGATAATGATCGGTGATCGAGTCGCTTCCGCCGCGTCGAGAACGCCCTGTAGCGACTCGAAATTCCAGCTCTCAAAGTACCCGAGCGCGTACCGGTGTTCGCGGGCGTCTTGGACGAGTTCATCGATTGGTGTAAGCGGCATACTAAGGGTGCTTCGCCGGGGAGGATCGGAGTACTGGAGTATTGGAGGGTTGGAGTACTGAGGATTTGGGATTGGGATTGGCGGATTGGGCCGCCCTCTTATATTCTGTAACTCCCGAACTCCTGCAACTCCTGACTCCTGCTTCGATTCTTTCGCAAGTTGAAAAAAATTGGCGCAGGCCTCTTGACGACAAAGACAGCCTTTTACTAAGATCACCGGAATCCCCCCAATTCTGCTTTTCCATTCCGCTCGAATCGCTTTGACCCGGTTGAGCGGCCGCAGATTGCCAACTGCGCGAGATCCGATGGGTCCATTGGAACAGTTCCTTGGGAAAAATCGTATAACTTATGTCCCAAGATCATTCGAAAAATGAATTCGAAAAATTATCTGCCGGGTATTTAGCCGGCAGAATCAGCCGGCGCCACTTTATTGGACAAGCGGCTAAACTGGGAATCTCGGCGGCACTGTTGAGTCGCATTGTCTCCTTCAAAGCCTCTGCAGCGGAGAGCAACTTGCTCGATTCTTCACCGGACTATCCGAATGAAGCGCCGATCACCAAAGAGCGCGTCGAGTTTCTGAAGACGAAGCCTTACAAGGGTCAGACCATTAATATTCTGGTTCTGAAGGCAACGGTCGGTGACGGTCTCAAATATTGGGTGCCCAAATGGGAGGAAGAAACCGGCGGGAAGGTGAATGTCGCAGAAGTTCCGATCGACACGCTCCATCAGCAAATCTTCTCAGATCTCCAGACCACGCATCGCTATGACGCCTACATGACGGGCGCCTGGTTCTATGGAGACTTTTTCGTTCCGAAGGAGCCCTATATCATCGAAGTTGCGCCTTACCTCAAAGATCCGAAATACCCTTATTGGACTCCCGATGATTGGATCCCGGCCATGAGAACGCTTTATAGCTGGCAGGGGAAAGTCTACGGAGTCCTCTTTGATGGCGATTGCCAGATCCTCTATTATCGCAGGGATGTTTTCGACAAGCCAGAAAACCAGCAAAAGTTCAAGGACAAGGTCGGCTACGACTTCCCGAACCCGCCGAAGACCACGAAACAGATGTATGACGTGGCTAATTTCTATACCGGATGGGATTGGAACGGTGACGGCCAAAATGATTGGGGGATTGCCTTACATGCCAAAGTCAACGAACAAGGGTTTTTCCATTTCCTGACTTTGGCAGCCCCTTACGTCTGTTCGCCGAACAACAAATACTTCTGGTTTAATCCGGAGACCATGAAACCGCTGATCAACTCCGAGGGCCATCAGAGGGCCCTGGAGGATTACGTCAAATATCTTGCCTGCGGACCGAAAGAGGCGATCAGTTGGACATTAGGGCAGGGTTGGAACCTGTTCCTGGCCGGACAGGCGGTGATGGAACCGACCTGGGGCGATCTTCCAACCTTTGCCCAGGATCCCAAAGAATCGAAGGTCAGGGGCAAGGTCGGTTGCACGATTATCCCGGGCACCACCGAAGCCTACGATCCGATCAAGGGTCAATGGGATAAATTCGATCTAAACTCTTGCGGCAACGTAAATGGTGGAACATGGCATTGTGTCATTTCGCGCTTTTCGAAGAAAAAGGATCCGACCTATGACTTCCTCGCCTTCATGGCCACCAAGAAGAATGCCATTTATAACTGCACGCATGGATTCACCGGCGTGCAACCGGGAATGAAGTTCGAATACTTCCCGCCGGTTGGTACCGGCAAGGTTGAGGAGTGGGTGGAGCAGGGCTGGGATGCGGACGAAGCAAAGCGCTATCTGGACGGTTACTACCAGAACTTGTCGCTCCCGGTGCAGGAGTCTTACCTGAGAATTCCGGGTGCCGCCGAATACTGGCACGAGCTGGATGTTCGTCTCTCCGCAGTCCTGGCTGGACAAACGCAACCGAAGGCCGCACTCGACGATTGCTCCCAGTCCTGGGAGCGGATCACTGAGCGGTACGGACGCGACAAGCAAAAGAAACTCTACGCGGAATCGTTCGCCTAAACGGGGCAGCCATCAATAGGCCGTTAGTGGCGAACTGCTCGGATGGAGGTGAACGAAATAGTTCAGAGCAAGGCGGAAAGAGGATTCAAATACGCCTTGCTCGCTCCTGCGGTGATCTGGATCATCGGACTGACTTTTTTCCCGATCCTGGCCGCAGTTCGATACAGCTTTGCCAACTATGTGCTCGGCGAAGGGATCACCGCCTACGTCGGATTGGCCAACTACGCCCGGGTCTTAACTGACGGCGCCTTTTGGTACTCCATCTTTATCACTTTGATCTTCGTGGTGGTTACGGTGCCAATCGAAGTGTGCGTCGGATTTGTACTTGCCTGGATCATCACGATCGGAGTACCGGGAAGTAAAGTTTTTCGACCGATTCTCACCGCGCCTCTTTTCACCATGGAGGTTGCGATCGGATATCTGGGGGTCACGCTTTTTACGGACCAGGGCGGGTTGTACAGTTCCATCCTGGCCGCTCTGGGAATTCATATTGACTGGCTTTCGACGGCCTCCGGAGGCTTGGCAGCAGCGATGATCCTGGATATCTGGATTTGGACTCCCTTCGTCTTTCTGATGTCCTTAGCGACGTTAGCCGCGATTCCCAAAGACATTTTCGATGCGGCCATGCTGGAAGCTTCCAGTCATTGGCAGGTCTTCCGTCATGTTGCCATACCCTTGGCGTGGCCGGTCTTGTCGATTGCCATTCTCCTGCGCTTGCTGGAAGGATTTAAATCGTTCGGGCTGCCTTATGCTCTGACCAGCGGCGGGCCTGGTACCAGTACTCAGCTTTTCAGCGTAATGGCGGACCTGACCACCATCCAGTTTACCGATTTTGGCCGAGGGTCAGCGATGGGTATTGTTTATCTAATCATGGTCTCCATCGTGATTACCTTTTTCTTTAAACAGATGCGAAAACGCATGAACTAAAATCGACAGCCAATTCGCATGGACAATCTGCTTTGGCGAAATTCGAAATGGGCCTCTAAATTGGTGGCCATGGTGATCGTCTGCCTGGCGCTGTGCTGGGTGGCGATTCCGTTCCTCTGGGCGATCGTCAACTCGATCAAATCTCATTCCGCCATTTTTCGGACGGGAGCGTTTATTCCCTTTCTGCAGTTTACTCCGACTCTGGACCCCTGGAAGGAGGTACTCGGCGACCCGCAGACTCTTAACTGCTTGTTCAGCAGCACCCTGGTAGGTGTCGGAACCACGGTATTGGTTTTGTTGATCGGGACCCCCGCTGCCTACAGTCTCGCTCGATTCGAGTTCAAAAGAATGAAAAGCAAGGACATCACCCTCTGGTTCCTCACCCAGAGGGTATTGCCTCCGGTCGTGGTGCTCTCGCCTTTCTATATTCTACTGGCCGAGCTCGGCTTGATTGACACCTGGACAGGGCTCATCCTGCTTTACTCGACCTTCAACCTGGCTTTCTGCGTGGTCATCATGCGAGACATTTTTCGCGACGTCAGCAAAGAGGTGGAGGAAGCGGCACGGATGGAGGGAGCTTCCTTGTGGCAGATTTTCTGGATGATCGCGTTGCCGCTTTCCCTCGATGGTCTCATCGTGACCGCTTTTATCGTCTTTGCCTTCTGTTGGAATGAGGCGCTTTTCGCTTCTGCGGTGACATCGCAACACGCCGCTACGATGCCTACGCTCATCCTGGCGTCTCGTAGCACAAGGGGGGTCGATTTTAATTCGGCGGCGGTGAACACGATCCTGGCGATCGCGCCGCCGGTCATCCTATCATTTTTTGTTCAGCGCTACCTGGCGCGCGGGCTTTCATTTGGCGCGGTGAAAGGATGAACTTTTTGCTAATTATGTTTCCTGCAAGATCCTGGTCAGCCATTCTCACATTCAGTTTGCAACGAACGACACTTCTGGAGCAAATGTGGCCATAGTCGAACTCTCCAAAGTCTCAAAAAAGTACGGCGACGTCCTGGCCTTGCGGGATTTCAACCTGACCACCGGTGACGGTGAGTTCGTGGTCCTGGTCGGGCCTTCCGGCTGTGGAAAGACCACCACCATGAGGATGATTGCCGGGTTGGAAACCGTGACCGAAGGCGAGATCAAGATCGGAGGAAAAAACGTCGTCGGCATGATTCCCCGCGAACGGGATGTGGCGATGGTCTTTCAAAACTACGCGTTGTTCCCGCATTTGAACGTCTTTGGCAACCTCTCATTCGGACTTCGACTGCGGAAAGTGCCCAAGGAACAAGTTGCCGAAAAAGTGCGCTCGGTGGCAAAGGTTCTGGACATTGAGCACTTGCTGGAACGCAAGCCCAAAGAGCTTTCTGGAGGCGAACGTCAGCGAGTTGCGCTCGGCCGGGCCATCGTCAGAGAACCTAAGGTGTTTCTGATGGACGAACCGCTGTCCAACATCGATGCCAAGTTGCGGGTTGAAATGCGGGCCGAGATCATCAAACTCCAACGGCGTCTGGGCGTGACCACATTTTATGTGACCCATGATCAGGTCGAAGCGCTCAGCATGGGCGACCGAATCGTAGTGATGTCGAAGGGCCTTGTGCAGCAAGTGGGAACCCCAAAGGAACTCTATAACGCACCCATTAATCGTTATGTTGCGGGTTTCATCGGGAGCCCGTCCATGAATTTCATGAAGGGTCACCTGAACGGAGACGGAACCGTCTCCGCCGGGGAAAACGTTCGCTTGGTTCTTCCGGAAATACGTGCCGCGGCGGTTGCCCGGAGCGGAATCGAAGAAGTTTGGATTGGGATTCGTCCAGAGCACCTGGTCATCGAGAGAAATCCCGACAGCGTCACCAGGAACGTGATCAAAGGAATTGTCGAAGTCGTCGAACCGCAAGGAGGGACCACCATTCTCCAGATCAACATCGGCCAGGAAAAGAAGATCATCGCGCAAATCAATGAACAGTGGGGCAGAGAGGCCGGGGAAAAATTGACCCTCACAGTGGCAAGCGAGTTAATTCACCTTTTCGATCCGAAGACCGAGCAGGCCTGCAGTTAGGAGGTCCGTTACTCGAGCAAATAGCGAAAGTCATCAAGCGTCAACGCCCGCCCAAACGCTTCTTCGCCCAGCACGTCATTGGCCAGGTTGGATTTCCGGATCTGCAACTGACGGATTTTGTCCTCGATGGTGTCGCGGACCAGCAATCGGTAGGCAAAGACTGTCTTTGTTTGACCGATGCGGTGGGTACGATCAATGGCCTGGTTTTCGACGGCTGGATTCCACCATGGATCAAAAAGGACCACGTACGATGCAGCCTCCAAATTGAGTCCGGCGCCGCCAGCCTTCAGTGAGATGAGAAAGACACCTGCACCTGGAGAACGGCGGAAATCCATGATCAGATCGCCGCGGTTCTCAGTTTTTCCGGTGAGCTTGAACAGCGGGCAACCCAAATTACTGATCCGCTCTTCAATGAGACGCAGCATTTCGACAAACTGGCTGAAGACCAGAACCTTATTTCCCTCCTCGATTAAGGGTTCCAGCAGATCGACGAGCGCCTCCAATTTCGCGCTGGGCGCCGATTCGTCTTTAAGTCCGGCCAGTGCAGGATGACAGCAAATTTGTCGAAGGCGTAACAGTGAGGTCAGTAGATTGAAACGTTCCTGGTCGAGTTGTTCCCCATTCTGGATCTTGAGGAGGTGCTGGCGGGCGACCTTAATTTCTGCCTGATAAAGTTCCTCCTGCTTCCCTTCAATGGTGACTCGAATATCTTCTTCAATCTTTGGCGGCAATTCCAGCGCGACTTCTTCCTTCGTCCGGCGTAAAAGGAATGGACGCGCTCTGCGGGAGAGCCGCAATCTGGACTCGGCGTCGCCCGAATCCTGGAATTCGCGTTTAAACGAACTCTGCGTTCCGAGTGCTCCCGGCATCACACAACTCATCAGGCTCCAGAGATCCAACAATTTGTTTTCGATCGGGGTACCCGTAAGAAGAATCTTGTTGGCGGCCTTCAACGCGCGGGCGGACTGTGCTGTCTGTGAGTTGGAGTTTTTGAGATATTGCCCTTCATCAAAAATGACAGCGTCCCATTCGATTTGAGCCAGATGCTCACTTAAGATGCGAAGCTGGGCATAATTAAGAACCAGCACCTGTCCTGGCTCAATTAACCTGGCGTGCAGCTCCGGTTTCTTTAAAGGCGCGATGGGAAGAGTTGGGAAAAAACGTTCCGCTTCCCCTACCCAATTGTCGACCACGGACTTAGGACAAACAATCAAGCTTGGGCCTGCTACGGTGGTGGCGTGCCGTAGCCAGGCAATCCAAGTCAAGGTCTGGATGGTTTTTCCCAGTCCCATATCGTCGGCCAGAATACCGCCAAATCGATTTGAGCTGAGATAAACCAAAAAGTGGAATCCCGCGATCTGATAGGGACGTAAACTGGCTCGAATGGTGTCTGGAATGTTGCAGACGACCTCCGTTTTGATTTCAGCGAGGCGTTTCTCAAGCTCTTGATGAAGTTCCTTGGGAACCAGATTCGCTGAAAGCAGCGAGCGCAGCTGCAACAAATGCAAACGCTGCGGACCGGCTGCCAGGTCACGCGGCGAAAGCCCGATTTCACTTAGCGTTTTGATCAATTTCTGGGGCTGCCGGATGAGCAAACTCCGATAGGCGCGTGCCGAAAACTGGACCAGGTTGCCGCGTGCATCGAGGAGCGCTTGGAGTTCTTCGGGAGAGAGTGCTAAATCCGCTTCGGACCAGGAGAAGCGCAGATCAAACCAATCGTTTCCTGTATCCTGGCAATCGAGTGAAAAATCGATCTCGAGCGGTTTAGCGCGCAGCCCCTTCAATGATTCAGGGGTCTGCAATTCAATATCGTCAGGCAGCGTTTGCGACCATTTTGCGAAAAGATCAAGAGCCCGTTTCGGATTCTTGACACGCCAGGATTGGGAGGTGGGGTCGTATTCAGATGGCAATTTCCCGAACAATTGGTTGTAAGCCATTTGATCCTCAAGTTGATAGACGGCGAAGTGCTCGCCTTCCTGGACAACGCGTTTTCCTGAAAGACACCAGCCACAACGGTCAGAAGGTTGAATATGCTTTTCATGGATCTCCTTTCCACTATGTGGATCGACCAACTGAGGAACAAAGACGACCGATTCACCCCATTCGGTCGGCTCGGTGCGGACCCGAAGAACGCGTTTGGGCCGGATG
>DATHPI010000099.1:0-9191 GCA_035484035.1 Chthoniobacterales bacterium
CTAGGCGTCGAACCTCCTGAAGACCCTTGTGAGAAAGGTCTTTTGCCTTGAGAATGCACGCGTCGCCAGATCCGGGCTCTTTTGGCGTATTTGAGACGCAGCCTCCAGTTGAGTATATATTCCCGTAAGGCATTGGGCCAACGTATCATGAACATCGCGGGCTATTCGGGAGTGCTCTGCCAGCGCCCCGGCTTTCCTAGCTTCGTCAAGATGTTTGGTCAGCCGCAGTGCCGACGTTGCTGGTTTTGCAGAGAATGCACAGTCAAGGATAAGCGAAAGCGCCAGCGTCGCTCCGCCAATCTTGGCCAAGCCTTTTCCAAATTTGCGCTGTTCGGTGATTTTGCGAGTCACGAAGAAAGAATATCTTGTTGGCTTCCCAGCTGTTGGGCGCTCGGCGAGGACGCGGAACAGAACAGGCTGGAGCCTACTCGACGATGTCCGTCCGCGTCCATGAATCTAAAGATATTCATTTTTGTCATTTAGGCGGATTCCGTTCAGCAGCCCTTTTTGCCGCCAATAATGGCTAGGCGGTGTTTGCTTGCGATCAGTTCAGCAATTTGCTTCTGCTGTTAAAAGTCCCTTTGCGCGCAAACGCGCGCTTCGGCTTGGCAGTTTGTGATTGGTGCTCAAACTGCGAATCATCCGAGCATCGAACAACTGATTTCCCGACGAGCGCCAACCCTTACTATTGAGTTTGGTCGCGATTTCGGAGTCGGTACACTGCTCCAGCAAGCGATCGACTTCGGCGACGATTTCGGGTTTGGTCTTGCGCAGTTGCCATGCTCTGGCCGGCAACTGAATTCTCAAGACTTTGGTGGCGCCACCCTTGAAGCGTACTTGCGTAATGACCTGGGAGTGTTCTCTGTTCAAGGTAACGTCTTCGAATATCAACCGAGCCATTCGCTTGCGGTCTCGATCGCTGGTGCCGGGATCTTTCCACAACCGGGGAAAGTCTTCGGCTAAAGCCATGATCTGCGCCTTCTGCTGCCGGGTGATTGTCCGTTGGCCGCTTTCCCGTTGCTTTTCGTAATCCTCACGTGCTTGCTCCAATTGCCGGAGCTTGTCGTTCCAGAGTGCCTCGAGTGTATCGGCCACAAGGCGATTGCTGGGGTCCACGCGCATATAACGGACGCGAGCTTGCTCGGCTTCATATTGTGCGCGCTCGACATACTGGCGACGCAGACGGTCGGACTCTGCCAAGCGTTCTTGGAGTTCCTGCTGGACGCTCAAGGCCACTTCCAAAGCCAGCGGACTGAGGCTTTCTTGAATCAGCGTCGAGAGTGCATCATCAACTACGGCACCGGGAATGCTCTGACACGTTAACAGATAGTGTTCTATCCTCTGTTGCTGACAAAGGTAGTCGGGGCTGAGGCGACCCTCGCGCTTGTGGTAACGTAGCGTCATCGATCGACCGCACTTGCCGCAAATGACCAAGCCCTGAAGCAGGGCCGGGCCTTCCCGCGCCGGCCCACTGTGCCGTCCGAGGCCACGCGTCTGCTGGTTGAGTTGCAACCGCTTCTGGTTCTCCTCAAACTCCTCCCAGCTGATATAGCCTGGATGAGCTTCCTTAATCAGGATCGCCCATTGCTCCCGAGGCAACTCTACACAATGCCGTCCACCCTGGGGATCTTTCCAGGATCGGGTTTTCCCGAAACAAAAGGCTCCCGCGTAACGCGGATTATGCAGAGTATCCAACGCGGCACTCAATCGCAGCCTTTCCCAGATCAGCTCGCCGGAGCCCGCTTGCCCGCGTCTTGGGAATTTGAGCTCCTCTTTAGCAAAGGCCTGCATCGTAGCCCACGCCGCGCCGGTCCGACGAAACGTCTCGAAAAAATGCCGTAGTGTATTTTGCAGCTGTTTATCGGGATCGAGCACGACCCGTTGCGCCGGATCATAAACCAGGCCCACCGGCAGCGGAATCTTCAATTCGCCCCGCTGGGCTTTGCTCAGGATGCCGCCGCGCAGACGAGCCTTTAGCACATGCAGTTCGGCTTCGCTCATCGTCCCTTTAAGTCCCAGCAGAAGCCGGTCATTAAAGTGGCACGGATCATAGAGCCCGTCTTCATCGAGGATCAGTGTGCCGCTCAATGCACAGATCTCCAGCAAGCGGTGCCAATCGGCGCAGTTGCGCGCCAAACGCGATACTTCCAGTCCCATCACGATGCCCGCCTTGCCTAGGCTCACCTCGGTAACCAGCTTCTGGAAGCCCTCGCGCTCGGCTGTCGAAGCTCCCGATTGACCCTGGTCGCAATCGATAACTTCAATGTGCTCGGAAGGCCAGCCCAGGACAATCGCCCGCTGACGCAGCGCATATTGGCGCTGCGTACTCTCGGTATTCTCAAACACCTGACGCAGCGTCGACTGCCGAATGTAGAGATAGGCCCTTTTCTTTAAATGCCCAGGGGTGATTTTCGGATTGGAGTTCAATGCAGTGACGCTCATGAGTTAGGGCGAATTAAAGTTTAAATGACCTAAAGCCATATTAACCAGCAATCGGGTTGCCTCCTGTTGCCAGGACTCTATCGGGGTAATGATCGGCTGCGCTTCTATTTGGAGGGCTGCTGCAGGACAACCCAGCGGATCCTGCCAGGCTCGCATCCAAGCGATCAGCCCTTGTCTGATCATCACACACACGCCTGGGCCGTCTGTGGCGGTCAGGCCGCCTCGGGACATAATCCCTTGTCGCAATTGCTCGTAACGGCGCGTCCAACAATGTGCTTCTTCTTGTCTGGTCGGTGAATTTTTCACGGTCTCTGGCGCCCTTTTTTTACCAGGGCTTTTTCTACGGTGCGGGGATGGATAACAATGCCGAAGCGTCTTCGGATTCTTGCGGCAAGCGCAGGGGCTTTAAGATCGGGCTCTGAGACAACAAGCTCCTCCAGATAGAGGCGAACTTCCGGCGTGAGTTTGCGTGCTTTTTTCGGACCACGCTTTTGGGGCAGAAGCCCGCCAAATCCCTCCTGCCGGAAGTTCTCCTGCGCCTCGTAAATAGTGGGTCGTGAGAGGCCAAAATCCACGGATGCCTCAGCAATTGGACGACCATCGACATCGACAGCTCGAATCGTTTCGTATTTGAGCTGCACCATATCGTGGGGATCAAAGAAGTCGTGTTCGGTGAACAATGGGTGGCGGACCTTTTGCGGGTTGCGATTGAGGGCGCCACAGGATCGCAACGCTTCGATTTTCTTTGGGTTGGGCGGCACAGCAATAAAGATGTAAACTAAATTACACCGAACAATGGATCAATCGATTGGGCATGGCAAGAGAAAAATACCGATTAATCCCAGTCTGCAAATGGTTTAATTCTGATTTTGAGCATCTGTTCAGAAGTATTTAATTCGGCGTGCGGTGTATTTTAATTTACACATTCGGCCTAATTTCCTTTACAGCGCTTCGCTTTGAGATCCTCGATCAAATCGACCAACCGCAGCAGGTCCTCGAATCGGGCGAGCGCTCGCTCCCGGGAGTGGACGACGAACGGGTCGACTTGACCGGCGTCGGTCCAACTCGCCGGGAAAAAGGCCGATTGCCCATCTTCGGTATAATAAAAAACTCTCCACTGACCCCAACAACGCCGACAACCAACAAACTCAAATTGCCGTCCGTTCCAGGGATGAAATGGGTGGGTCACCCGAAAATACTGTTTTGCATCCTCTACATCAGGTGCAGTTCGCGACCCATGCCAAACTCAAAGTTGATGATTACTATCATAATGGTACCCGTCGGAAGTTGTGACTCCATGAAAAAGGCGGCAAGGAGCATGATATGCCCGTACATCACCTGCTCGAGCAGGTCCTGAAGGAGTACATTGAGGCCGCCTGCCTCCAGAGCGGACAGCCACTGTTCCAGAGCGTTAATTCGGCTGGAACGGAGGTGACGGGACGTGCTTTGAACCGCTACAACGCCTGGGCTGCAATTCGGAAGCGGGCCAAAGCGGCGGGCTTTCTCACCCCGGTCGGATGTCACACATGGCGGGCAACCGGCATCACGATTTATCTGGAGAACGACGGACGACTTGAGCACGCCCAGCAGATGGCCGGCCATGAGTCTCCGCGAACAACCAAGCTTTACGATCGCACCAAGGACGAAATTACACTGAGCGAGGTGGAGCGAATCCGGTTGTAATGTTCTAGTCCTAACGCTGTCCGCGCAACGATGGGTCAGGATTGGCCAAAATCGGCAAAGCCGCGAAACAAGCCGTTTATTAGACTACGCTGTTGGAAGAACAAACCGGGAAAGCGATGCCTTTCACTCTGCAAATCGAACAGTAGCTTATGGCAGCTAAAGCAAACGTTGGAGATGGTGAGAAACCGTGCCGGCAGACTAACGATGTGTCATCATCATTATTGCCCTGGGCTCGCTGGCGACGTTTCTAAAAGATCCTCCGTTTGCAATGACATCAAAAGGTCCCAGCATCCGTTCCAATGCCGTCGCTGGGGCGAAGTTGAGGGCGCGCGACAAGCCGACGCGGAAGAGTTTAGATTTCTGGCCTCTTGTACCCCGGAGATAAAGCCTTAGTTGAGTGGATAGGACAGTTCCTTGAATCGTCATAGGCCGACACTATCCCGCATGAACTCACGGAGGCGCGAATGGATTGTTCCGATCGTCGTTTCGACCTGCCTCTTCGTCTGCCGCCGGATCATCGCGATTTCATGAGCTTCGAAACCGACTAGAAAATGCAGTTCGAAAACCTGCTGTTCATCGGCAGGCCAGTGCTTGATTTCCTGCTGGAGAATGGCAACGAGTTCCTGGCCGGAAACAGCTGCGTCTGGCGGTAAAGCGGCCTGATCTGGGATTTGATGCTCCGGCAGGCTTTCTTCCGGTTCAATCTCAGAAGTAATTATTCCCAACGGACACTCAGCGTCGTAGCCTTCGCTCTCGTCGTCCGAAGCTCCTTCTTGGGGTGCCAGTTCGATGCGCCGGTGGCGCTCTTCGGCAAACAGACGGCACTGCCGGTCCAGTTCTTGCCGAATCAATTGATAGAACCATTGCTCGTAGCTGAGCGTCTCCGGTTTCTTACAGGGTTGTTCGAGGCAAATGCGAGCAACCTCGTCCACTACGTCGCGGGCTTCGATGATTCCGCGAGGAAGTTCGTCAACAAGCTCTGCCATACGCAACCCGCGCGTCGCGTGAGCAACCATTTGCTTATCATGCTCCCGTAGAAGATCACTAACTACGTGCACGTTAGTCGTGGACCAATTTCCTGTTTCCATCGCCTAGTAAAAGTTCACGGTTTCTTCGATGAATTTCCTGTTAATGTGCTAGGACCATGTGACCACTGCTCGATCGGTTGCAGCTGACGGGAAACAAAAATTGCGGAACTACCTCAGACGAGTCGTTCTTAGGTATCGTCACTCTCAAAACTCCTCTATCCAGTTTCGCCTCCATCGCATCCCCGTCCCACCTGCGGTCGGGCAAATCAATCGTGCGATGGAACGAACCATACGGCCGTTCGTTACAATAGAAGGTCCAGTCTGTCGTCCACTCTTTTTGCCTCGTGCCTTTGAGAAGCAGAGTACCCTCGTGCAGCGAGACTTCTAAATCTGCGGACTTTAATCCGGGAAGATCCACGAAGACGCAGAGCTCATTGTCGGTCTCAAACATGTCCACCGGAGGTGAAAATGTCTCTCCCCGATGAGACGCCCCCTTCCCGAGGACCCGAGTCCATGGTTTGCAGAATCTTTTGCTGGCTCGCGATGAACGCCCTGCTCGGGTTGAAAGAAAATTGGTTAACCTCATTGTCTATATATCCTCCTTTCGCGTCAAAAGGAGCTTCGTGGATTTGCATTCCATTTAAAATGGCAAAAAACAAAGCATCGTGTTCAATAAAAAAAATCGCAATGGGCGGATCTGCTGGGAGGACAACTGGGATTGTTGGAAGGAATACCGTCTCCAAGAAGAAGCATTAGGGCCAGGTCGGTGGGTGCCAAAGAGACTGCGTTTCTTCTACCAGATGGCCCGTGCAGGTCGGAACCGGACAACGAGATGAATACTCTCGCTGCCGAAATCATCAAGGGATAAGCACACAACATAGTCCTGCTGTAACCCTGCCGGATAACTAACCGCTAGCGGATATTCGTCTCTCAACGCTCCATACCCCGCACATCGTGAGCATCGGTAGGCTCCGGCATGTCCTTGGCCGAGGCAGGACGAACAGACAAACCGGCCCTGCACGAGAATGCGCACTTGCCCGCCTGTAAACGTCTCTCGGGGCGATAAAGTCACATCCACGGTCAGGCTTCCCGGTCGCTCTGCTTTTCGTCGGGTCAACAGTTCAAAATCGCTCCAAAGACGTTCAACCCTTTCCGTAAAAGGAGGGTGAAACGTTTCAGATAAACCGAGGTGGGATTTGCCCATCGGTCGAACGGTAGAGAAGGCCTCGGCTGATTGCCTCCGAATGATCTTGGTGGGCCAAGGCGCCTCAGCGCGCCGAACTGGAATTTCTCCGACTTCGCGATCGTAAACTGCGCGACGCATGGGGTCGCTCAGTACGGAGTAAGCTTCCTGCAGTTCCAGAAAGGGGTCACTGTCGAAGCCCGAATGATCGGGGTGAAGTTCTATCGCAAGACGCCGATAGGCGGATCGGATTTCCCGCTCGGTAGCTTCGGGCGTCAAGCGAAGAGTAAGGTAGTAATCCTTTTTCATACAAACCTTTCAAGTCGCCATCTTCCACTGGCGTTAAGTCGGTGCAGGTCTGACCCCCGCCGGGCCGGCGTGGCTGCCACCCTGGAGGAGCCACGCGCCACGGATGCATGCAGGTTTAACTTTCGGTCAGCTCGATTTTTCTTCGCAAGCTCTGCGCTTCCGGCTTCTTGGGAATGGTCACTTTCAGAACGCCTTTCTTGAACTTTGCCTTGGCGTTGTCGGCGTCGATCCCCTGTGGCAGGGCGATGGTACGCTCGAAGTGACCGTAGTTACGCTCCGAGTAATAATAGTCGCCATCTTCCTCTTCCTTCTCGACCTTCTTCTCACCTTTGATAGTAAGCATATCTCCGGTCACCGTGACCTCGACATCTTGCTCATTGAGGCCGGGCAGCTCGGCGGTAATCCGCATCTCTTTGCCGGTTTCGCTGACATCGACTCGCGGCAGGAATTCTTTGGTAACGTCGCCCCACAGATCGGAGGATGAACGGCCAAAGAAATCTTCGAACACGCTATTCATCCGCCGCTGCAATTCAGCGAACGGATCGCCGTTACCACGCCGATGTGCGAGTGATCGCTCCTCTTTTTTCCACGGAATAATGCTTTGCAGGTTCATAGGTAGTTCAACTCCTTCTAGTAGGTTGTTGTTTGTCTCTACATTTGAAATGACAACGAACTTCACAAAATGTTCGAGACACTGAATGAAAATCTCAGGCTCAAATGTCAAACATCGTTCCCCCATTGATCAAGGCCTGGCCGGATTTCAAATCTCAGAGGTTTGAGTGAAAATCAAGGATCTCCATAACCACATCAGCGGGTATTTTAGCGGGCTTAATTAGACCACGAATTCGGCCTCTTTTGAATTCCGTCGAATTGGCGAATCGTTGGCGGCAATCATGAGCAACCGGAGAGGATGCGAACCTCTCCGGCCGCGGGGGCCAGCCTCAAGAAACCTTCACTTCGATCTGCTTAGGCCGAGCGGCTTCGCTCTTGGCGATATGCAATTTGAGCACACCATCATTGAACTCTGCGTTTACCTTCTCGGCGTCGGCATCTTCCGGCAGGGCAAAACTGCGACCGAAGCTGCCGTAAGCTCGCTCAATCCGATGATGCTTTCGGTCTTTTTCCTCTTTCTCAAGCTTACGCTCGCCAGAAAGGACTAGAACGCCATTTTCCACAGTAACCTTAATTTCTTCTTTTTTGACCTCGGGAAGCTCGGCCTTGATTAGGTACTCCTTGTCATCCTCGCTGATATCAACCAGTGGCGCCCATTCAGCGACAGTGATTGATTCCCTACCCCCATCATGTCGGCGTTGTGTCTGACGACCTAGAACACTGGAAAGACGATGTTGCATGTCCTCCAGTTCTCGGAAAGGATCCCAACGACTTAATTCATTCATGGTTTCGGTTTTTTTAGGCGGGAGTTTTATTGATGCACGACCAAGCACCGCCAAATTTGCCGGGTCGGCGAGCATTCACTTCAGTGGAGTCGAGGAAAAGCATATCAAAAACCATGCCTTGATACCAAAATTCATAAGTCGCCTTCCGCCAAATGGTTAGATTATGAATGTACCTAAGGAAAAGGTGGCAAGTTGACGCAGATTGACGCTATATGGGTCACTTTGGCTCAGTGGACCCAACTTCTCACCGATTGGTTTAGGGGGATCCCGCTCACTGCGTTCTTCACCATATAGCTCAGAAGGTCGAACCGAACCATGAGATAAAAATTCCCGATACCGCAACGATCGAGGAATAAGTGCACTATATAGTCCTGTTGCAACCCGGCGGGATAACTCACCATCACTGGATATTCATCCATTAATGTCCCGTGCCCGTCACAGCGCCAACATTGGTAAGGTCCGACACTCCCTCTGCCACTGCACGCCGGACAAATCTCTCGAGCCGGCACCAGAATGCACATCTGCCTCCAACAAATGCCTGTCGGGGTGACAAAGGCATACCACGGTGAGGTTTTCCAGTCGCTCTGCTTTTGGCCGAGTCACGAGTTCAAAGTTGCGCCACAGACGGTCAAACACCACCGATCCCACGCCCGGCTGTATTGCCAGAGGTAAGCTTTGTATTTTTTCTCCGACCAGCGGAACCTTTGACCGGTGCCATGGGTACCATCAACACCGGGCCTGCCCAAACCTCCAAAATGTCGCAGTGCTGGCTTGACGCGAATTCCGGTGCGTATTCGAGCACCATGGAGGCACCGAAACGGATTTCGAGGGTGAGATAGATCAGAGAGAAGCGCGCCTTGGCGCCGAGGAACGCCGAGCGGTTTCCAGCTCCGGCGCGACAGATGGAGCCGTGATGGCCCGGTGATCCTGTTCCAAAACATTATTACGATACTGCACCGGTCGATGAATACTCTTCTCTCTTCTTTCTTCTCTTCCAGAACACGGCCGGCTTTGAGTTCAACGATGGCGGCTGGATAAGCGGTATGCTTCGTCGGTATTGATGACCGCGGCGCGGGATGGTTCTCCCCCGCCCAAGGCTTTCCTCGGCCGCCGCTGCATCGCGTTTGGCCGAGAGAAGGAAGTCGATCG
>DATHPI010000100.1:0-10306 GCA_035484035.1 Chthoniobacterales bacterium
TTAGAGGTGTCGACGGCGCCAACCCAGCGTACTGACTCAGCATCAAATCCCCCTTTGCAATACGGTCTATGAGAGATTCAGACCAAGCACTCAAGAATAAACGGGTAACTCCGCCCGGCGGCGGCCGGTTCAATCAACTCCGTCGCAATGCCTTGTATTCCCATTTTGCTTTTTTGCTACCTTCGTGAGCTTGTATCACAGAATTCTCTTCGCTTTATTTTGGCAGTTCGTATGCCGCACGAGTGGCTCAACAGCGCCAAACGCGCTGCAAGTTGGAGATTTACAGAAGTTCAGGTCGGAAAATCTTCGCCCCGAAGCGCACTGGAGGACTCAGCCCAGGTTTCAATGGTTCTCCCGGAGGGACAGCCTGAGAGTAGCCAAGAACGAAGTGCCCGGGTCCGCAGTTTGGACATTTGGGGCACGGCCCTTCGTGCCTGGCTACCTATCGTGCTGTCTCTCCGGGACAAAAACCATCCCTCCTGGAAGATTCGCATTATCCTAGCGCTTATGGGTTTCAGCCTTGGGAACCTGGCGATGGTCAATCCATATTATAATTAGTATTGAAAAAATTGTTTTTACCACGAAATAACGCTTGTTTTTGTAGCTATTGTTTTCTCCTCGGACGTTTGCTAGAGTCCCTCTCGTGGGTAAGTCGGCTCCAGTGACGCCAGCGGCCAAAATAGGTAAAGTGCGCCTTCCGAAGGGGAAGCGTTCGGTGCCGGCGGACGACCCGCGGAGCGAAGAGCGTCTTTTCCCGATCGTCGGGATTGGCGCTTCGGCTGGTGGATTGGAGGCACTGGACGTTTTCTTGCGCAACGTTCCCGCAAAGAGCGAGATCGCTTTTATCATTGTTCAGCACCTGGAGCCGACGCAGAAGGATTTCATGGTGGAGTTGCTCCAGCGGTCCACCGCAATGAAGGTCGTTCAAGTCAAAGATCGGACCGTCGTACGTCCGGCCTGCGTCTATGTGATTCCGCCGAACAAGGAGATGTCCATCCTGCACGGTGTTCTCCACCTGCTGGATCGCATTGCGCCGCATGGCGTGCACCTGCCGATCGATTTTTTCCTCCGCTCCCTGGCGGATGACGAAAAAGAGCGAAGCGTGGGCGTCATTTTATCGGGGATGGGCTCCGACGGGACGTTTGGACTCCGCGCCATCAAGGAAAAAGGTGGAGCAACGTTCGTGCAAGACCCGGTTTCGGCGAAATTCGACGGCATGCCCAAGAGCGCGATTGCCGGCGGGACGGCTGACATTGTGGCCCCAGTGGAAATGTTACCTGGCAAAATCATTGCCTATCTCCAGCGGGCACCGCTCGTCTCCAAGTCGGGACTTGTGAAGGCGGACAAAGCCCGAAGCGGTCTCGAAAAGATTCTGATCCTGCTGCGGGATCAAACCGGTCATGACTTCTCCCTCTACAAGAACATCGCCGTCTATCGCCGAATCGAGCGGCGGATGAGCATCCATCAAATCGACAAGATCGCGACTTACATCCGGTTTCTGCAGGAGAATCCCCAGGAAGTAGGATTGCTGTTCAAAGAGCTTTTGATCGGGGTCACCGGCTTCTTTCGCGACTCTGGAGCATGGGAAAAACTCAAGACGGAGGTTATTCCGATGCTCCTGGCAGACCGGGCTCAGAGTCAGGTGCTGCGTGCCTGGGTGATCGGCTGCGCGACCGGGGAAGAAGCTTACTCGCTAGCCATCGTTTTCAAGGAGGCGGTGGAGAAACTCGAGCCCGCCCGAAACATTGCCCTCCAGATCTTTGCCACCGATCTAGACGGGGATGCCATCGAGAAGGCCCGCACGGCCGTTTTCCCACTCAATATCTCTGCGGATGTGTCGCCGGAACGCTTGAACAAGTTCTTTATCCAGATTGAGCACGGCTACCGGGTCTCAAAAGCCATCCGGGAGATGGTGATCTTTGCGCCGCAGAATCTCATTATGGATCCGCCTTTCACCAGGATTGACATTTTGAGCTGCCGGAACCTACTCATTTACCTGTCGCCTGAACTACAGAAAGGACTCCTGCCTCTTTTCCACTATAGCTTGAACCCCGGGGGCGTTCTCTTTCTTGGAAAATCGGAAACCGTAGGCGAGTTCACCGAGCTCTTTGCCATGCTGGACGATAAAGCGCGGCTTTACCAGCGGACCGACTCGCCTTTGCGGACCAAGCCGATCAAGTTTTCCTCGGCAATTGCGCCTTCGCTGCATGCTCCCGAACCGACGGCGGAAACGAAGTCAGGGTTTAATCTTCAGACGTTGGCGGATCAATTGCTTTTGCAGAAGTACTCGCCGGCGGCCGTACTGGTCAATGAGCAGGGCGACATTCTATACATCAGTGGGCGGACGGGCAAATACCTGGAACCGGCGGCGGGCAAAGTCAACTGGAACATTTTCGCCATGGCCCGTGAGGGGTTGCGTTATGAGCTGGACTCCGCCTTTCAGAAGGCGCTCCAGCAAAAAGACTCGGTTGTCCGCCGGAATGTGAACGTTAGAACCAACGGTGGAACACTGGCGGTTGATATCACGGTGCAGGCCATCGCGGAGCCCTCTGCACTGCGGGGATCGGTGATGATCGTCTTTACCGATGTTGCAACAATTCGTGAACTAAGAGGGTCGGGCAAACCCAACCGGTCTACATCCGAAATGTTGGCCCAGATGGAGAGAGAACTCGAGCAGGCCCGTCAAGAGGCAAGGATCACCCGCGATGAGATGCAGACGTTTCAGGAAGAAGCCAGATGCGCCAACGAAGAAATGCAGTCGATGAACGAGGAACTGCAGTCGACGAACGAAGAGCTACAGATGCTCAACCACGAGTTAAGTGCCAAGGTGAGCGACCTTTCCCGGCTGAACAACGACATGAAGAACCTGCTCGACGGCACGGAACTCACGACCCTGTTCCTGGACAACGGACTAAACGTGCGGCTTTTCACGACCGGATCGAACAGAATTTTTAAGCTGATGCGGGGTGACGTGGGGCGGCCAATCACGGACATCGCGTCCGACCTGGACTTTCCGGGGTTGGCGGATCAGGCGCGCGAGGTGCTGCGGACGTTACTCTCGCACGAGCAACAAGTCGCCACCCGCGACGGCCGCTGGTTTATGATGCGCATCATGCCCTATCGCACGCTGGAAAACATGATTGACGGCGTCGTCATGACTTTTGTGGATATCACTGTATCCAAGACTCTGGAGGCGGAACTGCGGAAGACGCAAGCCGATTTGTACCAGCAGATTGGCGAGCAAAGCCCGAAATCCGACCGCCACGGATCTCCTGGAATACAGGCCGAGGCAACGGTGCGGTTTCCAGAAACAAAGGCAGGTCCACCCAAAAGATGACCCCCTCCAATCCATCGGATGCTGCCGAACTGCGCCGCCTGGCCGAATCGCGCTTAAGTGAAAAGCAGAAGAACCAGCGCTCGCTAGCCGCAGCGGATAGGACGTCGCATGACACGCAGCGTCTTGTTCTGGAGCTGCAGATCCATCAGATCGAATTGGAGATGCAGAATGAGCAACTCGAGCAGGCGCGGGCAGAAACGGAGACTGCGCTGGAGCTTTATACTGAGCTCTATGAATTTGCGCCAACCGGCTATTTTACTCTGGATCACAATGGGACGATCCGACAGGTAAACCTGACAGGCTCGGGCCTGCTCGGGGTGGACCGCTCCCGTTTGGTGAACCGTCGCTTCGGCCTCTTTGTGGCCGAGAGATTCCGTAATCAGTTCGGGTCCTTCGTGACGAAGGTGTTTGATAGTCAGTCACGAGAAACTTGCGAAGTCATGCTCCTGAGAGAGGGTAAAGCACCGTTCTACGCGCGGATTGAGGCCAAGAGCTCCGACGACGGCCTGGAGTGTCGCGCCGTGGTGGTGGATGTCACAGAGCGCAAACGGTCGGAAGAGAAAATCCAGGAACAAGCCAATTTTCTGGAGCTTGCTCACGATGCGATCTTTGTCCGCGGCTTGGATGAAAGGATTCGTTACTGGAACAAAGGCGCTGAACAATTGTATGACTGGACAGCCGAAGAGGCAATCGGCTGCGATTTTGAAAAAATGGGGCATGAAGACCGCTCTTCATTCGAGGCGGCAAAGATGATCCTCCTGGACGGCGGAAGTTGGTCAGGAGAAGTGCGCAAGTTCACCAAAGCGGGAAAGGAAGTGGTGGTCGCCAGTCGTTGGACGCTCCTGCGAGACGGGCAAGGAAATCCAAAATCGATCCTGGTAATTGACACGGACATCACGGAAAAGAGGCAAATGGAGGCTCAGTTCCGCACCCAGCGAATCGAGCTGATCGGAGCGCTTGCGGGCGGCATTGCGCACGATCTCAACAATATTCTCCAAGTCATTATCACCAATCTTGATTTGGCGGCTTCGTCGGAGGACTCCGGCGAGCGTTTAACGAAATATCTCGATGACGCCAGCCAAGGCGCCAAACGCGCCACGAACTTGTCCAGGCGCCTGCTCACCTTCTCTAAAGGCGGTGCTCCGATCAAACAACCCCTCGATGTGGCGGAAGTTCTCACCCATGCGGTCCTCCTGGCTCTCAGCGGGTCAAAGCTCAAATCACAATTTGCCTTTCAGCGGGATTTGTATCCCGTCATCGGTGATCCGGTTCAGCTGACGCAAGTATTCGAGAATATCGTGATTAACGCCTGCGAAGCGACTCCGCGACAAGGTAAGCTTTTCGTTCGGGCCGAGAATGTGGATCAGGAAATCCCGACCTCGTCCGGGCTTCCCATTGGGCGGTACGTGAGAATCGAGATCGAAGACAATGGCGCCGGGATTCCGGCCAACATTCTAGACCGAATCTTTGAGCCTTGTTTTACGACCAAACCGGGTGGCAGCGGCCTCGGCCTGCCAACTGTTAAATCGATTATGTTACAGCATGGCGGGGATATCACTATCGAGTCGCGGAGCGGCCATGGGACGACGGCTTCATTGATGCTCCCGGCTTCAGGGCACCGACCCGAACCACCCGCTGCAACTCTGCCGCCTCCGGTAGTGAAAGCCACTGGACGGATCCTGGTCATTGACGACGAGGAGATGATCCTCAGCGTCGTGAGTTCAATGCTCCATACTCTGGGGTACGAATGCGCTGTGGCGGTCGATGGTGTCAAGGGCTGCGATGAATATGTTCGGGCGAAAGCAGATGGTGACCCTTTCTCAGCGGTTCTGCTCGATGCCACCATCCCGAACGGGATCAGCGGCGAAGAGGCCTTAAAGCTCCTTTTGGCAAAGGATCCGGATGCTCGGGTAATTTTGTGCAGTGGTTATGCGGACGGCGACCTTTTCGAGAAAGCGGAGCAACTTGGATTCAAAGCTTTTCTGGCGAAACCATTCAGTATCTCGGAATTTATCTCCGTGTTTAACAAAGTGCTTTCTTAGCAGGAGTTCAGAGAAGTTGCAGAATGGAATCCGCTTCGGCGTTCGGTTCCCGGCGTTTGGCAGAATTCAATCGCGATTCAGGTTTGGTACCAATGCCTCGTCTCACAGATAGCTGGCGTATGGCCGCACATATAGACGATGCGCTAGAATAAAACCTGTGATTGATTGATCGATATGCGCCAAATTTTAGACACTGAAGAATACGTCCAGATTCCGCCTGGGATGTATTCCGAACCGTTCTATCGAATCACCTACCTGATCAAAGAAGAGATTCGAAAGTACAAATGGATCGAAGGTGAAAAAGGCCGCAAACTGACCTGGGCCGAGGCCCGGCAGGAATGGTCCGCAGCTCACCGCGAGAAGTTCGAAAAATTTCTGATCGACACTCTCACTTTTCCCGACGTAGTGTTCCCGGACGAAGAGCCTGCAGAGCACAGTTTCACCGCCGGCACCGTGCTCACCAGATTGCCGCATAGAACCGGCGGATAGGTTCACCCGGCGCGCTTCCCCCTCCTCCGCCTAAGAAAGTTATCTCTCATCCGGAAAATATGAAAGTCATTGCGATCAACGAGTTTGGAGCGACCGCTAACTTTCGCGAGGAGCAGAGAGATATCCCACAACCACGGCCCGATGAAGTCCTGATGCGGATCCGGGCCGGTTCATTCAATCCAATCGATTATAAAATCCGGCAGGGCCGTTTCGGAGGCAATCTTCCGATGGTGCTTGGTCATGATGCCGCTGGAGTAGTTGAGGCCGTGGGGAGCCAGGTCGGACGGCTGCGAGTCGGCGATGAAGTTTGGGCCTACCTCGGCGGCCCATGCAGTAACGGAGCGTATGCAGAATACGCCTGCATCCCCCACGAATTTGTGACAGCCAGGCCCCGAATATTGTCGTTCGAAGAAGCTGCTTCCGTTCCGGTCTCTGGTTTGACCGCTAATCAGTCCATACGCCTCAAAGCAAAACCGACGCCAAATGATTCTGTCTTTATCGCTGGTGGTTCCGGGGGGCTCGGATCTGCCGCCATCCAGATACTGCAAATGATCGGGGTGGAGAAAATTGTTACCACTTCCGGCCGGGAAGCCAGCACGCAATTTATGATCGAAGAGCTACGCTTGAGTCCCGAACAAGTCATTGATTATCGCGGCAAAGGACTGAAACAGTTGACCTCAGAGGCGATCGCGGCAAACGGCGGTGCTTTTTTTGATAAGACGCTGGATTTCGTCGGAGGCGAGATGAAGCGTCTTTGTTTTGAACTGGTGGATTTCGATGGTGACATCGTTTCGACGGTCGAAGAGATCGACCCCTTTGCGGTGCCGGTCTGGCACGGCAGGGCGAGCCCGCTTTTCCGCAGGTCGGCTTCCCTCCATTTCCACTCGCTGGGCGCGCGAGGTCTATACGGCTCAAGAGAAACCTGGCCCGGGTATACTCAGCAACTCCATGAATTAACGTTCCTGTACGAAGCCCAGAGACTATGGCCGGTGGGAGTCAAAAATATCGGCGAACTCTCGGTCGAAACTATCCGCCAAGGCCATGAATTACTCGAAGCTGGCGGCGTGCAGGGGAAACTGATCTTTACGGTACCGGGGGGATAGGAGTAAAGGCGAAGAAGGCCCCGGCTCAGGAGGGCGAAGCTCCGGGTAGGGTGAGGCTCCGTCCGAACCGGCTTCCCGCGTGGCCCTCGCATGCGGCGTTACCCCCAAAGATCAGTCGTTCGACTCGATCACGATGTGCACCGCCATTGACATCATAAGGCAGAAAATGCGCGGCTCTTGGTCGGGCGGCATGTAGCAATCCGAGTGAGAATTTGTGGGGGATCACGTTGTCGGGCGAAACCACGCGGGAAGCCCGGCTCAAGCGGAGCTTCGCTCTACCTGCACCGAGGCTCTTAAAAGACTCAATTCGAGTATGGGCCGAATGGCCAGGGTTCTTCGAAGCCTTTGGCGTATTGGTTGTAATGGGCGGTACCAATGCGCACATTTTCTGTATCGGGATTCGAGATCTTCTGCTCAATCCTGCTTTGCTTTGATCCGTTGCCGCTCGCGCACCCGGACAAGCCAACGACCATCACGAACCCCGCGACAACCAGCAATCGGTAGAAGAAAATTCTCATATGTTTTAGATTCAGCATCCGGATTTCTGGCAATTCACAGGCTCACCCCGGCCAAGGTGAAACAATGCTACTCCATCGTTTCCGCGCAATGAGAATCCTTTTCCAATAAAATGGTGGACGATAGCTTTCTGGATCTCTGGATCAGCACCTGGGCGAGAAACACACGCAAGGGGAAAGCGTCGCACAGAGGTCACAGAGGGGGATGGGCATTGGCCGGCTTAATGAGCAGGATCCGGTTGGCATTGGCGGAGTTTCGAAAACTGCTCTGGTTGAGTCAGCCGTCTTCTCCCGGGCCTTTGCAAAGGGGGCGAATCGTTAGCGACGGCTACCGATCTCATCGAGATGTCTAAGCAGGTCGGCAGGATCTTCGTACACCCGGGCGGCCCCAGAGCGCTCAAGTTCCTCTTGTCCGAAGCCGCCGGACAATAATCCAACGGGAAGGGCCCTCGCTCGCCGCGCTGCTAGCATATCCCAGGTCGAATCGCCAATCACTACGGAGTGCTCGATCTTGGCGCCGAGACGATCGACCGCAGCCAGAAAAAGATCGGGATCAGGCTTGGCATATTTGACCTGATCGCGAGTCACTACGGGGATCATAGCAGGATCGATGCCGAGCCTGTCCAAATTCAGCCTGGCGGTCTCCATTCGGCCGCTGGTCGCCACCGCCCAGGGATTTTCATTTTCTGTTAAGTAGTTAAGAAGTTCGCGTGCCCCGGGCAGAGGGCGCACCTGATGACGAAGCCGGGTATAAGCCTCGGCATGCCGTTGACCAAGCCGTTCTATGAGCTCGGGATTGATCGCCAGATTGGCTTCCCTCAGGAGCATGTTGGTGAACAGCGCGCCGCTCATGCCAATCCTGCGGTGAATGCGCCAGACTGACAAGTCTATCCCCTCCTGATCCAGAGCCTCTCTCCAAGCGAGCACATGTTGGTAGACGCTATCGACTAGTGTACCATCCAGGTCGAAGAGGAAAACAGTTTCGATGCGAACCATGGCAGTCGTGTTTAGTTAGGCTTCTCTCCGGTTACCGCCATGGTCCCGCACGATAAAGATCGCTTCGGGCCAGATTTCCCTGGCCATGCGAATCAAGGCTTCTTACATGGGCTTGTTGGTGTACTGCTGGAG
Organism: Chthoniobacterales bacterium; assembly: GCA_035484035.1. Lineage (GTDB taxonomy): Bacteria > Verrucomicrobiota > Verrucomicrobiia > Chthoniobacterales > JAFAMB01 > JAFAMB01. The sequence goes on from DATHPI010000100.1 coordinate 8,615, forward strand.
CACCGTGCAGTCTAAGCGTTTGAAGTATTTCGAGGCGCCTCTACTCCTTGCGCGTTGGATCGCCCACATCCGGACGGCGAATTCAGGCAATTCTTCCGGAGCGGCCATTAATCAAAAATCTTTCCGGGATTTAAAAGGTTATCCGGGTCCAGTGTCCGCTTTAGACGGCGCATCAGTCCCAGGCTGGCGTCCCCGATTGCTTTCGGCAGAAAGGCTTTCTTGGCCAGGCCGACGCCATGCTCCCCGGTGATCGTGCCGCCCAGCTGGACGGCGTATTCGAAAATCTCCGTCATTGCCTTCTCAACGCGCGCCATTTCGGCCGCATTCTTTTCATCGGTTAGAAACGTCGGGTGAAGGTTCCCGTCGCCCATGTGGCCGAAAGTGCCCACCGCAACTTCGTACTTCACGGCGACCTGCTGAATGAAGCGGATCATGTTGGCCAGCTCGCTCCTGGGTACCGTAGCATCTTCCAGGATCGTGGTGGGCGACACTCGCGCCAAGGCAGAGAAGGCCACGCGCCTTGCCATGCTCAGCCGGGTGGCTTCCTCCAAAGTCTGTGCGACTTGCACGGCGGCGGCCCCATGCCCGCGCGCAATCTCAGCCATCTGCTGCGCCTCTTCCTGGACAACGGCGGCATGACCGTCCGTTTCCATGAGCAACACGGCTTCGGCGTCCAGCGGCAACCCCACATGGGCGTATTCCTCGATGCAGCGGATCGTGATCTTATCCAGAAACTCCAATGTGCACGGGATGATTCTGGCGGCGATAATCGCCGAGACCGTTTCCGCTGCCGCGTCCATTTTCGAAAAGGTCGCGAGCAGCGTCTTTTTCGCCGCAGGTTTAGGCACTAGTTGGAGCAAGACTTTGGTGATGATTCCCAGAGTGCCTTCCGAACCGATGAAGATGTCCTTCATCGAATAACCCGCGACGTCTTTAACGCACTTGTTACCAAAGACGACTACTTGGCTGTCGGCCAGGACCACCTCCAGCCCCATGACGTAATCGCGGGTGACGCCGTACTTAAGGCCGCGTAAACCCCCGGAGTTCTCGGCCACGTTGCCGCCAATAGTCGAGATCCGCATTGAACCCGGGTCTGGCGGGTAGAGCAGCCCGGCGCCATCCGCCAGTTCGGACACTTTCTGAGTCACCACACCGCTTTGGACGTGGATGGTGAGATTCTTTGGATCCAGTTCGATGACTCGATCCATCTGCACGAGGCAAAGCACAATGCAGCCGGGTACCGGTACGCTGCCCCCGCTTAAACCGGTGCCGGAACCGCGGGTAACTACCGGGATTCGGTGCTTTGCCGCGTAACGGATGATCTGACTGACTTCTTCGGTGGTTTTCGGCAGCGCGATGCAGCCGGCCTCCCCGTAAAGGGCCGCCGTGCCGTCAAAGCCGTAGGTGATCAAGTGTTCTTGTTCCCAAAGCACTCGCTCTACACCAAGCATCTGCACGAGGTCTGTGGCAACGTTTTGCATGGTTTGTCGAACCTCAGAAATTCTACGGAATGCGTCAAATAGCGGTAAGTGGACTGGTGGAACTGGCCCGCGGCCGAGGGCGGGCTATCCATGTTTCTTATTTCTGAAGCGCGGCTTGGGCTGCCGCTAAACGCGCAATTGGCACCCGAAAGGGGCTGCAGCTCACATAGTCGAGACCTAAACGGTGACAGAACATCACGCTCTCCGGTTC
>DATHPI010000101.1:0-5447 GCA_035484035.1 Chthoniobacterales bacterium
TAGATGAAGCTGCCGCCGCTGAAGACCGCGCTGTTTAAGGCGCTGAACTTGTTATCCCCAGTCGGAATCACTTTTCCAAACCATTTTCGGAAGAGGTCCGGACGCTCTTTGAGCGCGTCCGTGCTCCCCATGAAGATCACTCCCTGGTCAGAAACGGCCTTCTTGATATTGGAGTAGACAGCCTCGCTGTCAAATTGAGCTTCGACTCCCGCCAGGAACTTTCGTTCGCTTTCCGGGATGCCCAGTCTTTCGAAGGTGCGCTTGATATCCTCAGGAACCTCTTCCCAAGTCCGCTTGGCGGCTTCGCCCGAGGCCAAGTAATAGCGAATCTTATCAAAGTCGATTTCTTTGAGCTCGTCTCCCGCCCAGTGGGTCGGCAGCGGCTTACTCAGGAAGACGTTGTAGGCGTTCTTTCGAAAGGCGCGGAGCCATTCCGGCTCCCCTTTCACATCGACGATATAGTCGATTGTTTTCTCCGTCAGGCCGACACCCGCATCGCGCGTTGCCGTTACATTATAGAAAAAATTACCGATATCCCGATCGATAGCTATTGAATCGTTTTCGGTGCTCATTGTTTCGTCTCCTCCATTATTTCACTCTCGCCCACGGGGACACGGCCTAGGCCGCTTTTAACCAGTCATAGCCCCTGGATTCCAGCTCCAGAGCTAGTTCTTTGCCGCCGCTTCTAACAATTCGCCCCTCAGACATGACGTGGACAAAATCCGGCACAATGTAATTTAAGAGTCGCTGGTAATGGGTGATCAGCAAAATCCCGATCCCGGGCCCGCGAATCGTGTTGACCCCTTTTGCGACCACTTTGAGAGCATCAATGTCCAACCCGCTATCGGTTTCATCGAGGACGGCAAAGGCAGGCTCCAGCATCGCCAGTTGCAAAATTTCGTTCCGTTTTTTCTCACCGCCCGAGAACCCTTCGTTGACCGATCGGGCTGTAAACTCTCTTCGGATTTCCAGCAAATCCATTTTCCCATAGAGCTGCTGGTAGAACTCCGTGGCGTCAAGTTCCTCACCTTCGGAAAGTCTGGCCTGTAAGGCGGCACGAAGAAAATTGGCGTTGCTCACGCCAGGAATCTCCATCGGATATTGGAAGGCCAAAAAGAGGCCCTCACGCGAACGTTGATCGGGCTCCATCCCAAGGATGCTTACTCCATCCATGAGGATGTCGCCGCCCGTCACCTGATAATCGGGGTGGCCGGCCATGACCTTCGCCAAGGTGCTTTTTCCAGAGCCGTTAGGCCCCATGACGGCATGGACCTCGCCCTTGCTGAACTCAAGGGTGAGCCCGCGGAGAATCTCTTTATCGGCGATGGAAACGTGTAAGTCTTGAATGACGATGGAACTCATGAATGACGTTTTGAATTTTGAGCTTTCAGTTTCGAAAGGTGGAGGCGCAACCCGGCAGATCCCGATCCTTCGGCTTCGACTGAACCGTATTCCGTCGCGCACCTTGCGCAAAGGCCTCTCAGGGAAACTTCGGCCAGAGCGACAACGAATCCGGGGGGTAAATTCCAGGTGCCGTCGAAAGGCGTCTCTACGTCGGAAATCGCTCCACACGATTCACAATAAAAATGGCTATGTTCCTGGAGATTAGCACAATAGCGCGTCGGAGCGCGGTCCAAGTTCACCTGCTTCACGAGACCACGATCAACCAGCGCTTCCAGACAATTGTAGATCGTTGCCAGCGAGATCGACGGCATGTGCTTTTTCGCGCGTAGAAACACCTCGGTGGCCGTCGGGTGATCCCTTTTTTGCAGCAATAATCCGAAAACTTCTTCGCGCTGCTTGGTCAGCCGAATTCCGCTGGCAGCAAAACGCTGCAAAAGTTCAGGCGAAAGTTTCACGGTAAAGGCAAGGTGCCATGGCCAATAACGATATCAAGAATAATTCTAAATGAACAGCCTGAGACGCCTTAATGACCGGAGGCCAAGCGGGACGCTTCGTTTACCAGGCGCGAACCGAACAGGATCAGGCCCACGATGAATGAACACACCGAGGCGAGGAGCACGCCGGCTGCCGCCAGATCTTTCGCATCCCGTGCTGCGGGATGCCACTGAGGTTCAATCCGGTCAACCATTCGCTCAATTGCCGTATTCAACGCCTCCGCACATAACACTAAGCCAATGGTCACGATTAAAGCCAACCATTCGATCGCTAAGATCTGAAAGTACCAACCGAGGCAAATTGCTCCCAGGCCGGCGATCAGATGAACTCGGAAATTCCCTTGGGTCAACCAGAGGAGGAGAATTCCCCGGCCCGCATGCACAAAGCTTTGGGCACGGCATTTGACCCATCCGCGCCATTGATTTGAACCAGAAGCCACCTTCAATCCCTCTTTACTGGGGGCTTTTGCTCAAAACCGGTATCATGAATTCTGCGGGAAATATGTTTTTGGAGTACCGCTCGGAGAAGGCACTGGAGTTGCCTGTTTTCCGTGCGCGGCATCTGATGTGCCCGATCCCTCTTTTGCAATACCCTCACCTTCCGTCGGCAATTGGCTGGCCGGATGCCGTTCACACGCGCCAAGAGCGAGCGACACAGTTGCAATCAGTACCAAATACTTCTTCATCGAATTTCGCCATTTGAGCACACTCAAGAGACAAATGAAAGATTCAGCCTGCGGCGCTCGCAAACACTGAGGATTCTCCGCGGTCACTCCGGGTGGTAATCAAATAGATTGAGTTGAGGTTTTGTTTCTTCCTTGCGCTTCGCCCGGCTTCGAAAAACCTTGGCTTCAGCCAATCGTGGTCTGCCTTGGGCATTCAATTCTGATGCCTCCAAGTTTGCGAGGATTTCTTTAGCCCGTTCGATAACGTCGTCCGGCAAACCAGCCAGGCGTGCGACCTGGATACCGTAACTCTTATCAGCAGCCCCCGGCTGGATCTTGCGGAGAAAGATGATTTGGTCGTTCCATTCCCGAACCGCAACATTGTAGTTCTTTACACCCTTACAGATGACCGCCAGTTCGGTCATTTCGTGATAGTGCGTTGCGAAGAGTGTCTGGCAACGAAGCACGTCATGGAGATATTCAGCCACGCTCCAGGCGATCGACAATCCGTCGAAGGTAGAAGTTCCCCGCCCGATCTCATCGAGAATGACGAGGCTGCGCTCCGTCGCATTATTCACAATGTTTGCGGTCTCGTTCATCTCGACCATGAAAGTCGATTGGCCCCGCGACAGATCATCGGAAGCGCCCACTCGCGTGAAGATACGGTCAACCAATCCGATCTCTGCAGCGGCGGCCGGCACGAAACTACCGACCTGCGCCATCAGGACAATTAATGCGACCTGCCGGATAAAGGTCGATTTGCCGGCCATATTAGGACCGGTGATCAACAAAAGCCGGTTCTCGGTCCCATCCAGCGAACAATCGTTAGGGACGAATTTCTCTTCCGTCACGTTCTGGTCCAGAACCGGGTGGCGCCCATCGCGGATATGAATCCGCGGTTCGTTTGTCACTTTAGGTCGGGAATAACCAAAAAGCCGCGCTGTCTCTGCCAGGGAAGCGATTACATCAAGCACCGAAATGAAACGGGCGATCTCCTGGAGTTGCGGCAGATATTCCAAAAGACTTTCCCGCAGGCGCAGGAAAAGCTCGTACTCCAGCGCCTTGGCACGCTCGTCGGCACCGAGTATTTTCGACTCCACTTCCTTCAGTCCCGGGGTAATGAACCTTTCTCCCCCGACAGTGGTCTGTTTCCGCGTGTAATCGGCCGGTACAGCAGCCAGATTCGAATTGCTGATCTCGATAAAATAACCGAATACCGAGTTGAATCTGACCTTCAACGACCTGATCCCGGTGCGCTCGATTTCTTGCTGTTGCAGCGCCGCGATCCAATCTTTTCCACTCCTTGAAGCGCCCCGAAGTTCGTCGAGCCGCGGATCGTAACCGTCGCGAAACATTCCACCCTCTTTGATCAACGCCGGCGCCTCCTCCACCAAGGCATCGCTCAAGAGTTGAACCAGCTCGGGCAGCTCACGAATTCCCGCAGCGATTCGGGTCAATAACAGATCTTCTCCGTCCGCCAGGGTGGCCTTCACGAGAGCGGCCAGATGTTCCTTGAGCTCCGGCAATGATTGGAGCGAGATCCGAAGAGCCACCACATCTCTGGCGTTCCCACTTAATTGGCTTAACCGGCCCACGGTTCGCTCGACGTCGCGAATGGTTCCCAAGGATTCCCGCACGGAACTGAGCAGAAAGGGTTGATCGAGGAATTGCTGAATCATCTCCTGCCGTTGCCGGATCTCAGTCTGCGACCGAAGCGGCTTTAGTAGCCACTGACGAAAGAGCCTGGCGCCCATCGGGGTCACGGTGCGATCCAGCGCCGCCAACAGGCTGGAATCTTCGCCGGCACCTCTCGAACGTATCAGTTCAAGGTTCTGCTGAGTGGCAACATCTAACGCGACGTACTGATCAGAAAGAAAAACACCCAGCGAACGGATATGCGAAGTTCGGCGTCGCAGTTGGTGCCTGAGATAATGAACGATCGCACCAGCCGCGCCGACGGCTACCGGCAAATCGCTACAGCCGAAACCGTCCAGCGATTGAACGCAGAACTGCTCACGAAGTAGGTAAGAAGCTTGATCCAATTCGAAGGTGTAGCCGTCATAGGAAGAGGCGCGTGGAATCTTGCGAACGAGATCCTCGTCCGAATCCGGAACCAGAACTTCCGACGGGCTGAATCGAGCCAATTCATCTTCGAGCGCGTGAAACGAATTCACCTCGGTTACTCGAAATTCGCCGGTGCTGATATCGAGGAGCGCCAATCCGTATAGCTCCTTCAAGTGGCCGCCCGGAGATTGTTTTGCCGAGGTTGAGGGTCTCCGTCCGACAGCGGCCAGGAAGTTGTTTTGGCGAGAGTCCAACAGTTGGAAATCGCTGACCGTCCCCGGGCTGATGATCTGACTGATCTGCCTTTCCACGATCTTTCCTGGCTGCGGCTCGCTGGTTTGATCGCAAATCGCGACCTTGCGCCCGGCTTTGATCAACCGGGCGACATACCCTTCCGCGGCATGGAACGGCACACCGCACATCGGCATGCCATTACGTTTTGTTAACGCTACATTCAAAATCGGGGCCGCGATTTTCGCGTCTTCAAAAAAAAGTTCGTAGAAATCCCCGAGCCTAAAAAGAAGCAGAGTCCCTTCGGGCAAAGTCCGCCTGATGCTCTGGTACTGCTGCATCATTGGGGTAGCGGACATTCGGCGGAAAGGTTAGCGACGGTGAAGACAGGATGCAAGGGCGAGGCTTCGTCCCGGAGGGACAGGCTGACTGTAGCCACCTTGAGGGAACAAATCACCCCGCGAGGCCTTAATTTCGCGCCAGTGGGTTATCCCCCAATCCATTTTAAAATTGTCACTCCCTTCTTTTCTGGCAACGTGAGTAGTCAGCCAATGTTGGCGGGTCGCTTCCAGGAACACCCCGAAGGATA
>DATHPI010000102.1:0-5614 GCA_035484035.1 Chthoniobacterales bacterium
ATTTCCTGACTCGCAATCGGCACGGCTGTGCCTGTGGTTCGAAGGCGGGCTGGATCAAAGGGTTGGGCCAGTAAGTTCCGATCATATACGTAAAGCAAATGTCCTGAGGCATACGACACGTTTCCTGCGACGTCAGGTAAAATCAGCTTGGAGCTGTCTGAATCGAGAGACGCCGCATAGATTCCGCTTTGTTGCGATTCGCTTGAACTCAGCAAAGCGCGGTAATAGAGGAAGTGATTTCCGTCGGGAAGAAAGACGGGCCAGAGGTGAGCCTCTTGCCAAATCTCTCCCGGGATCTTCGTCGCAGGGACGGGCGTTCCGCCCATATCGGGGACTCGCATCAAGGTGCCAAATATATTCGGAGCGAACACGACCGTGCCGTTCTGGCTCCAGGTGCCTCCGCGGCCTGCGAGGGCCGGACAGAGAACGCGCACCACCCCGTCGGCAATGTCCACTGTCTTCACATAGCCAACTGCTCCGGCTGTGCTGGCAGTGCTGGCAAAGAATCCGATTCGGTGGCTGTCAGGAGACCAGAATGGGTATTTGGCGCCCCCAGTGCCGTTTAATTGCTGGGCGTTAGCTGATGAAAGGCTGCGCACCCATAACGTGTCGTTGCCGTCTGAACCAAGCGCCACGAAGGCAAGCGTCCGCCATCAGGCGAAACAGCGAAGTTGTAGGGCTCAAACGCCACGCCCGCCGGCGGCATCAGTGAGGAGCGAATCACGGGCTCTGGCCGCGATGGCCTCAAATAGAGAATCGCGGCTAGTGCGATTGCCAGGAGCAAGGAAAGCGCGGCGATGCTCCAGGCGGTGACAGGAGAGGCTCTTCGAAGTGCGGCTGTCTCGGAAACTATCGCAGAGGGTTGCGAGCCCGCCTCCGCCACCCAGGCAAGTTGCAAAGAAAGGTCATGGGCGCTCTGGAAGCGCTCGTCGGCATCCTTAGCGAGGCAGGTTCTGACGATGCGGTCAAGCGCCGCGGGCATCATGGGATTGAGGCTTGAAATCGGCGGCGGCTGGTGCTCCATTACAGCCGCGACAACGCTCGCCGTGGTCCTCCCTTCGAAAGCTTTCTTCCCCGTCGCCGATTCGTAGAGAACTGCTCCAAATGCAAAGATGTCGGAACGAGCGTCGGTGTCCTTACCTTCTACTTGCTCTGGAGACATATACTGGACTGTTCCGACGATCGTCCCTTCCGTTGTCAACGGCGCGGACTGAGTGGCAAGCAAGCCCTGTGCCGGGTCCGAGACAATAGCGCACTTGGCCAGACCGAAATCCAGAAGTTTAGCGCCTGACTTGGTCAGGAATATGTTGGCCGGTTTCAAATCGCGGTGCATCATGCCTTGCCGATGCGCCTTGTCGAGTGCGTCGGCGACCTGGCATGCGAGCCTCAGCAGTTGCTCGAGCGAAAGCGCGCTCTTCTGGAGCCGCGACGCCAGCGTCTCTCCTTCCAAGTACTCCATAACCAGGAAGTCGGTCGCGCCTTGGCGGCCCACATCGTAGAGCGTGCAGATGTTGGGATGGTTCAGCGCCGAAATGGCTTTGGCTTCGCGCTCAAAACGGAGGCGCTTGGCCGGGTCAGAGGCAAGATCAGCGGGCAAGACTTTGATGGCGACGGAACGGTCCAGACGCGTGTCGGTGGCAAGATAGACTTCCCCCATTCCGCCCGCGCCTATCGATCCGTGGATCTCATAGGGTCCTAGCTTGGAACCTGACGTCAAGGCCATTCGATTTGCGGCATTATATGGGAGTTAGGCCCCAAGTGTACTGGATTCGTCAGCCGCAAACTTCCTTACCAAGTTCAACGACAAGTTCCTTTTCATTCCGCATCGGACTTCTCCGTCCTACCAAATTCTCCGGGCGGTCCCCGACGCTTTTCGATGTTAATCCGTATTTTCCCAATTAACAGCTCCCGCGCGGTAAACCAGGCGTCTGAAAAGTAGCCGCCGGGTGTCGATTACTGTTGATAAATCCTCCTATCACTAGCAATCTCACCCTGAGATTGGTGGTGACAATCCCTGTTCTCGACACTTATCTGATCTCGATGCACCGTCACGCTTTAATCGGGCATTGCACGATTCGTCGCCTCGCCATCCAACGCGCTTTACAGAGCTTCGTCTTCAATTCAAAGTGGTTAGTGATCTCACCTGTCAAGGAATGCAGCGCATACCGGAGAAAAAGATCTTCCTAACGCTGATCTGGCTGCTCGGCTTCTGTGTTTTCAACTGGGCCGCTGGCCAGTCACAACCTCGGCCCGAGGATGGAGTCAGATTCTATAATCGACAGTTATCTTCACTCTTCCGTACTCTCGTGGTAGTATCTCTTCGGTTTTTTGAGGAGGCCCATGTTCCGGCTCACCTTCGCCCTTTTCCTTGCTTTTCTGGTTCCCTTTGCAGTTACGTCTCAGACATCTCAGAATCAGCCTCCAAATCAAGCTCAAGGAGAGGATGGAGGAAGCCGGCAGGTGCTGGAGAGCATCGTCATCCCTCCGAAGCCGAACGCACCCTTCACCGCAACTCTTCACACCGAATGGATCCGCAGCCTTCCGGGCAGTGGAACAATGACTGTCGAGAATAATCGCCGTATCGCTCGCGACAGCTCCGGCCGGATCTATCAGGAACGGTGGATACTGGTTCCGAAAAATGGCAAGTACAAGTCTCAGATGAACGCAATACAAATATCAAACCCCATTGAACACATTGCGTACACCTGCATGATGGACGACAAGAAAATCTGTCGGATGGTGACTTACACGTCGTCGGCTTCTAGCGTTAACAACATTTACGGCATACAGGGTCCGCCGCCGGGACCATTGGCGGATCACAGCAGCTATTCGACTCGTGAAGATTTAGGACATCAGACGTTCGTCGGAGTAGATACGGTGGGCACGAAAGAGACTGTGACTGTAAAGCCGGGGACGTTCGGGAACGACCAGGAAGTCATAATGTCCCGTGAATACTGGTATGCTTCCGAACTCGGAGTGAACCTCGTCTCGAAGCGCTCCGATCCCCGATCCGGGACACAAGAATTCACCATTACAGAACTGAATCGTGCGGAACCCGATGGTACGCTTTTCGAATTGCCGCAAGGTTTTACGGTAGTCGACCAGCGCCAGTCCAGCACGGGCGGGGTAGACTAACGCGACGAATGGGAAAATCGGAGCTGAATTCTCCGAAAATGGTTTCGTCCGCATAGATGTTGGAAAATCCTCTTACCACCAGCTATCTCAAAACGAGATAGGTAGTGATAATCCCTGTTCTCGACACCTATCCGGCATCTCTGATTTTTTGCTTTTGGCCATCCAGATTGCCGAAGGACTCGACGCCGCTCACGCGGAAGGCGGTTTTATGTTCGGGGTTTTGATGTCAGGGAAAGTGCGTCTTTCCTGTCAGTTGTTTAACCGAGCAGAGAGTAGCAGAACCGCTAAAGATTGAGCTAGTAACGCTCGCGGAAGCCCTGAACCGGATTCGTGGTTAGGTGTGTCCTACGCTTCGCCGCCCTCCTCTCCCGACGGCAACGCGCATGAATGCCATTCTTCATCCTCAACGTGCGTATCGCAGAACCAGCGACCGCACCTTGTACAACCAACCGTCGCCGGATGATGGCATGGCTCATCGTTCGGCGACACGGCCTGACAAAAGTACTCCAAATCTGCGCTTTCTGGGCCTTCGCCTTCCATATTCCTAAGCACATCCATAGGATTGATGAATTCCTGACGCGACGAGTCCCAAAAGCTTGCATTCGCCAGGCGTGGTGGAGCTTAAACTAGTCAGACACAGAGATGGCTTACGATTCTTCCTCGTAATGAACTGATGTTTTGCATTCTCAGGTCGTTCCCGGCAAGGCCGAATGCTTACCTGTCCAAAACAACAAAGGCATTAATTTGTCGCAGTAAAAAGAGCTCTGGAAGGAATAGTGATGAAAGAACTACGTCCGAAGAACAGAATGCAGGATGAAGAGACTCTCTACCTGAAGTGAGGCGCGCCCTGGAACCGACAACAAGGAACGCCATGAAGTATGCTGCGGAGCAGTGGTCACGAAGAAGCTGGAATCCTGTCTAAGCGAGTTCAGTGTCTGGATGCTTTTGAGAGAAGTCGAGGGTCGGAACGAGTAGTCGTTTGAAGTGTCGTTCTTGAGCGCGAGTTGCTCGGGGAGTTCCGAAGCGAAAGCAGCACAAATAAGCACGCACGCAAGCGCGTAGAGGAGAAACCTCACGACTCTAGATTTGTGACGAGACATTACATAATCTCTACGGCCGTCATGAACTTTTGTATACGGTTATTGGGATATTGGCAAGGATTTTACTTTCACCTTCCTGACGCGACCTGATTTCTGCGGATTTCCGGAAAGAGAGTTTTTCAACAGCCACCCCTGTTCTCGACAGTTATCCTGCCTTGGAAGCATGTCTCGTCCTGAAGAATTCCGAAGGATCCGCCTTCGGTTGTTTGACGGGACACTTAGGGCCTGTGCAGACGCCGGGTTTCTTGACACCTTCGTCTACGATGAAAGGTAAGGGCGCGTCGCAATGCGGACAGGCAGGATGTTCGACGCTCACGGTTGGAAAGATAGCACCGCACGCAAAGTGCAGCTATCGAGGCTTTGCTGTGGCTGCGCGTTATGGCGCTCCGCTCGCAGCGCGTCGCTAGCCGACGTCAGGTTTTGGTGGTTTTGTTGGTCTGATGGAAACTGAACCTTGACCGGGGGCGGGTTCCTGCGTGTATTCGTCGCTTATGCCCAGCGGCCCAATGTTATGAGGTTTCCCCAAAATCTCTTCCAAAGCGGCTACAAGAGTTGATGAGTTGGCTTTCGAAAAGACCTTCCTGATGCCTATTTTCTTGGCTTCTGCCTCTAGTTGCGCAAACTCATGCATCGTATAAAGCACGATTGGAACAAGTGGCATGACCTTCAGGATTTGCTCAGCTGCTTGAAGGCCCGAAAGCATTGGCATGAAGAAATCAAGAAGGATTAAGTCGGGTTTGAGCTGAAACGCCAGCAATACAGCCTGCCGCCCGTTAGATGCTTCACCACAAATAGTCCAGTCGGCGCGAGCGGAGAGAGTGGCTACGAGCATGGGACGGATTAGGGAACTATCGTCTGCAATGAGAATCCTTGGCATCTAGATAGCCGCAACGAGAACGTTCACCGACCCTGACCTACAGCCCACGTCACAAGCATCGGGTACTTACTGTATTGTGGCACGAACTAGGTATTTGGTCCGCGGATTCCACCGATAAATTCTAGTCGCACTAATAAACCCATCAGTCGGAGGACCTACACGAAGCACCCTATAGTGCCAACCATTTTATTGCGCATAACCTCGTTCAACAGGCTAAGGTCCTTTTGCCCTCGCCTAGCCTAGGAACGATATGGCAAAACGGGTTTTAGTAGCCGACGACAATCCGATGATCCGCAAGATGTTGTGTAAGCTTTTTGAACGCGAAGACGATTACGACATCTGCGCGGAGGCTGAAAATGGTCAAGAAGCGATTGAGCTTGCGTTGAAGCATCGCCCCGACCTCATAATTCTCGATTTCGCAATGCCCGTCTTAAACGGTCTAGATGTGGCCCGAAAGTTAAAGAAGATAATGCCTGAGGTTCCAATAATTTTGTTTACTCAG
>DATHPI010000103.1:0-5734 GCA_035484035.1 Chthoniobacterales bacterium
GCATATCGTGGTCGATGTATTGGGTTTGATCCTGGCCGTAGCGGTCACCGGCGCCAATGTGCAGGACCGCGATGGCGGCCAGTTGGTGCTCAAAGGGTTGAAGGACCGCTTTCCACGGCTGGCGCGGGTGTGGGCGAATGGAGTATACGCTGGTCGACTTGTGGAATGGGCGGAGAAGACGGCTCAGTTTGTGCTCGATATCGTTTGCAAACCAAAGGGGACAGATTGGCTTTTCCGTTTTGCCATGGCGTTGGATCGTGGAGCGAACCTTCGCATGGCTGGGCAACTACCGTCGCCTTCTGACCGAGATATGCCTTTTTCCGCAGATTCAACGCTAACGATTATGCCAAATAACGCGAAAAAAGTTGTGCCAAATAATTCGCAAAGTGACATCTACGATGCGAAAATCTCGAGCGTTGAGCCCCAGGTGCACCAGGCCGGCGGCTTTCGGAACTGACTTATAATGCTTACCACGACCCACCAGCTCAAATCCGAAACTGAGCCTTTGCGGCTTTGAACTCTCTTTGAATCTTGGGTGGGGTGAACTCGGAATCGAGAATGCCAGCTTGGATCCTTTTTAGTGTCTGCCCTGAAAAGGACGGCGTAGCCCGCACCGCAAACCCCTGCGCTATCTCTTTTTCGAGTGCTGCCACGGCGTGACGTTGCAGCCGCCAAGCGGTTCTTTTGTTCAGGTATTTGCAGGATCGCACCTGTACGCGGCGCGGCAAGATTCCCGAGGTTTTGAGCTTATCGACCGCCCGATGCGAGGCAGCGTAGCAACGCCGGGCCGCGCCGCCCACGGTCAAACAGCAGGAGCAGGATGACCCTGCGCTAATGATAGGAGGAGCCTGCCAAGCGTTGGCGTGCACGCTTTGAGACGGCGGCCGTGACGATTCGCGGTATTGAGTTATTATAGCAGAGAAAATCAAAAAACTCAGTTCAACCTCAAACCACTAACCGGACAAGCAACCACCGCTCCGAGAATTTGGACCGCGGCAGGGCCAGCCGAAGTTCGGCGATGTCCAAAGCCTCCTCCGGCGATTTTAGGCATACGCAAAGGCAACGGTAACAGATTTTGAAAAGTATGGGAGGAGCCGATCAAGCGGGACTAGATTCAGGTTAGTCACCTCTCTTGCGAAGCCAAATTGGATCAAACCTCCCGATTCGACCTAGAAACCGTCGCCGGAAACGATCATAAGATCGGAAGTTAGATATATACTGATAAAATGGTAAAACCTCATCCCCTTCGGCGGTTCGTTCCCATCCATCCATGTGCACGCGGACAGCCGCAAGACCAGGCTCCTGAGGAAGACCAAGGCAGGTCCTTCCGGGAGGTCGCACTATGATCATCGAATCCCCCTTACAGTTGATTTTTCGTGATTTGTTTTATCGTCTTCGAGCTTTTGCCGAAAGTCACGACGTGTTTCTAAAGTTGGAAGGGTTCAATATAACGGGCTCGATTAAGGTCAAGACTGCGATAGGGCTTGTTGAGGACTTGGAACAGCGAGGTATGGCTAGGCCGAACGAAACCGTATTAGTCGAATCGTCATCAGGAAATCTTGGATTGGCGCTTAGTTTGGTATGCGCCATCAAAGGCTACAAATTTATTTGCGTGACCGATCCAAACGCTAATCGCGCCACGATAAGAGGTATGGAACTCTATGGGGCAAGAGTTATCGTAGTTAAAGATCGGGACCCCGTCGCGGGGTATTTGGGAACTAGGTTGAAGAAAATCGATCAGATACTGCAATCGGACCCGAACGCGGTTTGGCTCGATCAATATAGTAACGTAGCCAACAAAAATGTTCATGCTGAGCAAACGGCAAATGAGATCGCGCGCGAATTTGATAAAGTCGATTGGGTCTTTGTCGGGACCGGCACGACAGGTACCCTGGCCGGGATCTCAGAACGACTTCATCAAGTATTCCCAAGGATTAAGATTGTGGCCGTCGAGCCGGTAGGCTCTGTCACATTCGGAGGCGCGCCCGGCAAAAGAAACATCCCTGGCATTGGCACGAGCGTGAGACCAAAGCTTGCGGACCTCGCCAAGCCGGATAGAATCGTCGCCGTGAGCGAAGAAAAAACGGTGGCAGCTTGTCTTTCTTTCTTTCGAGATTATCACTTACTTGTTGGGGGAAGCAGCGGAACAGTCTTGGCCGCCGTACAACAGCTAGCTCCAGAGTTCAGGCGCGGCGACACTATAGTCGCTATATCGGCGGATCTCGGCGAAAAGTACTTAGACACTATTTATAACCCCACCTGGGTAGCGAAGGTCATCCTACCTGAAGATGACAGGCCAGTGCCAACTTATGCGTCCGTCGCGACTGAGTTAGGTACAGAAGAAGCGTTTGATTATGGCCCCCGGAACGGTGACAAAAAAGGGAGCACTGGTCCTTTTTCTTGGGGCAAATGAACCAAAAGAACAACGATTCTCAATCCTTCGAGCAATCCACAAGATATAGCGCATTAGTGTGGCTATCGACCTACATACAGTCCCTTTTTTGTCACCGAACGAAGGGGAGAACCGGATTGTGTTCTCTTTGCTCGCGTACGGTGACAAATAAGGGACGGAAGAGGAGTTTACCATTGGGTACCTCTCGAGTCATAGAGTGCAAAGGATCCATCGTCCGCTCACAGCCGGCGCCCTTGGCGCAAGGATATGCCAACTGACCGTCACCGCGGGCGCGCGTTAGCCAACCGATTGACACGATCAGCGGCGAAACAATATCTCGGTCGGGCGTAATGGGAGAATAAACGTGCTATCTGATCCTGCATTCTACGTTGTTCCCGGCTTCGACAGTAAAGCGTATGATTGAAGACAATAAGAAGCAAGTTTTCGATGCCGTTGAGGCAGACCGCCTTCACGGTTCCGGAAATACTCTAAATCCGGACAGCTACTTCCTCCGATATCCAGATAGACCTGGCGCTCGCATATCGTGCTGCCAGCCCATGTCGGCGTGCGGTTCAAAAAAGCGGCATCAAATGGATATCGAGTTTCCCGGGAAACAGGGCCAGCAACTTAGCCCGAGCGTTGGCAGTGCTGATTCTAAACGATCCCAGGACAGGTTATCCGCTAGCCTGTATCGAGAAATCGTTAATCAGTGCTACGCGCACTGCCGCCTCTGCCGCGTTGGCGACAGAGCATATTTCCCCCAGACCCTTCAGAGGAATCCTCGGCGTGATCGGAACTTAGGTAATCGCCCGTACAACCGTCCAGTGGCTTTTATTTCGAAATTGGAAGCTTCCTAAAATCAGTTTGTGCGATGTGGACCGCAAGAAGGCGGAGCACTTCGGTAAGTGGCTTCGCGATCAGCACAACCTGCAGGTCAACGCCCGATGGCCTCGACGTGACGGTAGAAGTTGGTGTCACCGACAAGCAACTCAACGAGCATTTGCGCGATAAGGCCTTTTCTTTTCGGTTGATCCTGGGGCCAATGCCACCATCGGCGGCATGGCTGCGACGCGCGGTGGTCGCTAGCGGATCATGGAAGGCCCGGACAAATTCCACCGTTTCGTGGTGTTCGAGTTCCCCACTTTCGGGCAGGGCGTCGCCTGCTTCACCTCGCCCGAATACAACCGCGCCGCGGCGTTCCGCCGCAACGGCGCTGGCGAGGTGACGACCTATCAGGTAGAGTGGCTTTTCAGGCAGTGCCAGGAGCTTAGTTTTAAAAAACTCCAGATACTCCGCCAGGCGCTTTTTGAGTGGGTCGATGAACATCCGGATTATCGATTTTCTGTTAGCACGTTTGGGTCCGTGATGCGCATTGCCCTCGAGAATTATATGAATCGACATCAGGCGGAATTCATGTCAGCAGGCCGTGCGTAACTTGACTGTCGGGTTAACGGGATCATTTGTGAATGGGCGTGATTCGGCGGGAGGCTTTTTACCGTAATAAAATCATGAGTAACGCGGTGCCTAACGAGAGGCTAAGGGGACAATTACCCATTAGTATGAGGGCTGTGTGACACGCTGGAGGGAGATGGGCGGGAGCCGCCGAAGAAGGACTCTGGCCCCGGCGCCGGAGATCACGGTCGCGATAAGTTGTCGTGCATTGCTTTTCTTCTTTCGGGTTTTAATGCGTGGCAGCCTTAGGTTGCCGTCACAATCGATATATGGATCTCTGGGATTCATGTTCCTCAGAAGCATAGCGGCGAGGCCAATTGGTTCGACGGCCAGCAGGAGCGATTATTCATCCACTGAATGCTAGCTCTTAGAAAATGGAGGCGGTTTGTGGGGTACAGAAGATGACGGCGGGCACATCTCTCCTTTTGGAATCAACGCATGCGTGCCACCACTAACCACGACGGACGGGCGACGATTTTTGGCCTCTCCCCGTTCGCAATGCGTGAAGGAGCGCGAAACATCCGAGAATGTTGAGAGGCGACTGGTAACGTGGACGTGTTCCCTTTGACATGGCTTGCAATACGTCCAAATGCGTTGCCACTTTAGATCAAAGATCCCTAGAACGAACTCGGGCTACGGGTGCACAAAAGAGATGATCCGGGCCGCGTACACGAGACTTTGGGAATTTCGCACGCGCACCCGAATCGCCTTAACCAAAGACATCAGACAGCGGCATGCGCCTCGGCGTTCAAAGCGAAAAAAGATCCGGCCGTTGAAATGCCGAGCGAAAGCTTTTTCTCGAAGTTCCGCGCCGTTTACCCATAAAAACGAGAAAGCCGCCGGTCGATTGCTCGATGCTGGCGGCTTTCGGCGGTAGGTGTTCTTGATCTACTCTAGGGCGCTTCCACGTTGTGCACGACCATACTGCCGGATACGCGAACACGGTCACCTTTTCCCCGGCCGCTCAACACAGCATATCGGACCGGCTGACCTTCTGGCAGACGACGCTCTTGTTGCCGAGGTCAAAGTAACTACCGATGCGCACAGAGCCGAATCGCCTTGAGCCTTTGGGTGCTCTACCGTACAGCCAATATGCCAACCCGAAGAGCACCAGGGCGATTACGGTCCCGGCCAAAAACAGCGAGACTAGGTAAAACATGGTCATTCGGCCTCCTTATCCGCGACACGAGATCGAAAAAGACGCTCGCCAAGATCGTTCGCCTTTGAAGCCGTAGCTGTGTGCGCCGGGGCCTGCCGCAACCGTCCTTCCGAAAGACACTGTTGGGCTAAATCGCTCCTGGCTTCGGCGATGTGCATTTCCATGAACACTGCCCGGCGAGCAACTCCTCGACATCGCGGTAGGAAAGTGAAAAGCGCAGGTACTAGCCGACCGCGAGCAGGGATCACCTCCGGCTCAAACTGCGCCACTTGAATAGACCACAAACCGAAGATGCCAGGAGGAGCATCCTGCCAGCCTATGACGGGGTACCTGTTAAAGTTCCAACACTTCCCAGAATCCGTCCTCTGGGTCGAGATCCGCTGGAGGATCAAACGTGAGCTTTATACGGCCTGGCGTTCCAACGCCCTCGAGGATTCCGTTCACTAGGCCGATCAAAATCACGCGGTGGCCAAGCGCCAGGCCTTCGAAGCGATCGCTTGCGCGAGTAAGCCGCTGGCGACGGTCCAAGAGGCCTAAAACCTCTCGCTTGGTCACATATCGATGTGTGATACTCGAAACTGGACCGTAACAACTGCTACATTCCAGAGGTGATAATTCATGAAAGGCATCCCGTTTGTCATCGCGATTGTGATTGGTTTTATATTTACCGCTGACGCAAAGATCGGCGAAACCAAGGCGGAGGTTGAAGCACGATACGGATCTGCCGGTGT
>DATHPI010000104.1:0-7318 GCA_035484035.1 Chthoniobacterales bacterium
TTTGACTGTTTGGTCAATGCCACGGGCAAAAAAGCCTTTGTTAAATTTGCTGTAACTGCGTCTGCCCCGATTCCCTCCGAACCAAACCCGCAACTCGAGAAAGTGCGCATCCTTTTGGCTGAAGATAACATTATTAATCAACGGCTCGACAAGATTTGATCTTCAATTGCCCCGTTGCGCAGGTCGGTCGGCTCGAGGTGGATGGCGCGCCGGATTCCAGGATGGACTCCGGGCGAAAAGCTGGACCAGAAAAGGTGACATTGTTATGTGTTTCATTTCACGCTTGGCGGAATGCAGAAGACCGCTTCGGTCTACCGGTTACCCAATCCGACGCTCATCCCATCGGTTAAAAATAAAAAATGCCGTCAGCCAGAATAGGCGTTCCTTATCGTGTCTAAATTTCGATTGGGAGATGAGAAATAGGAGGACGTTGTGGTGACCGTACAGACCCCAAAGGCGCACTGGGTAAATCGTGACACGATTGCCTGGATCGGCGCGGAGCCGAGTGGTACTTATCGCCTCTATCACTCGCCCACGGGCCAGATCTTTGCCGAAATGTCTGACGGAGCGCTCAGCGGTTCGTTCGTCCCACTGTTGGTGGACCGGAACGGTTTGTCGCAATTGATCGTCGAGAAGTTCCCGTTCCTAAAAGACGCCACCGCCCTCAAGATTTCCGAAGCGGATTTGGCACACGTTCCTGGTTTGCTGAAAGGCCAACTGGTCCTGGCAAAAATGCAGAATGCAGCGAGCGCCGAGGCTACCAGTTTGCTCCTGGCCGGGGTCCTGGATGATTTGTTCTACTTCGATGGAGAACTGGGCGCGCAGCAATCCGGAGATGAAATCCGGTTCCGTTTATGGGCTCCGACCGCTCGATCGGTACGGCTTTTCGTCTATGACGACCCGGACAATGCGGCTAAGGAGACCTACCCGATGGCGGAGGGCGATGCTGGCGTCTGGGAGACTCGGGTGGGGGATCCGAGCTGGCTGAACCGCAAATACTACATTTACGAAGTCGAAGTGTTCTCGCAGCAGCACGCTCGGAGCGTGACGAACTTGGTCACGGATCCTTATTCGTTCGGGCTAGCACCCGACTCTTCGAAAAGCCTGGTGGTCGACTTCAATTCTCTGTTCTGTAAGCCGGACTTTTGGAATCTCATTCCGAAACCGGTTCTGGTCAGTCCAAGCGATGTTGTCCTTTACGAATTGCACATCCGCGATTTTTCGATCTCCGACCTGACCGTGCCGGAGAAAGATCGCGGAAAGTACCCCGCGTTCACCCATATCTTCTCCAATGGCATGCTGCACCTGTGGGGTCTCGCTGCCGCCGGCTTGACCCATGTCCATTTGCTTCCAGCATTTGATTTCACATCGGTCCCCGAGTTGGCCGCGGAGCAGAAGCTCCCACAATTCGATCCAACGATCTTGGAATCTGATTCGACCGAGCCACAAGCAGCGATCGGGGCGGTAAAAGACCAGGACGGGTACAATTGGGGTTATGATCCCTATCACTATGGCACTCCGGAGGGGAGCTACTCCACCAATCCGTACGGTATCACGCGGATCCGGGAGTTCCGGGCCATGGTCGAGTCACTCCATTTAATCGGGCTCCGAGTGGTGATGGATGTGGTTTACACACACACGGCGGCAGCGGGACGGGACTTATACTCGGTTCTCGATAAGGTGGTCCCGGGATATTACTACCGTCTCGACCGGGACGGCGACTATTATACGAGCACCTGTTGTCCGAATACCGCTTCCGAACATCGGATGTTTTTCAAGCTAATGCTCGATACGTTGAAAGTTTGGGTGAAGGAGTATCGGGTAGATGGGTTCCGTTTTGATTTGATGGGTTTCAGCTTCAAACCTCATCTGCTGGAGATCCAGAAAGCTCTGCATGAAATCGATCCGACGCTCTATCTGTATGGAGAGGGTTGGGACTTCGGTGAAGTCGTGAATAATGCGCTAGGAGAGAATGCGACCCAGGCTAATATGGCGGGAACCGGGATCGGCACCTTCAGCGACCGGGGCCGGGACGCTATTCGCGGCGGACGCGCCTTCGACCGGGGGCGCAACCTGGTGGCTAAACAAGGGTTCCTGAACGGTCTTTGGTATGACAAAAACGATTTCGGGGAAGGAACCCTCCAGCAACTCCTGGAGACGGAAGATCTGGTGAAATTGGCTCTGGCTGGAACGGGAAAGGAATTTCAGTTGATCGATCATCGCGGTGCTTTGGTGACCGGGGCGCAGCTTGGATACAACGGAAGGCCTGCAGGTTACGGCCTGGATCCGATCGATGTCATCAACTACATTTCGGCACACGACAACCAGACGCTTTTCGATAATAACCAGTACAAGTTGCCGATCGGGACTGGAATGAGCGACCGTGTGCGAGTGAATAATCTTGGTCTGGCCCTGGTCGGGCTGGCGCAGGGTATTCCGTTCTTTCACGCGGGTGACGATCTTCTGCGTTCAAAGTCGTTCGACCGGAACAGCTATAACTCCGGGGACTGGTTCAACCGACTCGACTGGACCTATCAAACCAATAATTTCGCCGTTGGATTGCCCCCCGAATGGGACAACAAGGAGGATTGGCCATTGATGAGGCTCTATTTGCAAAATCGGGCGATTAAGCCTGGCTTTGACGAGATTTATTCCTCCCACCTTTATTTCAAGGATATTCTTCGGATCCGGAAATCGACGCCTCTTTTTCGGTTACGAACAGGGGTCGGGGTCAGGGAACGGGTGAAATTTTATAATGCTGGCACCGACCAGCATGCCTTGATCGCGATGGCGATCCTTGACCGGGAACAGCCAGCGCTCGATCCGGAAGTGAAGAGTGTGGTGGTCTTCTTCAACGTCGATAAAGTTCAGAAAAGGATCACTCTGGGGGATTATGTTGACATTCCTTTGGAACTGCATCCGGTCCTTCAGCGGTCGTTTGCGGATCTCGTGGTAAAGCAGGCTCGGTATGAACCCGGAAGCGGTGCCTTCATCATCCCACCAAGGACAACTGCCGTTTTTGTGGAAAGGCGGTGAGGGCCCTCATTCCGCTTGTACTAGGAGTTCCTGGGTGCCACCGGAATTTGTTAGTACGCGGACCTCTTCGCCTCGGTTGGTTAGAACAATCTGAAACGAGGCAGGTGAACCATTCAGTCTGACCGACTTGACCTGGGTTTGGAGCGGCAGGGTATATCCAATGGTTAAGCACCAGCCAACCGGAGCCTCAACCGTGATGAGATAATTTGTTCCGGAACGGCGCACTGAGGCCGCGATCTGAGCAGAGCCGACGCGTAGATGGTCCACTGAAAGTTCATTCCAGCTACTGGGTAAGTCCGGCACGACAGACAAAGTTCGTGCGGGAGCATTTGGCTTGATCCCAAGGTACGATTCAACCAGCGGCGAGTGAATGCCGTAGGAAGACCAGGCCTGCATGACCATCGCTCCACCGAATGGAGGGAAGTACGTGTTGTCCGGACTGGGAAATAACTCCGGTAATGCGCCGGGCTGTTCGACATCCAATTCATTGGCGACAAAGCTGACGTATTTGAGCGATTGGTCCATTCGCCCATAATTGGCCTCGGCGATGGCCATCACACCGGTATTGACTGCGGACGCCTGGCGACCGCCTGATGCAGCTTGTTGATAGAAACCGGTCGTTCCGGTAAAGGCGGAAGACTCGAGTTGAGGGAAGGCGATCGAGGCATCCTTTACCGAAGCGAAATTTGTTTCCATCGGGGTAGCATTTGTCCAGTAGAGCTGTTCCAGCTGGGTGATCGGTAGGGTGCCGAGGGTTGCCAGAGGATCTGTCGGCACCATTTGGTTGAGGGCCAGAGAATCGGCAAAGAGGCCCTGGCTCGGAATCCACCAGTCTGGTGTGAAATTTTTGGTCAGTTCGCTGGCTTTCTTTGCGGCCCAGTCACGGGTAGAGTTATCTCCTTTGCTATCCGCCATCTCGGCAAGATCGTTCAGGGCACGAATGGTGTAGACGGCGACGTCGAGTTTGATCGCGCCCATGCCGGTTGCTTCGACCATGCCGGCGCCTTCCGGCCAGCCATCCGGATTTAAATTGGCGGTCACCAAGCTTGTGGTGATGTAGTTCAGTCCAGCCTTAATGAAGTCGTAGTTGTCGTCCCGAACGGAATTATCACCAGACCAGCGCCAGAGGGTGGCCACGGCGGTGGCGAACTCCCCTGTTTCGTTGGCATCACCGTTTTGGGCATTGGTACCAAAGTAAATCGAGCCGTCGGTGACCATTTCGTGCAGTACTTTGCCGGTTGGTCCATTCACGAGCTGCGAGATCCGGCGAATCGTCGCTAAATGGTTTTTTGCTTCTTTCCACTGCCCAACGGCAGCCAATGAAAAGATGCTGTAGGCGCCATCGGTTCCGAAAAACCATGGATAGTCTGGATATCCAGCTCCGAAGCCCGAAACAATAGGAAGTGCCGGCATGATAGGGGACGGATAGACGGTTCCTTCCATGGTATCGCGGACCATCATATTGCGAACCGTTCTCCGCATATCGGCCAGGTTCAGTTTGCCCCAATCGAAAGCGGCTTGGATGACTGCGTCCGGGACATGGATCTGCGTCTGGGAGAGTACTTGTTGGCGATCAGAGATTTTCGCGCGAAGTAGTTCATCTGGAGCTGCCAGCCCGAGCACCAGGGCACCGGCAGCTTCCGCTTTCTCGACATTGGAGCCGGCAACTGCGAACCAGACGGTCGCGTTGGATTCTCCTTTGAGGGTAACTTGAAAGTTTAGCGTTCCGGTAGCGCCATTATACTTAGAAATGGTTGGGGAAACGCTGGGTTTAAGAGATTGGAAACCTGTCTCTCGGTCCTGCGGGCTCAGCGCGGCGCCTACGAGCGCATACCAAGCCAGGCGGCTATACTGAGGTTGCGCAGGTTGGGTAAATTGAAGCGCTCCGAGGATAGAATCGATGGAGACCTGGTCCGGTAAATGGAGTGATTCGGAGGTGGGTTTGGTCGAGCTCCATGGATAAGCGGGAATTAATTCACTTTCAGCTTCGACGGCCAATGTGAAGCTGTTAACACCTGGATTCGGGTTGTGCAACTGCACGCCGATTAGCACGACTGGCAGTCCGTCGGGAGCGAACTCTGTCTCACTGATCTCGATGCCATTCGTGGGGGGTAGCTCCAACCGGACATAGCCGGCGCCACTGACGAACTTTGTAGCGGCAGGAAACGGGTTGTCATTGAACAAAAATTGTATCTGATGGAGAAGCTTGATCGGATGTGCCCAGACGCCGCCCATTTGTCCGGTAATGTGCCAGCCTATTCCATTCGGATTGAGGCTGACATCCGGAACCAGGCTGCCGTTCTGGACGCCGACGATGTAGGCGCGATCGCCCGCAGCCACGTAGCGCTTCATATTCAGGTTTTCGTCGGTCTCCCTTTCGAGGGGTGCATTCTTCAACGGAATCTGGCCGGCCCAGGTACCCGGCGCGGACAATAGAGATCCAGCTATCAGCATGGTCCATATGCTCAATCGCAGTTTCATTTTGGGTTTCCTTTGTAATTGACCACTAAAGAAAGGTAGAAAGCTGGTCGTCCGTAACCGCCTGCTATGCGTCACTAGATAAGCGCAATGATTTGGTCGAGAAGGCTTGCGCCGAGAATCAGATAGCTGGGGGCCTATGGGTCCAGACAACTAACAGGGGGAAGGGGGTCAGGCTTCGTTATGGTTGTTTGTATTGTTGGTCGGTTAATTAAAACCAGCCACCTCTTTCTTCGTGTCAATGAGTTGGGGTGGACTTCCCAAAAGACGAATTAGGAGTGCTTTATTTGGGGTGAAGCATCCGTTTGTGAGGAGGCGGAAAACCCTTATTCTGCGGAATCAGCCAAGATTGGGTAAATGACCCGGAGAGACTGGACCACGGCGTGGACATTGTGAACGCGGAAGATCGATGCGCCACGTAGTGTGCCCGCAACGACGCAGGCGATGGTCCCGGCGTCTCGATCAGCCGGGTCCGCGATGCCGAGGACCTCGCCGATCACGGTTTTCCTCGAAACCGGTAGCAGAATCGGACGATCGAACCGCTGGAGTAATTTCAGTTCGCGATAGATCCGCAGGTTGTCCGTTTTCTGCTTGGCGAAATCGATACCCGGATCGAGAACGATCGCTTCCCGCGCGACCCCAGCAGACATCGCTTGCCCGATCTTTTGGTCAAAAAAGCTCTCAAGAGTGCGAAGGACGTCGGCATACTGCACGTCTGTATGCCGCTGTTTCGGCAAACCGACTGAATGCATAATCAAAAGCCCGGTTCCATACTTAGCCGAGATCCTGGCGTTCTGGTCCGTCGGAAGCGCGCCAATATCGTTCAGCAGGTGGCCTCCCAATCGAAGAGTGGCTTCCGCAACTCCCGGTCGCCAGGTGTTGATCGATAAAAGCGGAGGAAAAATCTGTGTCTGGTCCACCGGCTTTGCTCCAGCATGGCATTCCGGAAAGCGGTCTAGAAACGGCAGGATTCGCGCAGTCTCCTTCTCTTCGCTGATCTCCCGACGATTAGTGCGCGCGCTTTCCCCGCCGACATCGATGATGTCCGCTCCGCCCGTGATGTGGCATCGCGCAGTTTCAATTGCTCGCTCGATCTGCAGCGATCCGTCACCGGAAAATGAATCGTCGGTGACGTTGACAATGCCCATGACCAACGGGCGTCGAGGGAAGGTGACCGCGCGCCCCCGCAGCCTCAGGATCATAGATCCACTTCGATTCGCCGGCGGTTTTCGAACCGGCAGACTTTGGAGTATCCCGCGCGCCGGGCCAGATCCCTGGCCAGATCGAATTGGCAACCGACTTCTTTCGGAGCGTGCGCGTCGGAGTTGATTAGCATCGCGACACCGGCTTCTCGGGCCATTTCGATGAATCCCAGAGCCGGATAAATTTCTGCGGCGTCCTTCCGTAAGCCGGCGGTGTTGATTTCGAACGCCATGTTTCGTTTAGCCAAAGATTCGATAGCTGGCTGGTAGTAGCGCCGAAGGTCCCCAGACGGTCGATAACCAAATTTTTTCGCCAGATCCGGATGAGCGACGAAGTCGAAGAGACCGCTTTCAATGCACTGGACGTAGTGTTCCCAATAAAGTTCCCAGATTTCTTCGACCGGATACTCTTTGAATCGCGACAGGTATTTCGGATTATCCACATCCCAACCGGGAGCGATGTAGTGCACACTTCCGATTAAATAATCCCAAGGAGCTTTCCCGGCGAGGGTTTCGATCCAGGGTTCGTATCCCTCGATGAAATCGCATTCAAGGCCGAGACGAACCGGGAACCCGGTTGAGCGCGCGGCTTCCACCATTTC
>DATHPI010000105.1:0-10686 GCA_035484035.1 Chthoniobacterales bacterium
TCTACCCGAGAATTATCTACTCTCGACCCGCATGAGCGAGAAGCTCTACTTCGATTTTGCTCAGGCCATGCCCCTTTTCGACTACCATTGTCATATCCCTCCAGCCGAGATCTCGCTGAACCGCCGCTTCGAGAACCTGACCCAGATCTGGCTCGCCGATGGCCACTATGGGGACCATTACAAATGGCGAGCAATGCGTGCCAATGGTGTGCCCGAACGATTGATTACAGGCGATGCCAGCGATTATGAGAAATTTCTCGCTTTTGCCCGAACAGTCCCTGCCACTCTTCGCAACCCGCTCTATCATTGGACCCACTTGGAGTTGCGACGCTATTTTGGGATTACGGAACTCTTGAACGAAAGGTCAGCACCACGGATCTGGGCGCAGGCCAACGAACAACTGCAAGAACTCACGGTGCATCGCATCCTCGAAAAATTCAGGGTTTCAGTCATTTGCACCACGGATGATCCGACTGACGACCTGGCACCTCATCAAGCGATTCGGGCCAGTGACTTGCCAACCCGCGTTTATCCAGCCTTCCGTCCGGATAAAGTTTTTGCCATCGATCAGGGCGATGCTTTTCAGACCTGGGTTGCCCGCCTAGAGAAGACGAGCGGCCGTACTTGCACGGAGCTGACGGGCCTCCTGGGGGCTTTGCGCGCTCGGCACGACTTCTTCGGCTCGCTCGGCGCAAAACTATCGGATCAAGGCCTGCCTTTCACCTATTCTGAGCCGTGCGATGAAGCCGCGGCGAGTGCGATCTATGCGCGGGCCCGCTCGGGTCTGGTGCCCACAGAACTAGAGACGCTGAAGTTTCGCAGTTTTATTCTGCGCTTTTTGGGTGAACTGGATGCAGACGCGGGCTGGACCAAGCAGTTGCACCTGGGCGCTCTGCGGAACACCAACCGCCGACGCTTAGCCGAGTTTGGCCCCGACACCGGGTACGACTCTATCGGTGACTACCCGCAAGCTGAACCGCTAGTGCGATACCTGGATCAGTTAGAAACCGCGGGGAAACTCCCAAAGATGATTCTCTACGGCCTCAACCCTGCCGACAACTATGTCTTGGCAACGATGATTGGCAACTTCCAGGACGGTTCAATAGCCGGCAAACTGCAGTTTGGAAGCGGTTGGTGGTTCTTAGATCAGAAGGAAGGCATGGAATGGCAATTGAACGCGCTATCCAACGTGGGCCTGCTCAGCCGTTTTGTAGGGATGTTGACCGACTCACGCAGCTTCATGTCTTATCCCCGCCACGAATACTTCCGGCGCATTCTCTGTAATTTGCTGGGCGTGGAAGTGGAACGAGGCGAAATCCCGAATGACGAGGAGCTGCTTGGCAACCTGGTCCGGGGGATCTGTTTCGAAAACGCAAAATCTTACTTCGGATTGGAATGTGGGAAGGTATGATCGGCCAGGAGTCAGGAGCTCGAAGCCAGGAGTCAGGAGCGTGAGGTAGACCGGAGCTATGTGTTCGATTACGGATTTAATTCAAAATTGAGGTAGCCCAAATGGACTTGTTTAACTTGGCCGGAGAGGTCGCCGTCGTCTTGGGTGCTACCGGTGTACTGGGTGGCGCCATTGCGGAGGGATTAGCAGCCGGCGGCGCCAAGGTGGCCGTGCTTGGCCGCAACGCGGAACGGGGCGAAGCAAGAGTTCGCTCGATCCAAAAACAGGGGGGTGCCGCCGGATATTTTCCGGCAGATGCCCTTGATCAAAACTCGTTGAAAACTGCGCGCGAGATTTTGCTTAGCCATTTAGGCGCTCCCACCATCCTGGTGAACGCCGCCGGTGGCAATGACCCGCGCGTAACTGTCACCCCCGAACATCCGTTTGAAGGAATCAGCGCCGCGGATTGGCGGGAAAGTTTTGACATGAATCTGGTGGCCGGCGCTCTTCTCCCCTGCCAAATATTTGGCCCCGCAATGAAGGAACAGCGTAAAGGCAGCATCATCAATATTGCCAGCGTTTCTGCCCACCTTCCCCTCTCGCGCGTTGTCGCCTATTCGGCAGCAAAAGCGGCTGTAGTCAATCTGACCCAATTCCTTGCCCGTGAGTGGGCGCCTTACAACGTTCGTGTGAATTCGATTACCCCAGGTTTCTTTCCCGGAGAGCAAAACCGCCGCTTGCTCTTCAACGAGGATGGAACCGCTACGGCCCGTGGACAGGTTATTCTGGCCCATACGTCAATGGGGCGTTTCGGAAATCCCGCCGAACTTGCCGGTGCCGCGGTCTTTCTGGCAAGTCAAAAAGCCAGCGGGTTCGTGACCGGGATTGACCTCCGGATCGATGGTGGGTTTTTATCCCAGACCATTTGAAGAGAGAATTCAGAAGTCAGAATTCAGGAGTCAGGAGTACCCCACGGGGTGAACGCGTGAAGACTTGAAAAGAAACTCATCGAATTTGTCCGGCAACTGCGCGTATCTATACAACGTTTTATTGACATGTTGTATTTTTAAACCGATCTCCACCCCATGACCAATCCAGCGAAGACATTTAAGGACTTAATAGTGTGGCAGAAAGCCCATCGATTTGTGCTAGCGACCTATGCAATCACAGCAACCTTTCCCCGATGTGAGATGTATTGCTTGACTAGCCAAATGCGACGCGCCGCGATTTCGATAGCTGCGAACATCGCAGAAGGATTCACGAGGCGCGGGGCGCCTGAGAAAATACGGTTTCTTAACATATCGCAGGGCTCCCTGGAGGAGTGTCGATATTATCTAATTCTCATCCAGGATTTGGGCTACGGTGCCACCGCAGATATGGAGGCCTTGCTGGAAGAGGTTTCCAAGGTACTCCTTACTACGCAAGCGCCATCGAGTCCAACCCGACTTTTAAGTCCTGAATTCTGACTCCTGAATTCTGAATTCTGGATCCCGAAACCCGCCTTGACATTCTCTCCAGAGATGGTCAAGTGGTAAGACCTAATTTCCGGCTCCACCCGAGCCTATCCCCCCTCTGCTTATTGTGAAAATCGAAAAATACACCTTTGGCATCGGTGACCGGTTCGCGCACCAGGGTCGAGCCCAACTCCAGGCCCTCTTTAAAGCCCGTGACTTGGGGATCGATGTTCACCCGGTTTGGAACAAATCCAATCGCGAGCATATGATCATCCATAGCAAACCCGATGACGTCAGGGCAGAAGCCGACTCCGCCGTGGCTGCGTTGGGCTGGAAGGGGGCTTACCATGTCGATGCCGATCACATCGGGTTGAAAACGGTCGACGGATTTATTCCAGGAAGTGACTTTTTCACCCTTGACGTAGCAGATTTCACCGGGAAACCGGCCACAGACGACCACGTCCATGCTTTCTCGAAGGCAGTGCGCCGCTACACCGGTTCTCTCGCCATTCCGGGGATTGACCGCCCCTTTCATCTGACCGAGGAAACCGTGCGCGGGGCTGCCAACAAATTTTTGCTGGCTGTGCAAGAGGCAGGTCGTATCTTCCGGCACATCGAGGAAAGGAAAGGGCGGGAGAGCTTTGTCACCGAAGTCTCCGTTGACGAGACCGATGCGCCGCAAAACCCGGTGGAGCTATTCCTCATTCTGGCCATGATTGCCGGGGAAGATATCCCGGTCCAAACCATCGCCCCTAAATTTACCGGGCGGTTTAACAAAGGGGTCGATTACGTAGGGGATCTGACCCAATTCGAGAAGGAATTCGATGAAGACCTCAGCGTTATCGCCTTCGCCATCCGCGAATTCGGGCTAGCCGATACCCTTAAGCTCAGCGTGCATTCCGGGAGCGACAAGTTTTCTATTTATTCCATCATTAACCGGCTGATCAAAAAACATGACTCCGGTTTACACGTCAAAACAGCCGGAACCACTTGGCTCGAAGAGGTGATCGGATTGGCTGAATCGGGCGGTGAAGGGTTGGCACTTGTTAAAGAAGTGTATGCCCAGGCCCGCGAACATTTTGAGGAATTGGCAGCTCCTTACAGCACAGTCATCGATATTGACCCGGGGAAACTGCCGGATCCCAAATCTGTTATGAGTTGGAGTTCCACTCAGTATGCTGACGCGCTGCGCCATGTGGAATCATCTCCTCATTACAATCCCCACTTCCGGCAGCTCTTGCACGTCGGTTTCAAGGTCGCTGCCGGGATGGGCAAGCGATTTACGGACGCTTTAGAAGCCAACGAACAGATCGTCGGCCGGAACGTTACGGAAAATCTTTTTGATCGCCATCTGCGACCGATCTTTGGATGAAAAGGGTTCCGGGGAAAGGGCATCCCTGGTTAAGAGACAGTGTTCAACCACAGGGGTGCGACATGGCCTTTAATCGAGAATGACGCGGGCGTCCGCATGGGGAACTAAGAGTTTGCTAGAAGGTAAAAATGCTACAAGAACTGAAATCCAAATCCGGAGTTCCCGCCACCACCAGCGGCCGCTATCGTTGGGTCATTTGCGGGTTGTTGTTCTTCGCGACGACTGTCAACTACATGGACAGGCAGATTCTCTCCCTGTTGAAGCCGATCCTCGATGGTCAGCTGCATTGGAGCAACGAGCAGTTCGGGGAAGTGAATTCCGCCTTTCAGGGCGCGTACGCCATTGGCGGACTCATCTTCGGATACTTGGTCGATCGATTAGGAACCAAAATCGGTTACGCCATTTCCATCACGGGCTGGAGTCTCGCGGCGATGGGACATGCCCTCGTAACCAGCATAGGCGGATTTTTCGTGGCCAGAATGTGTTTGGGAATAAGTGAAGCCGGTAATTTCCCCTCATCCATTAAAACGGTAGCGCTTTGGTTTCCAAAAAAAGAACGCACTTTGGCGACGAGTTTATTTAATTCCGGCTCAAACTTCGGACCAATCATTGCTCCGATTGTGATTCCATGGATCGCTTTAACCTGGGGCTGGCAGATGGCGTTCATCGTGGCGGGTGTGGCCGGGCTGATTTGGTTGGCGTTCTGGTTTCCACTTTACCAGATACCAGAGCGCCAGAAGCGTCTCAGTGCGGACGAACTCGCTTACATTCAAAGTGACCGTGATGAATCCCATGATGAAGGTGCCGGGAAGATCCCCTGGCTGCGGCTGTTCAGATTCCGGCAAGCCTGGTCGATTATCGTCGGCCGATTCATGACCGACCCCGTTTGGTGGTTCTTTCTAATTTGGCTGCCCGATTATTTCAAGAAGACGCGTAACCTCGACATAGCGCATAGCTGGATGCATCTGGCGACCATCTACTTGATCATCACTGTGCTCAGCAATCTCGGCGGTTGGTTTCCCGGTTACTTGATGAAGCTCGGTTGGAGCGTCACGCGCGCTCGAAAGACGGCTATGTTCATTTTTGCCCTCTGCGTGGTCCCGATTTTGTTTGTCACCCATGTCAGCGATTGGGCCGCAGTCTTCTTGATTGGGCTGGCAGGATCCGCGCACCAGGCGTGGTCGGCGAGTCTTTACTCCACGGCCTCCGATATGTTCCCAAAGCGTGCGGTTGGGTCTCTGATCGGCTTAGGCAGTGCCGCCGGCTCAACAGCCGGGATGATTTTCCCCATTTTCTGCGGTTTCATTTTGGATAAGTTCACCGCCGCCGGCAATGTCACGGCAGGCTACAATGTCTTATTTGTCATTTGTGCATTTGCCTACCTGGTGGCGTTTGGGCTTAATCATCTTTTCGCGCCTAAATTCGAGGAAATGTCAGCTGCCGAGCTCGAGGGTTGAGGCAACTTACCGTTCACCTTGGCGGCGAATGGACACATTTGTGGCCTTGACCAGGGCCGCAACCTTGTCGCCTACCTTCAGCCCCATGTCGTTCACCGAGCGCGTGGTGATGATGGCGGCCACATCGCCGACAGCAGTCTCGACGATGATCTCACTCAGCACCTTGTCCGAGATGATCTCCTTCACAGTGCCGGATATTTCGTTTCGGATCGATTGTTCCATTCCGCACTCTCCTCATCCGCCCTGGATTGCGCAACAGATCCTACATCCCCACCTAGCCCACTGTATCTTTGATCTACGATGGACGGTGGACGAGAAGTAGCTTATGAAAATGAGCTTCTGGAGGAAAAGCTTTGTTTCCAGCGTCCTGCTTATGTGCCTGACCTGGACGCTTGGTCTCTGGTTGGTGGACAGCGGGTGGACTCAGGACAAATCGGGCGAAGCAATCGGTACAAACGCTCAAGCGGAAGAGGCGCTGGACTTACTCGGGGACCTGCCCCATCCGCATCGAATGGAGGCGTCCGCCTTGCACCAACTGCCTCGGAGAGAAGTGCGTACCACTGATCCGCATGATCCAGGCAAAGAGATTGTCTACGCCGGCATCCCATTGATGGAAGTGCTCAAGGCCGGTGGCCTCCTGCTCGATTCTGGCATGGCGGGTATCCGTGATACCGTCGCCATGACGGTGCTCGTTGCGGCAAGCGACGGTTACCGGGCGGCGTTCGCGCTTGCTGAGTTGGAGCCGGAATTGACAGACCGCGTCATCCTCTTGGCGGACACCAAGGACGGCCAACCGCTACCACCCCACGAGGGACCTTTCCGCATCATCGTTCCCAACGAAAAGCGTCCAGCCCGCTGGGTGCGCCAAGTCAGTGCAGTAACAGTTCATAAAAACTGAAAGACTCCGAAATCCTCAGAATACGGTCGGAATACCTTCCTCCATGACCACGACTCTTTCTTCGATGTGATGACGTTGGACGGCCGCCCGCAACCAGCGCAGCGGCTCTTCCGGCGGCTCGAAACTCAGTCGAAATGACCCGTAATGCATCGGAACCATGATGCGCGCGTTCAACTCCGTGAAGGCCCGAATGGCTTGCTCGGGATTCATGTGCACCTCCCTCCGGGTTGGCGGATCGTACGCCCCGATTGGCAATAAGGCGATCTCCGTCTGCAAGCGTTGCCCGATCTCAGCAAAACCGGGAAAATAGGCGCTATCGCCACAGTGGAAGAGGGTCCTGCCACCAAGTTGCAAATGAAATCCGCCGAAACCTCGGTGATTATCGTGGAGAACTCGAGCACCCCAATGATGGCACGGAGTCAGTGTCACCGCGATATCTTCGATCTTCAGTGTTTGCCAGGGATCCAGCTCATGGACCCGGTTAAATCCCAGGTCTTGCACTAAATTCCCAACTCCGCTCGGGACGATGATGGGCTGAAAGGAGGAAATCCGCCGGAGAGTCTTTCTGTCCAGATGATCGAAATGGGCGTGCGTCACCAGAACGAGGTCAATCGCTGGCAGATAACGCAACGGAAGCCCTGGACGGCGCAACCGTTTGATGACTTTCAGCCAGAGCGACCAGAGTGGATCGACCAAAATATTTAGTCCACGCCAACCGATTAAAAAAGAGGCATGACCAATCCAAGTGAGACAAATCTGTTCGGATGTCAGCTCGGGAAAATCCGGTTGATGCGCTATCCCCTTTCGACGCGTAAAGAGAGAGGGTAAATAAACCTCGGTAAAAAAGTTTCGCCGAAGCCAGCCCTTGCCAGGTTTTAAGCTGACGCGATGCCCCTGATTCCTGGTGATTTTCGACACGACAGACAAGTCCCTATTAAATTGCGTCACGATGGTAAATCCCAGATCGCCATTTTACGACAAATCTCGCTGGCGAGATAGCATCCGCGAACACCTGAAGGCAGTCTCTCCAGGCGAACGGCACGAGAGATCGCTGCGGATTTGTGAACAACTTCACTCCCTCTTTTTCGGAAAGCAGGTTCTTGCCTTGTTTGCCCCGACACTTACGGAACCCAACTTGGATCTTTTGTGGGATCTCGGCCTTTTGGCTTCTCATTCTGTCAGCTACCCTCGATGCGAAGGGGGCACTCTCTCGTTTCGCCGAGTCTCGGCCCTCTCGGAACTTGTACCTGGGCGATTTGGGATCCGCGAACCGATGGCAGGCCCGGCTTTGCTGCAGTTGGATCTCATCGTCGTGCCTGGGCTGGCATTTACCGCCAAGGGAAATCGACTTGGTCGGGGCGCGGGATTTTACGATCGATTTCTTTCCGGGATTCCCGCAACCACGGTCAAGGTCGGCGTCTGTTTTGAGTTTCAAAGAGTTTCCGAGGTTCCTCAAGAATCGCACGACGTGAAAATGGACGCGGTTGTTTGTGGTTAGTCTACCGCCTCCAGAAACGCTAAGGGATGGAGTAGCCGCCACTACCCTGTAGTCGGCACCCCCATCTTGAATGGAGGGATACGCACCACAAAGGGCACCCCCTCGTCCGTGAGTCCAATAAAGGAACCTTCTGCCACACTGTCCAAACCGATAACGTGATAGCTGTTGTAGGAGAACCGTTCTCCAGGCCGCAAACGCGGGTACTCGCCCACGACGCCGTCTCCTTCGACCACAATCTTCTGACCGGCTTGATCGGTTATAACCCATTTGCGGCCTCTGATCGTTACCGTTTCGACCGATTGATTGTCAATCGTGATAAAGTAAACAAATGGATACGGTCGGTCAGGGGGCGCCTCGAGTGTCTGCACGTAGACAATCTTGTCGATAATCACACGGAGATTGGCCAGTTCCCGAAACACTACGCTCACGCGCCTACAATGCGCCATGTTGAACGAAAAGTCTCTTTCTATGGAAACACCTGTTGCGGTTAGTATTGCTGGATCGGATAACTCCGGCGGCGCCGGGATTCAGGCCGACCTAAAAACATTTACCCACTTTAAAGTGTACGCAGCGACGGTCGTGACTTGTGTAGTCGCCGAAGTGCCTGGAAAGGTCCTTTCGATACAAGCCGTCGAGCCGAGTGTAGTGCAGGACCAGCTCAACCTGACCCTAACCCATTTCCCGGTGGTGGCGATCAAGACCGGCATGCTTTACAACCGCGAAACAATCGATTTGGTCTGTGATATCTTCGAGGCGCTTCCAAAGAACAAGCGACCTTTCCTGGTTGTCGATCCTGTGATGATCGCTACTTCAGGTGATCCATTGCTTCAGCCCTTCGCCTTAGAGCGATACAAGTCTCGGATCTTTCCGCTCGCAAATCTCGTAACTCCGAATCTGGATGAGACGGCGGCGATCCTCGGCACCAAGCTGGAAACGCTCTCGCAAATGCGGGAAGCCGCCGTCGAACTCTATAAGGGTTATCGTGTCCCGTTCCTCCTGAAAGGGGGCCATCTCAAATCGGCTCAGGCTGTAGACCTGTTAATCGATTCTGACGGAACCCATGAATTCTCCGAACCATATCGCCAAGGCGTCTCTACTCACGGAACCGGCTGTACCTTGTCCGCGGCGATCACTGCAAATCTGGCACTAGGACTGCCGCTGAGAGAGGCTGTCAGGGTCACGAAGAGTTACATCACTCGCGCTATCAATGACTCTTTCCACTGGAACACCAAAGCGGGATGCATATCCGCCTTGCGGCATTCTTGGGATTAGTGCCAGTGCCCTAGCAGTGTCAGTGTCAGTGTCAGTGTCAGTGTCAGTGTCAGTGTCAGTGTCAGAAAAGAGAAGCTGACGTACCATTTTTTACGCTGCCCGCTGCCGACCGCAGTCTTCTCTTTCCTGACACTGACACTGGCACTGACACTTTCTTCAGGAGCCTTGAACGTTGGATCGCGATGTGTCACTCTGGCCTTCCAACGCAACATCCCCACGCTCAAGCATGTATCGAAGTATTTGCCTTATTTTAGCAGTCCTGACCCTGGCCGGCTGCTGGTCACGACACAAAGAACACGAATCGGCTTACATGGGACCGCGTGAGGTGACAATCGAATGGCTGGGACATGGTTGTTTTCGAGTGACCTCGTCGATTGGCCTGACGATTATTACCGATCCATTCGACCCCCACGCTACTAAAGTCGCGACTGTCCCCGCAGACATCATCCTGATCACACATGAAGACCCAAACGCGAACTTCACGGATTTGGTGAGCGGTTCGCCGATTATCTTTCGAAGCTCAATGGCCGGCGGAGTGAACCGGGCCAGCGGAGTGCTGATTCGCGGAATTCAGACGAGCTCGGAAAATCTGGTTATGCCGACTCAACTCAATGTTGCCTACACGTGGTCGATGGACGGCATCAGGTTCTGCACTCTGGGCGCGATCGAAGATGCCGTGACCCCATCGGAAGCGTTGAATATCGGTCGTGTCGACGTCCTCTTTATACCGGAGGGTGGGGGGAAAAATTTCAACGAGGAGAAACGCCGGCTAACGATCGACCGGCTTCGTCCCCGGATTATTGTGTCGACGGGTCAAGGGAGCTATCGACAGGTAAACGTGGTTCATGTGGGGAATCGATTCACACTAACCGTGTCACAGCTGCCCGCCACCACGACTGTTTTCGTGCCTTCCATGCGGTAAAGAGCTCTTCATGAACGTTCTGGTGATCGGCAGTGGCGGCCGCGAACACGCGCTTGCCTGGAAGCTTCGTCAGTCTCCCCGAGTCAAGCAGGTTTTTATCGCACCGGGTAATGCGGGGACCGCTCAGCTCGGCCGGAACGTCGACATCAAACTCTCTGAACTGGATCAACTGCTGAATTTCGCGCGACTGGAGGCGATCGACCTCACCGTCGTAGGGCCGGATGACGTTCTTGCGGCGGGGATTGTCGACCTGTTTGAAGCCGCCGGCCAGCGTATCTTCGGCCCCTGCAGAGAAGCAGCCAGGTTGGAATCGTCCAAGAGTTTTGCCAAACGATTTATGGTTCGTCACGGAATTCCGACCGCGCGCTTCCGCGAATTCGAATCGTCGCGGGATGCGAAGGCCTCCCTGGGCGAGTTTGGATT
>DATHPI010000106.1:0-7591 GCA_035484035.1 Chthoniobacterales bacterium
TGCGCTTCGCCAAGATCCGGAGGTCCGGGACAAATATCAGGTCTGGCAATTCTACTACGCGAGCGGAACCCCCGTTTTCGTCAACGCCCAGGAGCTTCGCACCAGTCTAGACAAAACGCTCCATACGCTTGATCCAAAAGACCACGATGCAGCCACGAAGCGAATCGTCGTGCTTGGCCACAGCATGGGTGGCGTTATTTCGCACACCCTCGTGAGTTCCAGCCAAAATCGACTCTGGAGCAGCGTCTTTCGCGTCCCGCCTGCTCAGGTCAAAGGCAATCGAGAGGTAGTCCAGGAATTAAATCGAATCCTGACTTTTCAGCGGAACCCTCGTGTCGTTCGCGTCATTTTCATGGCGACGCCGCATCGCGGCAGCCCGATGGCCGATTCTTTCATTGGGTTTATGGGAAATTCTCTCACGCGGTTAGATCCGACGCTGGAGTATGGCTTCGGTCGGCTCGCCCGGGAGAATCGAGAAGTCATGACGCCCCAGGCAGCTATTTTCTACCCGCACGGGCGGTTTTCCGCTGTGCGAACGCTTTCCCCGGAAAATCCGGCCTTGATCGCCCTTTCGGCACTGCCGATCGAGGTTCCGTATCACAGTGTAATCGGGCAGCATCATCCTGGTCGGAAGGAAGCGGGATCGGATGGAGTGGTCCCCTATTGGAGCAGCCATCTCACCGGAGCGCAATCCGAAGTGATCGTTCGGAGTGGGCACGCAGTTTTAACCAACCTCGACGCGGTGCGAGAGACGATTCGGATCCTTCATTTGGAGTTGATTCGATCCCGCATAGCGCCAAAGGTCAAAGTCTTCACCATGGCGGTCGCCCTTGCGCAGGCTTCGGGACAAGCAGGTGCTTGGTCGAGGCGAGCCGGTCGAGCAATAGTTCGGAATCTCGCTCGACGGTGAGCATCGCGCGATGAGCGGGCGTGAGAAATTGCTCATCGCGCATGTGATCCAAAAGTTGGAGAAGCGGGTCATAGAATCGGCCGACATTGAGCAACCCGACGGGCTTGAGGTGCAAGCCGAGTTGAAGCCAGGTAAATATCTCGATCACCTCTTCGAGAGTGCCAATCCCTCCCGGCAACGCTACGAAGGAATTTGAAAGCTGAGCCATGCGATGCTTGCGCTCGTGCATGGACTCAACAGCAATAAGCTGCGTAAGTCGGTTATGCGCGCGCTCCTCTGCAATCATCGTGCGCGGGATGACGCCGATGACCTCACCGTCAGCGGCCAACGCGGCATCGGCCAGCACACCCATGAGACCGGCACTGCTTCCGCCATAGACGATGCCTAGCCCACGTCGTGCGCACGCAGTCGCGAAAGCGGCGGCCGCAGTCGCGTACTCGGGAGACGCGCCGAAACTGGAGCCGGAATAGACGCAGATTCGGGACATAGCCGCCGAATATACTGAAATGTCCGGATCATGGCGAGCGCGCGAGGTCAGAAGATCCCAATTGCACCGCCACGCGCAGCTTGTTTCCCCGTGACGCAGGCTTCCTTCCATGACGCAGCGCCTGATCTGCGCGGCTCAAACTATTTTCCCGAGATTAGCCTTCTTTACGCGGGGGAATCCCTAAACGTTTCCCAAATGTTTCCAGGATGTTAGCCGCGGCTGCCAACCCTCGCCGGCTGTCCTTGCTGCTGAATTTCCGCACCAGAGAAAACAGTCCGGGCGATTTCGTGCCTTTTGCCGACGACTGCGCCAAGCCCTCAGGAATAGAATCGATCAAATGCCCGAGTACTTCCGGTTCGATGCTGTCCAACTTCTGACTCAAAAGAATGAGGTTACGAATTCTGCGAATCGCTTCCGGCGTTTTGGCGGTTTCGACAGCGGTCTCGAGCACAAAATCGCTGGCACTCAGGACACCTTTCAGCGCGTCAAGAACGCCCCGGTCGTGCAGACCCTGAAGGATATCATAGACCGCCAGGAGCGCCCCGGCATGCTCTTCCGGTGCCGCTTCCAGCCGGGCATGAAGTTCTTGACGAGGATCACGTGTTACCGGTTGAAAACGAATGGGGGCGGCCATAGTTTATCCTGGTTGCTGGTTTGTCTGGTGCTGTTTGGCGTTGTTTGGCGATACCTGCTGGCTCCCGGGCATCCGGTAGTCCGCTCGTTTCCATTTTCTCTCGACCTCCACGCCACGTTGAGGAGTAGGAGTTCCGTTGCGCGAATTGCCTCGTGTTAACGGCGACTCACCCGTTTCTTCCAAGAGACGCATCTTGACTGCAGTTTCCTTGTAAGCCGGCGTGTGCGTCGCTCGATCCGTGTGGCTCCCCGTCAGCCGGTTCACTGCATGGTCACTGGAATTCATGGGCAGATAAAGTTGATGTCCCTGCACTCGCTCCGTGACCAGAGCGCGGAGACGAACCTTGCCATGGCGAGACATCAACTCCACCCAACGACCCGTTTCGATTTTTCGTTCTGCCGCCAACGCGGGCGAAATCTCGATCCAGGTATCTGGAGTCTTTTCTTTAATGCCATTGACCCGATAGGTCATGTTTCCTTCATGGAAATGTTCAAGGAGGCGACCATTGTTGAGCTGCAGGTCGTACTCCGCGTCTACCTTCTCGTAAGGCTCAATCCATCCAACTGGAAAGAATCGGGCTTTCCCGTCCGGGAAGTTAAAGCCTTTGGTGAAGAGGAGCGGTTCATCGGTACCGTCGGGATGGACGGGCCATTGCAACGTCCGGTATCCCTCCAGTCTTTCGTAGGTCACACCGGCGTACAATGGGGTGAGCGAAGCGATCTCCCGCATGATTTCAGAGGGATGCCGATAGTTCCAATTTGCTCCCAACAGATTGGCCATCTCCTGAATGATCTGCCAATCCGGCTTGCTGTCTCCCAACGGCTCGAAGACCTGGTGGAGCCGCTGAATGCGCGCCTCGGTATTGGTGAAAGTTCCTTCTTTCTCGAGGCTGGGAGCGGCCGGCAAAATGACATCGGCGTACCGGCAAGTGTCGCTAAAGAAAATCTCCTGAACGACAAAGAACTCCAGTTTGGAGAAAGCGTCCCCAACAAGGTTAGCATTCGCATCGACCAAGCTCATCTCTTCACCGTACAAATACAGCGACTTCAGCTTGCCTTCGAGGATCGCGTCGACCATCTCGTGGTTGTCGAGACCCCTGGTCTGCGGGAAGGTCGTGTTCCAGCGCTTCTCAAAGCGGTCGCGCACCTCCGGGTCGTCCACCGCCTGATAACCCGGAAGCCGATCAGGCGCGGCACCCATGTCCGAAGCACCCTGCACATTGTTATGCCCCCGCAACGGATACGAACCTGCACCAGGCCGCATATAGTTGCCGGTTAACAACAACATATTCGAGATGGCCGTGGAGGTATCGGAGCCGATATAATGCTGGGTAACTCCCATCGCCCAGCAGACACAGACACCATCCGACTGGGTGATCATCTGCGCCACCTTGACCAGCGTTTCGATCGGAATCCCGGTAATCAGCTCCGCATACTCCATCGTAAACGGTTCGAGGCTTTTCTTATATTCATCGAATCCGTTCACCCAGCGCTCTATGAAATCGCTACTGGCAAGACCATTGTCGAGTACGTAGCGGCTGACCGCCGAAATCCAGACCAGATCGGTGCCGGGTTTAGGCCGGAAATGCAGGTCAGCTCGTCTCGCCATTTCATGGCTCCGGATATCCGCGACGATCAGTTTCTGACCACGTAGTTTATGCGCCCGTTTGATCCGGGTCGCCAGGACCGGATGACTCTCCGCGGTGTTTGCTCCGACAATGATCACCAACCCGGCGCGTTCCAGATCTTTAATCGATCCGCTATCTCTTCCGTGCCCGACAGTCCTGAATAGCCCCATGGTCGCGGGCGACTGGCAATAACGAGAGCAATTGTCGACATTGTTGGTACCGATCACCGCGCGCGCCAGTTTCTGCATCAGGAAAGCTTCTTCGTTGGTGCACTTCGAAGAGGCGATGAAGGCGAGCGCGTCCGGCCCGTGTTCACGCTTAATCTCGGAAAACTTCCTCGTGACGAGTCCCAGTGCCTCGTCCCACGTCGCTTCGCGGAACTTCTCCCCTTCCCTGATCAGCGGCTTCGTCAGTCGGTCCGGGCTATTGACGAAATCCCAACCGAATTTGCCTTTGACACAGGTTGAAACCCCGTTTGCAGCGCCCTCGGAGGGTTCCACCTTTAAGATATGGCGATCCTTGGTCCAAATATCGAAACTGCAGCCGACACCGCAATAGGTGCAGACCGTCTTGGTTCGACGTGTTCGGGACTTCCGCATTTCCGACTCAACCTCAGAAACCTGCAGGATCGATCCGTACCCGAGTTCCGGTTCGATCCCTTTGACGATGTCGATCATTCCATCGAGTGCTTTGTGGGGAATGGCGGTCATATATCCCGCTTCTCCGATCATCGACTTTTCCATCAGGGCATTGCAAGGGCAGACGGTCACACAATGGCCGCAAGAAACGCAACTCGACTCGCCGATCGGTTTTCCCCCATCCCACAAAACACGGGGAATGGGATCTTCCCAGCGGATGGAGAGCGTTTCATTAACTTGCAGATTCTGACACGCCTCTACACACCGCCCGCACAGGATGCATTGATTCGGGTCGTAACGGTAGAAGGGATTGGTTTTGTCGACTTCGTACGGCTTGTTCCGAAAAGGAATGCTTTGATGTTCAACTTTCAACAAGGCAGTCGTATTATGAACGGTGCAATTCCCATTGTTGTTATCGCACACGGTACAATACAAAAGATGGTTTTCTAAGATCCGATCGAACGCTTCCCGCTGAGCAGCGTCCGCTTTGGAGGAAGCTGTCAGCACAGACATGCCAGCCGCGACACTTGTACCGCAAGCCCGTGCCAATTTCCCGTTCACTTCCACAATGCAAGTGTCGCAAGTCTGAATTGGACCCAGCTGAGGGTGATAACAGACTTGAGGTATTTTTATCCCGGTCCGATTGATCGCGTCGACCAACCGTTCGCCTGGCTCGGTCTCATGACTCGCGCCATTGATTGTTATGCTTGCCATAATAATTGCCGGAAGGGTCACCGAACTTGAACATTTAGTAGCCGTTGCATTTGATCCATTTCAAAGATTCGGAAGCAAATCTCGCCGTACCTTGTAGTTCCTTCAGGGCTCAGCGCGATCTTCGAAGTTGGCAATGATTTTGTCAACGATCGCCCCATCCATCGCGGTGGAATTGCGTCGGTGAAAACCGCGGCGACTTTCACTCGGCCCATCATAAGCTTGGCCGAGTAACATAGGAAGTGCTTGAGCCCTTATTCGTGGTAAAATCTTCCATATCTGGTCAGCCATGAGCAAACTTTACCTCCATCATGTTCTCATTGCCGTCGACGACCTGGAGCGTGCGCGTGAGTTCTACACGAAAGTCCTGGAAATGCAGGAAATCGACCGCCCCCACTTCGACTATCCGGGCATCTGGTACAAGATTGGCGATGGAGAGCAGCAACTCCACATCCTGGTTCGCTCGGACGCGATGCTCCGCCGCGATAAATGGATCGACTTTGACGACATTCATTTCGCCCTGCGCGTCGAGAGCTATTGCGGTACGCTGATCTGGCTCCGCGAAAAAGGTTTTCGCGACGATCTGCCCGACGACGATTTCCGGAAGATGAAGCTCCGTTCCAAGTCCATCGCCGGTTATGCGCAGATTTACATCATCGACCCTGACCGCAATATCATCGAGTTCAACTGCGAGACAACAGATTGAAGGGGAAACGACGGACATGGCGATTATTGGCCGGCGCAATAACAACCGGGCTGATCAAGACGGATCCGATGGAGAATTGCGTAGGATTTTCGTGTTTGCGGACAGCGGCGGAAGGGGAACTTTGTCGGAACGTAATGAATATCTATTGTCTGCTTTGTTTGCTCAGCGTCGTCCTCGTCACAGGCTGCACCGATTTACCTAGGACTGCCACCGTCGCCGCTAATGCGGTCCCTACCCCAACGCCGGAAAATTATGGCCTCTACACTGATCAAGATCTGCAAGTTTACGCGGACACGCTTGATTCGAAGATTCAACTGGCTTTGAAGAACAACGATGCCAATCAGGCCCAAGAGCTTGGACGCAAACGTCAGGAGTTAATCGCTGAGTTTAATCGTCGACATCTTAAGCGGATGAACGTTGTGCCCTCTCGCCGCCCTTATCACCAAAAACCTGCTTCTCCTCCACAGCCGCATATCCTGAAACAATCTGGAAATGGATTACCCGGCGAAAATTAGTGAATCGTCTCACAAGCAGGAGATATTACCGCCTACTCTAAGACGATGCACCAATTTGTATTATAACGCCTCTTCGTCGCAGAACCCCATTTCCTGACTGCGCGAAACAGGCTAGGAGACGGGGACTAAAGATGGCGTTGTTCGAGGTGAAATATATGAAACGCGCCGTTCTCGGCTTTGCGAATTCTGAGGTAAAGAATGGCGCTACCCTTTTTCTGCTTTGTGCCGTTAGCAAGCGTCCAATCGAAAGGCTGAAGGACCTCGTATTGGTTAGGATCGGATGAATGGAGAGTATTTGGAAATTCGGGCTCTCCTTTGGACTCCCATTTCCGAATTGGCCATTGGCGGCGATAACGCTCCATGGACTCCTCGATTTCTGGAAAAGAAAGGACACCTTTGCCATAAAAGTTGACTCGCCCGGCCAACAATCGTTCCAGCGTCGAACTGTCGTTAGTTGCCATGGTGCGAAGATATTCCAGAACCAACTCCTTTAAGGATTGTTCTTCCGGCGAACCCTTCAAGATTCCGCCGCTTTCCGCCTGTAGAGGAGTCGATTCTGCCGATGGTACACCAGACGGTGAAACAGCGGGCGGAGATGGTAACAAAATGTCCGCGTGACCCTGGATTGTATCTTGGGGATCGTCCGGTTCGGTATTTCCCGCGGACGAATTCTCGGTTTGTGTCCGACCAGTTTCTGCGGCCGCTTGCGCGGTCCGATCCTTAAGCGTCTTTAGGTCATCCCCGGGCGGAGACTGCCCCAGTTTCACTTGCGAATAGAAGAACCACAATAGCCCGATAGCTGCCAGAAGGGATGCGCCAATGGCAATTCGTTTCGAGATTCCCAAGGATCCATATTGGGACTCTCCCCATACACCCATCCAGGAGTCTTGATATTGGGATTTTTTTCTAG
Source organism: Chthoniobacterales bacterium (assembly GCA_035484035.1). Lineage (GTDB taxonomy): Bacteria > Verrucomicrobiota > Verrucomicrobiia > Chthoniobacterales > JAFAMB01 > JAFAMB01. The sequence continues at coordinate 7,139 of DATHPI010000106.1, forward strand.
CTTGCTCGGCCATCCCTGGAGAGCGCTTTATATCTCGAGAGATAATTGGACCACGGAGAATCCCACGGATGCGGCCGGTTAATTCCTGCAGATACTGCTCTGGAGACGAGTTAAACGCATCGACCCAGTGAACATTTCCGAGATAAAAGAGAAAATCGCGTTTCGGTTGAGTATCGGTTATCCGGACGGGGAGAATGGGGCGCTTGGTATAGAATGCATGCGCGATTTCTCTTTCGAGATGGGGCGCCGCATTGGCATTTTCTGAAAGCACGAGCACCATCAACCGGCTGGAGGCGATCGCGTTTCGAGTGGCCTCTGTCCAATCTTCGCCCGCAGAGATATCTCGCTCCGTGATCCAGCATTTGACCTGCGCAGACTCAAGACTTTTGCAAATTGCGACAACAAACGCTTTATCCCTGAAGGCGTGACTGATGAAAACATCATGGGCCATCT
>DATHPI010000107.1:0-7114 GCA_035484035.1 Chthoniobacterales bacterium
CCGATTTTCAAGGCGCGAGCGACGAGCATACTTAGATCCGTACGTGAGGAGCGAGCAACGCAGAAAATCGGCAAAAGCGCCATCGGCCCTCCGGGTTGGCTTGAAAAGGGTTCGTCTGCGTCGTTGCTCGTTCGTTACGTACCGCACCGGATACGCTCCTCACTCGCGCCTTGCATCCAAACCCTTTTGAAGCCAACGGTATGCCTCCCACTTATGAGACGATGCACTCGGTACGATAACATTGCGATTGAGGCGTTCCATACGACCATGTCGCTCACCAGCGGCAGATCCATCGTGAAGTTGCCTCCCGATCCAACGATCACTTAGTGGAGAACCATTCAGCAAAACCATCTGTTTAGCATGAGGAACCATCATCTACTTATTCTGGTGCTCGCAGGGGCGATGCTGTGGAGCGCCGAAAATTGGGCAAAGGCCGCTGATCCGACTGCAAAAGAGCGACAAGTCATCCATACGCCAAAGCCGGGTTCGCCAGAGCGACAGGCAATTTGTGATGGCGCTAGACCATATGTTATCAGCAATTACGCAACCGCGGCACTGCCGCAGCCGATTGTTTTCAAAATCAGTCACCTTTCGGTGCAGGAGCCCTATTGCAACTTAGAGGCTATCCCACTTTTCAAAGTCGGCAGTTATATGAGTACAGAATACATGGTGGATATCGCCTTCAATTTCTGTATGAAGGAAACGGCCGGGACCTGGGAGGTAATTGTAGATTTAAGTCGTACCGACGTTCCCGACACCTCCGAACTGCGGAAGATCAGGGGCAATTTCCCACAGGATTTCCCGCTGTCGCTGTTGTCACCCAGTTGGCGTCAACGGCTACAGTGAACAGCCGTCGTGCTGTAAAATCGACCTCAAGATTTCCTGCTTGATCCCACTGTGGAACGGCTGATGATGGCTCAAAGAGATCCGAGATGAGAAAACTGTCGGCCATTACTTTGTTGACCCTTTTCGTCACTGTGACCGCTGGCCGGACCTTGGCGGCGGATGTCACAGAGGCGGAATTGATGCAAGCGGCAATCGAATTGGGGCGGCAATACGACGCCAATTATGCCGACAAGAATCCCGCTGCGATGGCAGCGCTCTACGCTCCGGATGGTCTCTTAGTCTCGCCCTCCGGCCCGATCGTGCGTGGCCGGGAAGCCCTTCGGGCGTATTACACCAATCGCTTCGCCTCCGGTGCCAGGGGCCATACGATTAAAGTCGTGGAGGTGCATGTCCAGGGCAACGGTGGTTATGGGCTTATCCAATTCTCCGTCACGGTCCCCACCGCAAGTGGCGGGTTGCATGAAGTGCGTGGCAGCATCGTTACTATTTATCAATGCGATCCGGATGGATGGCACATGCGCCTCGTTCAACCGAGTGTCCCGGAGCCGGCGGCCAAATAAACTCCACGGATTAAAAGCTTACTTTTTTTGGCCTGACATTCCGTCCGCCCAATGCGCCTTAATACGGGGATCTGTGCCGCCGTATTGCTTGCAGTGTGCGATTGCCTCGCTTGTTGCAGCCTCCGCGCTTGACTGAGGACCGGACCACCCAACTATGCGACGGTCTTGTTCCTGCGAGACCGCTATCGCGAAATATCCGGGTTTGCCTGTCGAGACCACAATTTTTGGATTAATCCCGCCCTCCACGCTAACCCCATCGAGAGCGAGCTTCTCAACCGCAGCCCGAGAAACATTATTGCCCTGGTGATTGTATTGGAAATGCTGAAACTGTTGGCGCTCCCCTTGGCGGCTATACACGGCAATAACTGTGTAGGCCTCTGCTGTTGAGATTCCTGCGACTGCACATAACAAAATAAGAAGGCATTTTTTCATGGAGACCAGAAGGCCATTAGGATCAAAAAAGAATGCCAAGTCAAGGAGTGACCGAGAGCGGTGATGACGTGCATGTACCAGTGCACTATTCACTAAATACACGGATTAGTTTGCTGGTGGTTCTCCGAACTGGCAGTGGTTCATCATTTGTGGTCGTCGTTGGACCGCACGGGCACTTTGATTCAAGGATTCAAGTCTACTTCGTCTAATAAGGATCGGATTGCGGATCAACCGTGTCTTTCTGTTGGGTAAAGCCTGGTACAGCAAAGCTGATTGCCAATGCTACAAGGGCAACTGCCAAGCGAATTTTCATAGTTTCCTATGGGCGTTTAGGACTTTTGACATGCTACTTCGCTTTCAGTCCCAGCAACTCCGCTACCGTCTGTCGGTCAACGTAGATTTGCTCCGACAGGATCTTATCGCCCTCAACCTGAACAAAGGAAGCCCCCGGATACGAAACTTTGCGACCGGAAGGTGGCGTCCCGTCCATTAACGGGCCGGTGTGGGTGCCGTGCAACATCCACTGAATTGCGACCAACCCACCTCCAGTGTCACCGATACTGATGATTTCGAGTGACACGTCGGGAAACGCCTTCCAAACCGATTTAGCATACTCACCGATAGCTGACCCGGTCAGAGCTTGGCCCATGCGCGGCGTGCGGTAGGTGCCACCTTTGGCATACGCGGCGTTAATTGCGTCGGCATCATGCCGGTTCCAAGAATTGAAGTTGTTTTGTGCGACTTCAGTAGCGTTCATCGTTCGTTCCTCCGGGGAGAACTAGATCAATATTTAGGCGTTGCGCAGGATTTTCCCGGCGCGGTGGTCGGGATCATCGCTCCGCTTGTATTGTTTGACAGTACAAATTTATAATAGCAAGCATTAAGCTGCACTGTTTTAGGGCGAATTCAATTGTCCAATCACCGCGCCAATGAAAGCAAAATTCAAATGAATCATATACCCCCTACAGCCAGACTCAGGCTAGAAAATCAAGTTGCCGTTGTGACCGGCGGTACCAGAGGAATAGGCGAAGGCATCGTCAGACGTTTCATTGAAGAAGGTGCTAAAGTTGTTTTCAGCAGTCGTTCACAAGAAAAAGGGAAAGCTCTCGAAAAAGAACTGAGCCCAAACGTCGCGTTTTACCAAGCGGACGCTGCAAGTGCATCTGACACCGAGGCGCTGATGAAATTAACCGCAGAACGGTTCGGCAGACTCGATTGCGTGGTAAATAACGCCGGGGTGGGTGGCGAAGGCGGGCCAATCGCCGGAACATCACCAGAAGGCTTTAATAAATCGATTGCCCTGTTGCTCGGCGGCACATTCTTGGGCATTAAGTATGCGGTCCCATTCATGGAAGCTGGCGGAACAATCATCAACATCGCAAGCGTGGCAAGCTTGGTCGGTGGTTACGGTTCACACGCCTATACCGCCGCAAAGTTCGGAGTCGTCGGGTTAACGAAATCGGTGGCGCTGGAACTTGCAGAGCGCGGAATTAGAGTGAACGCCATTTGTGTCGGCGGAGTTGCCACCGCTATTTTTGCGCCTATAGCCGGAGAAATCACCACAGAACTGAATGAACGCACCCCAGAGATTGTGGAGCCTTGGCTCGCGGAAATCTTGCCTCTGGGCAGATCAGGGTTTCCTGCCGATATTGCGAACGCGGCGCTTTGGCTCGCCAGCAGTGAGTCGAGCTTTGTAACCGGAGAGGCGCTTACAGTGGACGGCGGTTTAACTGCCGGTCGCCGTTGGTCGCAAACGCTTCAACGATATGACCAGTTAAGGGAACGCTTCCGGTCGGCGTCGAGCCGGACTGCGGTTACCGCCTAGCGGCTTTTACACGGGCCGACTACGCTCAGTTACCGACCTTGCGGAGCGGACGGCGACGCGTCTGCCTGCTTTTGCCGGATGACCCAAAACTCATTCCTCCGCCTTCTCAACCTCAGGGCTCTTTTCGGAGAGGATACAATGACGAACAGCCAAGCCATCGCAGCCTATCGGCTCCTGCGCCGGGATCCACGAGTCGGTTGGTTGGGCGAACCTGAAGGTCTCGAGTCTAACTGGTTCGCCTTGGCTTCATTGAGAACACCTGCTATTTCACATTAAGTTATACCCCACACCCAGACTAAACCCTTAGAAATTTCAAAAGAGCTCATCGAGACGCTCCGCCGCGCCGACCGAGGATAGCGCGAACTGCCGAACGGCTATGCGTTCCAGATGGGCACCAAACAAATTGACACCGATCAGTTGGTCAATGGATTGAGTTGGAAGGACTGTGCTGCCCGGTCTTGAGGCTCGAGATCCTTTCTCCCAGCAGAACAAAGCCGTATGCCTGTGATCTGATCGGGCCTGAAGGGGGTCAAGGCTATCTGGTGGCTTCATCACCACGTGGCCAAATGAAGCACCTTCTGAATCGTCGTCAACGGTAGCGATGACGCCGACCAGCTCGACTATTAAGTCGCCGGAAGCCTTGCACGTTGCCAGCCGATCAATCGAGGTGACTAGCATAGCCTACCGTAGCAAATCGTCCGCGAAAGTCGGGTTTCTGGCGGACGGGGCGGCACAGGTTTCTGCAGCGACTCATGACCTGGGAACCGGCATGTGGACGGTTCTAGCGATCGTTGGAGCCGAATGTTTGGGCCTACCGCTGGAAAGAATACGTCCAGTCTTAGGCGATTCGGCTTTGCCGGCTGCCCCCATTTCTTGGGGCTCTTTGTCCACTGCAAGTGTCAGTCCGGCGGTTCAGAGAGCCGCCGACTCGGCGAAGAAGAAACTAATCCAGTTCGCGGTCAGCGATAAGAAGTCGCCCTTTGGCGGAATGAAGCCAGAGGAGGTTTCCTATGAAAACGGCCAATTGGTCGGTGGCGGAAAAACTGCGGATTTCGGGTCTGTTTTGAACGCGATGGGCCGCAGTTCAATCGAAGCGACGGAGAGCGCAGAGGCCGGCGAGGAGAAAACAAAATATGCCTTCCATTCTTTTGGTGCACAGTTCTGTGAACTCAGGGTAAATCAGTGGACAAACGAAGTTCGGGTGTCGAGAATCACTTCGGTGATGGATGCTGGGCAGGTTGCTGTTACTGGAAGGCAATGAGCAACCGAAACCTGGCATTACTCGCATATAATATAAACCTCGGATGTACCAGCGTGCGCCATGACACTAATGGCGCACGCCGGTTTTGTTCTCCATGCTTGGGGGGGAAAGCTTGGGAGCCCAATTAAGTACCCGTTCCGATAACTTGCGGTAGCGAAGGAAGCTAACGATCGGCTGAAGTTGCGTAGTTTACTGAATCGTCCACAACGGGAACGACTGCCCTGCCTTAAGTTCGGGATTTTCGTGATAGGCAAGATCAAGCCAACCGTTGCGATAAGAGCCGAGGTGCGGCTTTTTTTTTCCGAAATTGAGTTTATCGAATTCACATCGGTGCTTTTCGCAAACCTTCACGGTGATGAGATATTGGTCGGCCAATTTATTGACGATTAGGACCTTCGCGGGAAGTCGTATCATTGGGGGTCTGAATTTTCGTTAACCGGCGTCTTTGGAAGCAAACCGTAGCTGGTGATTTCGGTCCTGTCTATTGTAATTATTGTTTATATTATTGTTACAGCGTTTTTACAAAATTTTCGACCGCAGAACTAAGTTATTGAAGAGCAGCGTCATGTCCTCCACCCGCAGGGTCGCCTTCGCCCCAGCGCTGGTGCCGGTACCAATCGAAACGATCAGCATCTCGTTTTCGCCGGTTTGCCAACCGAGCCGGTAGGGCTCACTGGTGGCCATCAGAAACAGTTGAAAGGCAGGATTGTTGTACATCGTCACGCCGCCATCAACGAAGATGAACTTCTTTGGATTCCGCGGATTGATGGTGATGATCTCGGGCGCGAAGTAAGTCGGTGCCGCCTTGCTCGCGCGCACAAGTTGCCAGAGCGGGAGATGGAGATTGCTGTCATCGCCGCGCACGGCTAAATCGTTGTATTTGGCGCGCGGGTTGTTTGAAATCGGCCAAGGCGAATCCGTAGTGGCGTTGCGTAAAACGAACATGAGCAAGGTTCGCAGTTTTGCAGATCCGAGGGTATGCACCCCCTCACCCGTCTTTTCGCTCAGGATACGCTTAAGCATTTCCTCCAGACGCTGCCGCCTGAATTTCCAAAACCAGCGCTCCAAAAAAGCCGCCTTTTCAAACATTTGCGCGCCGCTTTCCAGGTAAAATTCCGAATCTTGGCAACGGAAAAACCGAGCGATACGAGCGCGGCAATGATCGCGCCGGTGCTCGTGCCGGCAACGTAGTCGAAGTAGTCGGCTAACACGACCTTTCCATTTCCGCTACTCGCACGCAGCTCGTCTTCGATTTTGGCAAGAATCTCGATGGAGATGATGCCGCGAATGCCGCCACCGTCGCAAGCGAGCAGCTTGTAGGGAGGCTTTTTGTCGAGTTTAGCTTGGATGCTTATGGGGGTGGTGCCAGCGGGCGCCGTCATCGCGGTTCTTGATCGTGAGGTGTTCGATCATATTTGGGTTATCGCAATCATTGCAAGTCAACGTGCGGATAAAACGCTGAGCCGTTATCTGAAATTTCTGTATTGCCCGAATGCAGTGAAAGTGTCCCAAAGGGATCAGTCTGCTAATCCTCAATATGGGAGCCAAGTCGAACCTGTAGGCGTTGTAGAAATCGAAGCTCGATTGTAACTGGATCCACGATGTCGTTTACGCTAAAAAGGGGATTGTGTCCGGCCTCGAACTTTAACATGCCTCTGAACCGTCGTGAATTGTCCGGAACCTCTTTGCCGCATCCCTGTTTTGTTCGAGTTAGCTACTGGACCATCTCGCAAATGATGATTGACGGATTGGTGAAATGCGATCGAACAAATACCGAAATCCGACGGCGATCATCGAGCGTCCGTGCATTCAACAAAGCGCTTGAGCGGGCGGAACTGCCTTTGCCATATTTTCGGCCATGTGCGGACGATACCGACGAAACAGCATCCGAAGAAGAACTCGCTCGCCAGTATAGCATTCCGATCCCGCCTCACTTGATCTGCCGACCGTTACAACATCGCGCCGACACAGAATGTTCTGGCGATCCGGAGTAACCCGAAGACAGGCGAGCGAACACTTGATGTGCAAAAATGTCAACTGGACGCTTATACACTTTAAGCCAGCTTTTTAGTAAAACGACTTCTCACTTAGAACCCGACCGACCCAATCTCCGCAAAGGCACTGGACACCTCTCGTACGTTATCTCCTAAAATAGCCCATGGAAAAATCACGGATCGCGGCTTTGGTCGA
>DATHPI010000108.1:0-10656 GCA_035484035.1 Chthoniobacterales bacterium
AAATCGTAGGCTAGTTCCTGGGGTCCGCGATCAACTTCCCAGCGACCCATGACATTAAAATCGAGGTGATCGAGAATAAAGATTCCGCCGGGGCCGCCCCCATTCGGAGCGCCGAGAGCGCTCACGTAGATGCCCTCCGGACCACAATGCACTGTGTGCGGACGGGAGTAGCCGGTACGGGCGAAAATTTCTTCCGGCTCAATGATCTTGACGATCTCAAGCTTTTGCGAATCGGCCTTAGTATCGATGATATGGATGCGGGACGAACGCAATCCAGGGACAACCAGATAACGCCTTTCAAGGTGCGGGTGCGGAGCATAAGGGCACAAGGCAGCACTACAGGCGTTCCAGCCGAAGTGATGCAATTCATCGCCGACATTCGGAAGATCCAGACGGCTGACCACGCTCCCGTACGAGGGAGAGTCTGGGTCGACGTCGACCACCAACAGGGCGTCGCTGCGCGATTTGTTGTCTGGCGCGAGTCCCGCGACGTACGCTAAACGCTCGCGTGGCGCTTCCATGGCCAGCCTGGCCGTAGGGTAGAACGTTGGGTCCGTCGTCCACCGGAAGCGCGATTGCTTGAAAGAGGAAGATTGAGCAGATGGCTGGGATTGCGGCATAGGATAATTGGGGGTGTTAAGTGAAAGTCCGGGATCGAAGCGAAACAGAGCTACGGCATGTATCATTGAGCGAACGCTGCGCCGCTTCCTCTGAACGAGTAAATCTACTCAGCCGATCTAGCTATCAAAGAATTGCGACTTCTTGACTTTCGTCGAAATAATACTAAGACAATGGGAATTACCGTGATCCCGTTCTTAAATCTTTTTCGCGAACTCGCGCCAAGATTGGCCGGACTCCACCTCACCGGCCATCGCCCGCCGCATCGTGGCGACGGGTTCATGGCTCCAGCGGATGAGAGCGGTATCCGCGAGATTTCGCCCGCTGGTCTGACAAAATTCAAGGAGTTGCCATTGATCGTGGATATTCGCGAGCAAGACGAATTCTTCAGTGGGCACATTAAAGGTGCGAAGAATATCAATCGAGGTTCGCTTCAGCAGACGATATCCGAAATTGCTCCAGACCAGTCCTGTCTGATCCTGGTCTATTGTGCGGCCGGCAATCGAGCTGCCTTGGCAGCTGACAGCCTGCAAAAGATTGGATACCGGAACGTTTTCTCCTTGAAGGGCGGCCTTTCGGCCTGGCTGGAAGCCGGCGGTTTAGTGGAAACGCATCGAGTCGTTGCCCAGAACAGGGCAAAGCGTATCGGCGACATGGCGTAAAGCAATAGGGTAGGGCAGGGCGAGGTAGGGCAAGGCTCCTGGTAGGGCGAGGCTCCGTCCGAGCCGGGGCTTTCCGGCTTGCCTTCCTCCAGCGTACCCCGCAGAAATCAATTGTGCTCGCGGTCGACGCAGGCCTCGCTTTTCGCGTGATACGCGGAAATCTTCCGTCGTTTCCGTCCTCCATCCTGGCAGGTCCCCTCGATCCCCAACCGAGGACGAAGGACGACGACGAGGAGGATGGCGATGACGAGAACGAGACGAGGGGGTAACGTCGGGTGGCAGGGCAACGCGAAATCCCCGGCTCGGACGGAGCCTCCCAACGCCGACCCGCTTCTCCCCTTACGGGCCTCCACTAACACTGACACTGCCACTGACACTGCTCGACGGTGTCAAAAGCTCTGGACGATACTCAAAGTGCATCGTGTCGTAGTGATACCATTTGCCACCCCAGATAAATCCGTGACGCTCGAAGATCTCCACGATTCGGTGTGGAATCCGATTTCGGTAGGGAATGATTTGATCGCGATTCCCAGTGCCGTTCCAACGCCAGTAATCGGAGTAGTCCGGATCAATATCAATCGCGATGCCGAAGGAATGCGCGCTGAGCTGATCGGTTCCGGCGATCGGCCGCCAGTTGAAAGTGCCGCCAGTCTTGAGAACGTACTTCTTATCCTCCGGCGGGAGTTGATCGAGTTCGGCCGATACCGCCGCCAGTTGGCGGTCAACCCCATTCACTCGAGTGATACGAACGGCGTTGTGACTTGAATGTGGGAGCCAGGGAACAGTGACCAGGTGCGCCTCCACTTCTTGCGCATTCGCTCCGTACATTTTCTTGAAGAGCGCGGCGCACCTGAATCGGCCCGGGTCAAAGTTAAATGCTGGCGCCGAATAAGATTGAGGACCGGTGGGATAGCGCTGACTGAGTTCGTCTTCGGGATCAGGTTCGGCAAGCAACTGCTCAAAAGTTTTCGAGCGACCATCGTCAAATTGGATTGTGCCCCCGTCGTGTAAGAGAAGGGTATTCTCCTTATAGCCAGAGAAAAAATTGGGATAGGCTCGAAGGAAAGCATCTGCCTTCGGCGGAACGTTGCCGGCCTGGGAAAATTGAATGCCTAGTTCAGGACCGATGATCATGAGTAAACAACAAAGTAAAACAGCGCTTCGCATCAATTCATGACTTCCGATAAATTTTAAACCTTCAAAAGCTGAAGTTCCCCCACCGCTTTGGTTTGGTGAGATTTCGGACTAATCTGAAACAACGGTCACGTTGATGCCAGTCGAATAGATGTCGACTCGAATCAGGGGCGTTTCATTGACAATTTTGTAGACGGCATCCGGCGTCGCTCGACCATTTTCAAGCATTTGCTCCATGCGCGCCCGGTTACTTTTGATGCTAAAAAAAGAGTCAGGCTCATCCTCCCTATCGCGAATCCGGTAGACATAGTAATTGGCTCGATCCTGACGAATAATCGCGGCGGCGCTGTGAAGACGTACCCCGTTACTGTTGTAGTGGTCGGCAGGGCTCAGGCGCGCAGTGTAAGTTTCGGTGTACTCTCCGAGAATCTGGGCATGAGTCGTGTGGACGAGACCTGCCGAGAGAATCGCGACTATCAAAAAGACGAGGACAGTTGCGGGGCTTATCCAAGCTAAACAAAAGCGTCTCGCTTGAGCGCTCTCCCATTTCCAGCGGTCGCCCACCGGCTTTTTTATTTTCATTTACAGTGGAGAGTTTGCAGTTAATTGAGAGCTTTGGCGACATGAATAACGCGCACTGATGCTAAACCTGCCAGTAACTCATTTTTTGCCTGCCGAGCCTCTCCAACGCGAAGCACATCGGCGTGGAGAGACCGAATGGCTTCGCCAACAGCTGTCAAATTCCCCACACTTCGTATTTGTCTGGAAGGGGTGCAACCTGTTCGGCGTCGGCCAGAACAAGCGACCCCTCCTTTTGGAGGTGCCTGAACCGGAGAAAATCCTTAACCCATTCTTTCTCAGTGTCCGCAGCATGGGCGGCTCCATCTTCGGCGCGGACCTCAGCGCTCTGGGATCAGAAGATGACGCGCTGACCTTTCTCAATCTTAACCGGGAGGTCGCCCGGTTTATCCAGCTCCGGGATTTTGACGGATCACTTTCGTCGGAGGAGCGTTCGTTGCTCTTCTTTGCCCGGTCGCTCGCGCTTTGGCACGAGGCGCAGAAGTTCTGTTCTCGCTGTGGTCATCCAACGCTGCCGGAGGAGGCTGGACACGTCATGGCGTGCACGAATCCAGATTGTGCGACCAAGCATTTTCCGCGCACTGATCCGGCGACGATCATGTTGGTTCACGCCGATGATCTTTGTCTCCTGGGACGCCAGGCTTCCTGGCCGGAGGGGATGTATTCGACCTTGGCCGGCTTTGTCGAGCCCGGAGAGAAACTCGAGGAAGCTGTCTTTCGGGAAGTCAAGGAGGAGAGCGGCATTGAAGTGAAGAACATTCGCTACTTTGGTTCGCAGCCGTGGCCGTTTCCGCAATCGTTGATGCTCGGATTTTTTGCCGAGGCCCAGGCCAAAGAAATCACGCGAGGCATTGAGCTGGAAGATGTTCGCTGGTTTCAAGTCTCCGAGGCCAGAGAAATGCTTGGTAGGCTCGAAGGTAGATTCCCGCATCTGGATACCATTGCCCGCCGGTTGATTCGGCATTGGCTGGAAAGACGTGTCAGTGGCAGTGCCAGTGTCAGGTAAGCGAAGCATCCCGCTATGCCTCTTCGCAGCAGCCAACGTTGACAACAGTCAGAGACCGATCACCGCCCGACGGACCCCAACTGACACTGACACTGACACTGATAGAAGCAGCCGGAAAGCAAGATAGCGAAAGGATCGATTACGATAACGAAAACGACTCGGCCCGACTGGCCCCCACTGACACTGGCACTGGCACTGACACTGGCACTTCTTTCCGGGTGTTCAAGACCGCCGGCGCCTAGTCTCGGCCCGCAGGAAGTTCTCGTCACGGAGGTGATCCAGCAGGATGTACCAGTCGTCAGAGAATGGATCGCCTCGTTAGATGGTTCGGTGAATGCCGATATCAGGGCTCGCGTTTCCGGTTATCTCATTTCGCAGGACTACAAAGAAGGAACGTTCGTGCACCAGGGCGAGCTGTTATTTCAGATCGACCCCAGCACCTACGAAGCCGCGGTCGAACAGGCCAAATCTTCACTGGCGCAATCTGAAGCGAACCAACTCCAGGCGGAACAATCAGCCAAGCGCGAAACACAGCTTTTCGAACAGAAAGTCGAGAGCGCCCAAGCCCGCGATAATGCCGTCCAGGCGAACGTCGCAGCCCAGGCCGAGGTCAAAGCGCAACAAGCGGCCCTTCGGCAGGCTGAGCTTAATTTGCAGTTTACCAAAATCACTGCCCCCTTGAGCGGGATTGCCGGAATCGCCAATCCCGGGATCGGGGATCTGGTGGGGCCGAGCGATGCTCAGCCGCTCGCCACCATGTCGACCGTCAACCCAATCAAGGCCTACCTGAAGATCAGCGAGCAGGACTATCTCAAATTTGCGAGAAGAGTTGAGCAGGATCGCGCGGCCGGGGAAATGGCGCCTCCGGCGGAAATCATTCTGGCAGATGGGGTGTTGTATCCTCATCAGGGAAAGTTCTCGGCCGTCGACCGGGCAGTGGATCAGCAGACCGGCACGATCAGACTCGCGGCCCTGTTTCCAAATCCCGACAATGTTTTGCGTCCGGGCGGGTTCGTCCGGCTTCGGGCAACCGTTCGCCATATTCCCGGGGCTCTGCTAGTACCCCAACGTGCGGTAAATGAGTTGCAGACCAGCTATGAAGTCGCGCTGGTAGGAGCAGAAAACAAAGTTGAAATCCGTTCGGTGAAAGTTGGCGACCGGGTCGGCAAACTTTGGGTGATCGAAGAAGGAGTCAAACTCGGTGATCGCGTCATTGTGGAAGGGGCGCAAAAAGTTCGTGACGGTCAACAGGTTAAGCCGGTGCCCTGGACACCGTCTGCACCCCCTCAAGCGCAATAGCGATGTCCGTTTTTTTTATTCACCGGCCGATCCTGGCGATTGTTGTTTCGTTGATGACGGTGATTGTCGGGACCGTTTCGCTGGCATTTCTCCCCGTCTCTCTCTTTCCGAATATTACGCCGCCTGAAATTGTTGTCTCCGCGACCGATCCAGGATCCGATGCCGTGACGGTCGAACAATCTGTGGCGACTCCGATTGAACAGCAGATCAGCGGTGTCGACAACATGAACTACATGTATTCCCTCAACGCGAACAGCGGGCAAATGAAGCTGAGGGTGAACTTTGACGAGTCGACCAACCCTCAGACCGACCAGGTCCTGACCCAGATGCGCCAGTCGCAGGCTTCCGCGCAACTGCCACCCGAGGTCGTGGCGCAAGGGGTGAACGTGCAAAAATCGTTTGCCGCTCCATTGATGTTGATCGCGCTTCGTTCCACCGGCGATCGCTACGATTCCGCGTTTCTGACCAACTACGCTTTCATTAATCTGAATGACCCGCTGACGCGCGTTCCCGGCATCTCCAATGTCCAAGTATTTGGCTCGGGCCCCTACGCGGTTCGGATTTGGGTTAAACCAGATCAGCTAGCCCGATTCAATATTACTGTCCCGGACCTTGTCACCGCGGTGCAGCAACAGAACGCGGTCAACCCTGTGGGGTCAGCCGGCGGTGAGCCTGTGCCTCCGGGTCAGGAATTCAGCTTTATGGCGGTCGCCAAGGGCCAGTTGGTGACGCCCGAACAATTTGGCGATATCGTCGTTCGCGAACAACAGGATGGCGGAATAGTGCGGATCCGCGACGTGGCCAGGGTGGAGCTCGGCTCCCAGGTTTACGCCACCAGAGCCCGATTAAATGGTCAACCCAGCGCAATCATCGCGTTGTATCAGTTGCCGGGGACGAATGCGCTCACGGCAGTCGACGGCGTGAAGAGGCTGATGAAAGTATTAAGTCAACGTTTTCCGAAAGGAATGGAATACGTTGTCTCGCTGGATAGTACCCAGCCAGTGATCGCTGGTATTCAGGAAATGGTCAAGACCTTGGTGGAAGCCCTGGGTCTGGTGATTTTAGTCGTTTATTTGTTCCTGCAAAGCTGGCGCGCGACGCTGATCCCGCTTTTGGCGGTTCCTGTTTCGTTAGTCGGTACCTTTATTCTGTTTCCGCTACTTGGTTTCTCGATCAACACCCTTTCACTGTTTGGCTTGGTGCTGGCCATCGGTTTGGTTGTCGATGATGCGATCGTAGTAGTTGAAGCAGTCGAACGTCACCTTCAGACTGGCCTCGAACCAAAGGAAGCCACCCTGAGGGCGATGAAAGAAATAACCGGACCAGTCATCGGGGTGGCTTTGGTCCTGGCGTCGGTTTTTGTGCCAACCGCCTTCATTCCAGGGATCACCGGCAGGCTTTATCAACAGTTCGCCGTGACGATCGCCGTCTCGGTTGTCCTTTCGGCGTTTAACGCACTGACGCTGAGTCCCGCCCTTTGCGCCTTGCTGCTGCGCCGGCGCCATCCAACCAAGGGGCTGGCCGAAAAGTTTTTCACCTGGTTCAATCACTTTTTTGGTTGGGCGACCGAATCGTACGTTCGGATTTCGATGAAATTTATTCGGCGAAGCGGAATCACTCTGCTCCTGCTGTTCCTGTTCGGTCTGCTCGCCCTGATCTGTGGAAATAATCTTCCAACCAGTTTTCTGCCGGACGAGGACCAAGGATTCTTCTATGTTAATCTGCAGCTGCCGAACGCCTCTTCACTGCAGCGAACGGACGCGATCTGCCGCAAAATCGAATCGATTCTTTCTCAAACCGCCGGGGTGCGGTACACCACCACGGTCGCGGGGTTTAGTTTGTTGAGCGGGGTGCAAAGCACCTCCGGTGGTTTTATCTTTGTCACCTTAACCCCTCCGGAAGAGCGCAAGAAATTGTCTGAAAACTATCAAGCGCTCAAGGGTAAATTAAACTTCCATTTAATTCAGCTTCCAGAGGTCACTGCGTTTGCCTTTTCCCCGCCGGCCATTCCAGGGCTGGGAGTGGCCGGCGGTGTTTCTTTTGTTTTGGAGGACCGGGCCGATCGAGGTATTCAGTACCTGGCTAGCAACGTTGAGACATTTCTCGCGGCCGCTCGGGAACGTCGTGAATTGGGACGAGTGACCACCACTTTCCTGCCCAACGTTCCCCAGGTCTATATCGAAGTCGACCGAGACAAGGCACTCCAGAAGGGTGTCGCGCTGACTGATATTTATAATACCCTGCAAACTTTCCTCGGCGGATCCTTTGTTAATTATTTCAATCGATTCGGCCGCCAATGGCAGGTCTATATTCAGGCCGACAATCCCTTTCGCAGTAACGCCGAGCAAATTGGCCAATTCTATGTCCGCAATTCTAACAATAACCCGGTGCCACTCTCTGCTGTCACCCAGATTAGGAGAAGGTTCGGGCCGGAGTTTACCATGCGGTATAATCTTTACCGGGCCGCCCAAATTCAGGTTCTTCCGGCGCCGGGTTTTAGTTCAGCTCAGGCCATGCGGGCTCTCGAGGAGGTCTTTGCCCGGACGATGCCTCGCGAAATGGGCTACGACTATCTTGGCATGTCCTTTCAGGAAAAGAAAGCCCAGCAAGGAATCTCTCCGGCCGCCATCTTTGGTTTTTCACTCTTGTTTGTCTTTCTGATTTTAGCCGGTCTCTATGAGAGTTGGTCTCTCCCGTTCAGTGTTTTGCTCAGCACGCCCGTCGCCGTTTTTGGAACCTTCGGTGCTCTTTATCTGCGTCGAGTTGTCACCTCCGCAATTTTTCCGCCGATCATGGTCCAGATCGAAAACAACGTCTTTGCGCAGATCGGGCTGGTGATGATCATCGGGTTGGTAGCCAAGAACGCGATTTTAATCGTCGAATTTGCCAAGGTGGAATTCGAGAATGGGGCGACTATCGAGGAGGCTGCCCTCGCAGGTGCTAGACTTCGCCTTCGCCCGATCGTGATGACTTCGCTCGCTTTCATTGCCGGTTGTGTGCCGCTCGCCTTCGGTTCCGGTTCGGGAGCGGTCGCTCGACAAGTCCTTGGTACGGCGGTCATCGGCGGAATGGTGGCTGCGAGTGGGATTGCTATCTTTTTCATCCCGGCGGGATTTTGCCTGGTCGAACGGATCACCGCCTCGATCCGGCGCGTCGCGGATCGAAAAAAGCCCATCCGATTTTCGAGTTCGGGGGCCGAGACGGGAGAAACCTGACCGCATGTCTAGCTTCTTCGTCAATCGCCCCATTGTCGCCATCGTGATATCGCTCGTCACCCTGATTGCCGGCGCCATATCGGTGATCTTTCTTCCCGTTTCGCTTTTTCCTGAAATCGTGACTCCGGAGACCGTCGTCACCGCCAACTACACAGGGGCCGATGCGCTCACCGTTGAACGATCCGTGGCTGTGCCGATCGAACAGCAGATGACCGGTGTCGACAATATGAACTACATGTACTCGCTCAATTCCAATAGCGGGCAGATGGTTTTGACGGTCGACTTTGATCTGAACACGGACCCGAACACCGACCAGATTCTTGTCCAAATGCGGCAGACACAGGCTTCCTCTCAGTTGCCGTCTGCCGTGAACAATCTTGGGGTCACGGTGCAAAAATCTCTCGCCGCTCCATTGATGGTGATCTCGCTTTACTCTCCGGACGGGAGCCGGGACGCGCTCTTCCTTTCTAACTATGCCTATATTAATCTGAACGACGCGCTGACCCGGGTCCGAGGGATTTCCGGCGCTCAGATTTCCGGGGCGGGAGAATACGCGATGCGATTGTGGCTCAAGCCTGATCAACTCGCTAATCTGAGCCTTTCCGTGCCGGACCTGGTTAACGCTGTCCAGGCGCAAAACACCGTCAATTCTGCGGGTCAGATCGGGAGTGAGCCAGTGCCCAATGGACAGGAGTATACCTACACCGCACGGGCTCAAGGCCGCCTGACGACTCCAGAGGAGTTTGGAGAAATTATTGTCCGCCAGCAATCGGATGGCGGAACAGTGCGCCTGAAGGATGTTGCCCGCGCGGAGTTAGGTGCGCAGACGTATAACACTCGGGGACGCCTAAACGGAAAACCGGCCGCTGTGGTCTCGGTCTATCAGCTGCCAGGGACAAACGCGTTAGCAGCGGTGAACGGCGTCAAGAAGCTGATGGAAACCTTAAAGCAGCGTTTTCCAGCTGGACTGGATTACGTCATCTCGCTGGACACCACCCAGCCGGTCACCGCCGGCATTCGAGAAATGGTCAAGACCCTGGTGGAAGCGCTCGGATTGGTGATCCTGGTGGTCTATCTCTTCCTGCAAAGTTGGCGTGCGACGTTGATCCCGCTTTTTGCTGTTCCGGTGTCGTTAGTTGGGACCTTTGTTGTTTTTCCACTGCTTGGTTTCTCGATTAACACCCTTTCACTCTTTGGTTTGGTGTTGGCGATTGGGTTGGTGGTCGACGATGCCATCGTGGTGGTTGAGGCAGTCGAACGCCACATCCACGAGGGCCTGGAACCCAAGGAGGCTACTTTGAGGGCCATGAAGGAGATCACCGGCCCGGTGATCGGAGTCGCTCTGGTGCTGGCGTCGGTTTTTGTACCAACGGCATTTATTCCCGGAATTACCGGCCGGCTCTATCAACAGTTTGCGGTCACCGTTGCGGTGTCGGTCATGATCTCAGCGTTTAACGCTTTGACGTTGAGTCCTGCCCTTTGCGCGTTGCTTTTGCGCCGACGCGAAGAATCCAAGGGGCTGGCCGGAAAGTTTTTCGCCTGGTTCAATACCCTGTTCGGTCGGGCCACCGAAGCGTATGTTCGCATTGCCGCCCTGATCATTCGGCGCAGCCAGATCGCATTATTCCTTCTGGTTGCTTTTGCCGCAGGAGCGTTCCTTTTCGCCAAACGGATTCCCACCAGTTTTCTGCCGGATGAAGACCAGGGTTTCTTCTACGTCAATGTGCAATTGCCGAATGCCGCTTCCCTGCAGCGCACCGACGTGGTCTGCCAGAAAATTGAATCGATTCTTCGTCAGACACCAGGGGTGCAATATGTGACAGCGACCGTCGGCTCAAGTTTGCTCAGCGGCGTCCAGAGCACCTACAGCGGATTCATGTTTGTCACGCTCGCTCCGTGGGAAGAAAGGAAGGGGAAACAGGAGCTCTTCCAGGAAATCAAAGCGCGGGTCAATCACGCCTTGACCCAACTCCCGGAGGCTGTCGCGTTTGCGTTCTCTCCACCGGCAATCCCCGGAGCCGGCACCTCCGGGGACATCAGCTTTGTCCTGGAGGACCGTTCAAGCGGTGACACCAATCTGTTGGACGACAACCTCGATCTGTTCCTCAGCGCGGCTCGTAAACGGTCGGAAATAGCCCAGATC
>DATHPI010000109.1:0-11242 GCA_035484035.1 Chthoniobacterales bacterium
CAATCAGCCACAGGGTTGGGGAGATGTCAAGCGCATCGACCACCCGGCAGGAGTTCAGGAGTTACAGAAGTTCAGGAGTTGCAGAATAAAACATGATTCGTTCGTCTGCGGCGGCAAGCTCTTCCTCCTGCAACTCCTGAACTCCTGTAACTCCTGAACTTCTGATTTTAAACCGCCTCGGCGATGGCTTTCCCCACTTCCTCCGTCGAAGCCGAACCCCCAATGTCTTGCGTCCTCGGTCCGTCTTTAAGAACTTTTTCGATGGCCGTGACGACAGCTCCGGCAGCGTCGGGCTCGCCGAGATGCTCGAGCATCATTGCCCCGGACCAGATTTGCCCGATCGGATTTGCAATTCCTTTGCCTGCGATATCCGGCGCCGATCCGTGCACCGGCTCAAACATCGAAGGAAAAACGCGCTCCGGGTTAAGATTCGCAGAGGGAGCTATGCCGATCGTTCCAGTGCAGGCCGGACCCAGATCCGAAAGAATATCACCGAAAAGATTTGAACCAACCACCACGTCAAACCAGTCAGGATGCTGGACGAAATGGGCGGTAAGAATGTCGATGTGAAACTGGTTTGTCTTGATTTGGGGATATTCAGCGCTAATCGCCTTAAATCGTTCATCCCAAAACGGCATCGTAATAGTGATCCCGTTCGATTTCGTTGCCGAGGTCACCAGTTTTCTGGTCCGTTTGCAGGCCGTCTCGAAGGCGCATCGCAAAATCCGGTCAACTCCACGCCGAGTAAAGACTGACTCCTGTGTCGCAAATTCGAACTCGGTGCCTTGATACATGCGTCCGCCGACCGATGAATACTCTCCTTCGTTATTCTCGCGAACGATGATAAAATCGATATCGCCATGTTCTCGGTTTCGCAATGGTGATTGGATTCCCGGCATCAGCCTCACTGGACGAACATTCGCATATTGCTCGAATACCCGGCGGATCGGAATCAACAGACCCCACAGCGAAATGTGGTCGGGAACTCCCGGGAACCCGACCGCCCCCAGAAAAATTGCGTCATGGTGCCTTATCAGGTCGAGCCCATCCTCCGGCATCATGCGGCCGGTTTCCTGGTAGTAGGCGCAACTCCAAGGAAACTGTTGCCACTCAAAGCCAATGCCGGCTTTCCTGGCCACCGCATCAATCACCCGAATCCCTTCAGGTACGACCTCCTTCCCAATTCCGTCTCCCTCAATCGCCGCAATTCGGTATCTTTTCATTTTGGCTTCGATTACGGATAACGAAATCCTTCCTGAAGCGCAAACGTTCCATCGCTGGCTATTCAACGAAAAAGAGTAATGTAAGGGAGGCCCTCTCGCTTATGCCGCCTCTGGAAGAAGTCTTTATTTTCGACGCGATTCGTACTCCGCTTGGGCGTGGAAAACCGACAGGGAAACTCCATACTCAGACCCCTTTGCGACTCGCCAGTTCTCTTTTGCGCGAATTGGGCCTCCGATACTCACCGATTACTCAGGTCACGGATGAAGTCATCTTCGGATGTTGTGAACAGTATAACGACCAGGGCGGCAATCTCGCCAGATCATGCGCATTGCAAGCCGGTTATGCGGTCACAACTCCCGGCTTGATGGTCTCCCGATTTTGCGGATCCGGCTTGGACGCCGTCAATACCGCTACTGCAAAAATTATGTCGGGTCAGGCGGACTTGATCATTGCGGGCGGGGTGGAAATGCTTTCGCTTTTTCCAATCTTCGGTTCGGGCGGTCCGATGATCTCTGACGTGTCGTTCAAAGATGCGACCGTCCAGATTCCACAGGGTCTCTCCGCCGATCTGATCGCGACTTTGCGAGGATATTCCCGGAGCGATGTGGACGATCTGGGTGCGAGTTCCCAGCAACGTGCCCATGCAGCGTGGGCCAAGGGTTTTTTTAGCGATTCGGTCGTTCCAGTGACTGACGACCATGGCGAACCTGCTCTGACGCGCGATGAACTGGTACGCGACGGTGTCACGATTCAAAGCCTGGCGAAGCTCTCGCCTGCTTTCGAGCGGCTCGGGGAAGAGTATCGCGATTATATCCGGTTGCGTTATCCGGAGATCTCTAAGATTCAACACGTTCATCATGCCGGTAATTCGTCCGGAATTGCGGACGGCGCTGCGGTCGTCTTGATCGGAAACAAGCGGATCGCGGAGAAGCTCCAGCTTAAGCCGAAAGCAAGAATTGTCTCCACCGCGAGTGCCGCGGACGACCCCTGCATCATGCTGACCGCCCCAGCCGCCGCCACCGCGAAAGCGCTCGACCGGGTCGGATTGACAGCCGCCGATATCGGTCTTTTCGAGGTCAACGAGGCATTTGCCTCGGTCGTCTTATACTTCATGGACAAAACCAAGGTGCCGTTGGAACGAATCAACGTTGCTGGCGGGGCGATCGCCATGGGCCATCCTGTCGGAGCGACAGGTGCGGTTCTGGTCGGCACACTGGTGAATGAAATGCACCGGCGGAACATTGAACATGGCGTCGTCACCATGTGCACCGGATTAGGGATGGGGGTTGCGACAGTCGTCGAGCGCGTATGAGTTCCGGCAGCAATACCCGAATCTTGTGCGGGCGGCCTTTGGATTCAAACTTTGCCGACCACCTCGAAGCAGCGCTCTCCGATCCGGCGATCGGCGTTTTATTGATCGAATTCCAAACTCGACCGGAAACGGAAAAGCTCGAAGTCGACCAGATTTTAGCCGCGGACCCGCTGATTGATCGTCTGCGCAGCTTAATCCGGCAAATGGAGCAAAGCCCAAAACCCGTCGCTGCGCTCGTTACGGAATCGATCGGCGGACTTTTGCTCGATATCGCCTTGGCCTGTCACGTCCGATTTGCAAGCATCGGAACGATCTCTTTGGACTATCCGTGGCTGGAATTTGGCCTCATGCCGATCCTCGGCGGAACACAACGACTTCCCAGACTCTGCGGGATTGAGCTGGCAGCCCGACTACTGTTAGAGGCCAGGAAAGTGAGCATTTCAGAAATGGCTGCCTCAGGATTATTTGAAGTGAAGGATCACCCGCTGCCGGAAGCCGCCGTGGAGTGGGCCGAGGCGCATCCGAAACCCGTGCAACCCTGGGACCGTGCTCCCCAGGAGCTCTCGCTTACCTATTCTCAGACTTCGTCGAATCGCCAACTCCTCGAGAAGATCTATCTGAAACTCCGCCGCCGCGTCGCTCCGGAGGAAGCGGCTCCCGCGGCTATCCTTCGCTGTCTCCACGACGGACTTGAGCGATCGATGGATGCCGGCGTCCGCCTCGAAGCGGAGCAGTGGTCGATGGTGAGGCGCTCGCGGTCGACCGTCAATCGTGTAAAAACCCTTTATGTAGCCCGCCAAAAAACGCTCCGCAGGGTCGCGAAGACCGAAGGTTCGATCCAGCGGATCGGGGTGCTTGGAGCAGGCTTAATGGGAACCGGAATTGGCTACACCGCCGCGCGAGCCGGCTATCAAGTCGTGATGGTCGATGTTTCGCACCAGGCTTCCGAGCGTTCTCTTCAGCAGATGAAGAACATGGCTCGACAAGACGCCCATTCCGGATCGTTGAAGGAGGACGCTTCTGACTTGCTAACGCGTGTCCATAGGGATCCTGAAATTGCCGCTCTTGCGCCGTGCGACTTTATCATCGAAGCGATTTTTGAGCGCGCCGAATTGAAGAAAACGAAACTCGCAGAAATCGCGGCACTGGCGGATCCGGCCGCCATCATCGCCTCCAACACCACGACTCTTCCAATTTCAGACCTCGCGTCGGCTTGCCATCATCCCGAACGTTTCCTAGGATCGCACTTTTTCGCTCCGGTCGATCGAATGGAACTGCTGGAGATTGTGGTCGGAGAGAAAACAGCTTCTGAAACAACCGATAGGGCCGTACAACTCGCCAAGGCTCTGAAGAAGACTCCCATCATCGTCCGGGATGGTCCGGGCTTTTTTACTAGTCGAGTCGTCGCAGCTTATCTGCAGGAGGCCCTTTTCATGGTTCGCGAAGGGATTTCTCCCTGGACAATTGATAACGTCGCCCAGAATGCCGGCATGATTCTAGGTCCGCTAACCGTAGCTGATCTGATGTCGCTCGATCTCTTAACTCATATTTTTGAAAGCTTGGCCCAACACCAACGAGGCGTAGCGAGATATGCCGGGGATTCCATCAAGATTCTAAGGGAGCTCGCAGGTCAGTCACGTTTAGGAAAGAAGAGCGGGGCCGGCATTTACGACTATGGTTCCCGCCGGGAGCGGACCGAATCAACGGCCCTTCACGATCTGTTTGCACCGGCTGCCCATCCCGCCGCTCCGGACGAGATCGAACAGCGCTTATTCGTCATTCAGACCATCGAAGCCCTGCACGCGATGCGAGAGGGTATTATCGACGACGCTGACATCGCGGACCTGGCCTCCGTGTTGGGTTGGAGCTACCCGGCGGCGCGCGGCGGTGTCCTGGCTTACCTCGACTATATCGGGCGCGAGGAGTTTGAGCGGGTTCGCGTTCGACTGCAGGAGAAATTCGGAGATCGATTCACAATGCCGGGGTAGCTCGGGAAGGAGGATCGCCCTCCGGTCGCCTTGTGGTCCAGCCGCAAAGGTCGAAAACTTGCCATTTGGACAAGCCGCGCCTTGTATCAGCGATTTTTCTTCAAGAAAGCCGGAACGCCTCCCTATATTGGCTGCTCAAGCATGATCCAACGTGATTATCTTATCGTCGGCGGCGGCGTCGGTGGAGCCAGCGTCTGCGACTCACTGCGCCAATATGACACCAAAGGCTCGGTGACTCTCGTCAGCAATGAGCCCTACCTTCCCTATCAGCGTCCACCGCTCTCGAAGTCTTTTCTGAAGGATCCCAGCGTTACTTTCGATAAAGTGATCGAAAAACCGGAGGATTGGTACAAGAAAAGGGGTATCGAAGTTCGACTTGGAACCTACGTACGTGAATTCAATATTGAACGCCGCCTTGCTGTCTTGGAAAACGGTCAAACCATCGAGTTTCGCAAGGCATGCCTGGCAACAGGTAGCCGAGCCAGACGACCCCAAGTGGCGGGTGCCAACCTCGGTAATGTGATTTATCTCAGGAGCTTCCGGGACGCCCTGGCAATCCGGGAAATCCTGATGAGCGAGAAACACGTGGTTGTCGTGGGATCCGGATTTCTCGGTGCCGAAGTCTCCTCCTTTTTGACGAGTTCCGGCGCAAAGCTGAGTCTGCTAAGTAGAGACAAAGTCATCTGGCAAGATCTCTTGGACCCCGAGACTGCCCAGTGGTTGACCGACTCCTACCTGGAGGCTGGCATCCCGTTGCTGCTCAACGAAAATCTGAACGGATTCGAAGGGAAAACCGTAGTCAAGAATATCCAAACCAAAAGCGGGATGCGATTTCCCGCAGGGCTCGCCGTGGTGTCCATTGGGACCGAGCCCAACCTCCAGCTTGTAGCCAACACTCCACTGAGCAGCCCGAGCGGATGTCCGGTCAACGAATATCTTGAAACGGACGAAAAAGGGATTTACGCGGTGGGAGACATCGCACTTTACCCCGATCGCATTTACGGCGGAACCAAACGGGTGACCAATGTCGATATGGCGCGACTTCAGGGTCTGACCGCCGGCGCGAACTTGACCGGGCGCAAGCGCCAAAAATTTGAAAGTGTTCCTACCTGCTCCAGCCAGGTTCTGGGTATGCATTTCGATTTCGTGGGCGATTTCAGCACGCCTCACCTCCTCGCAGATATCGAGGGGAGCAGAGAGAAACGAAGCTTTGTCGCACGCTATCGACGGGGAGAAACCCTCATCGCCGCGGTGCTCTGCAATCAGAACCCCGACCATTTCGCCGTAATCCAGGAAGAGGTTAAGACCAGCGTGCTATCCCGTACGAAAAGGTAGTTGTCAGTTGCCAGTGTCAGTTGCCAGGGGGAAAAGAATGTCAGGTGGAGGATGGATTACCTCGAGGGTGGTAACCAACGACTGCTCCGTAAAAAATTTGAGGCTCAATATTCCCGTTCCTCTACTGACAACTGACACCTGGCAACTGACAACTGACAACTAACTAGACTAGCCCGCTTTCCACGGATTGATGACCTTGAGGCCGCAGCCTTCGAACCCACTGACGTCACGCGTGACCACACTCGCGTGATGGGAGCGCGCGACAGATGCGATCAGGAGATCGATTGTCGCTGTCGGTCGACCTGCCCGCCTGCGGGCGGCGAAGATATCGGCATAGGCAACGGCCGCATTCATGTCAAATGGCAGCACGCGCCCTTCGAAATCCTCCAGGAACATAGCCCCGGCTGCTGCTTCGAGATCTGAGCGACACCGGCTCTCCGGCATGATCGCAATTCCAGATAGGATCTCTGCCTGACTGATGGATGTTGTGAAAAGCAGGCCGACGGGTTGCCCAGCTATCCACTCCGCCACCTCCGGCACCACCCGAGTGCTCATCATAGCGGACAAGATGTTGGTAGCGAGAACGAACATTAGTCGAACCCGGGCGGTTCGCGCGTGGGCTCGCGATCCGGCAGCTCAAGGTCAACACCCCCCAGGCGGGTGAAACGGGCACGCACGCGCTCATAGAGATTGCGCCCCGGCGGAAGCGCCGGCTCCGTCAGGGCCGTCTGAAGGATGCGCCTGGCTTCCGCCTCCATGGAGTGCCCGTGCTCCGCAGCGCGGACGCGCAGCCGCTCTTTAATCTTCGGATCAAGGTTGCGGATTGTGATGCTACTCATGGGCCGTTTCCACGGGATGCTATCATCATAATCAATGATGGCATTGAAATCAATTGTTTTGCAGTCCGTTCCGTCCCCCAAACTGACACTGACAGGTAACAACCGAAAACTTCTCTGAAACCCGAGCCTTCTAATTCCTTTGTAGATTTACGTAGCCCGACTGCCAGCAGCGAGCCGATCGCGCAGCCCCAATCGACAATCGGAATTTAAGATGAGAACACAAACGCGACTGGAGAAAATATCGACCACCATCAGCTTGGCCGGCTTAGCGCTCGGTTTTTCCGCTTTAGGCCTCCTGATCGTCGCAAAAAGCCATGGTAACGGTGCATCCCTCGTCGGTGGAATACTTGGCATCTTGCTAGGGAGCGCCTTCCTGATTGCAGCATGCCTTCATTGGAAACGCGGCAACGGAATTCCAGGCAAGTTTCGCGTCGAAGAAGTTCCAACAGCCGAGATCGTTTCTGAATTACAGCGAGCTGCCAATGCAATCTATGGTTTCTGAAGAGCGAGGCGAGAAGTCAGGGCTCAGGTAGAAGCTCCGCCTGAGCCGGGGCTTCCCGCGTGACCTCGCCTATCACATTACCCCCCGCGAATCGGTCATCTGAGGTGGCGGCTATTATAAGAATAAGACGCAAGGTACAAGAGGATCGAACGGACGCGGTAGCTCGACGCTCAGGCATTGGATATGACCCTTTCGGATATTTTTCCTTTCGACGAGACTGACAGAGCGACGCAATGTGGCGTAGCCTCTGAGATGAGTTAGAGTAAAGAAATGAGCTTCGAGGAAATCGTTGAAGAGCTTCCAAAGCTTTTGGGCTGAAGTAGAGCTCAAACGGTGAAGGTAGTCACCACCCCAAAAGCTTCAAAAGATCTCGAGGACTGAGCTTCCTCCTGGCAACTGACAACCGACACTGACAACTCAACCCAACCGACAACTCAACCCCGCGCGGGCCAGACAACTTCCCGGTTAAGATCCCGCAGCGAACCCGCTCCCACCAACGCCATTGCGAGGCGTAACTCCTCGATCAATATCGAAAGGCATCGTGCGACTCCGTCCGCTCCGCCCACCGCCAAAGCGTACAGGTATGGTCGTCCGATCAAGACCGCAGTCGCGCCGAGCAACAGGCCCTTAAGCGCGTCGGTACCGCGCCGAATGCCGCCGTCCACGAACAGAGGTACACGGCCCGCCACCTGTTGCGCGATGGCGGGCAATGCCTCGATAGGCGGGACAATCGTGTCGAGATTGCGCCCGCCATGATTCGAGACCATGATGCCGTCCACTCCAGCCTGAATCGCCAATTCTGCGTCCGCCGGGTGCAGGATTCCTTTCAGCAGCAGCTTGCTTTTCACCACGGAGCGCAACCATTCCAAGTCGCTCCACGTCAGCGCGCTATGCATTCCAGGGTCCGAAGCGGCTCGCACCCGTCTCGCGTGGGGCAGAGGGACGCCATCCGGGATATTGAATTCTGCGCGGATTTGGCGGGGACGCAACCCAAGGACCGGCGTATCGACCGTCACGCAGACCGCTTCGCAGCCCGCGGCTTCAACCCGTTCGATCGAATCGCGCGTGAATCCGCGATCGCCCTGGACATAAAGCTGAAACCAGGAGCGAGCACCGGGCACCGCCGTGATCTCTTCGATCGACACAGTCCCATTAGAGCTGAGAACAAAAGGCACACCGTGACGGATCGCGCCACGGACAGAACCAAGCTCGCCTTCGGGATGCATCAGCCGCTGATAAGCGGCGGGAGCAAGGAGAACCGGCACAGGTAAACGACGGCTAAACAGTTCCTGCCCTAAGTCCACCGGTGCGACGGTGCGCAATACCCGGGGTCGCAGAAATATCTTCCGGTAGCTTTCCTCGTTGGCATGTATGGAGTGCTCATCCCCGGCGCCGCCCGCTACATACTCGTACACCGCGTGCGGCAGTCGCTGGCGGGCCTCGGGCTCGAATTCATCTAACGCGAGGAACCGTTCCATGTTCCCAGCGCCCGTTGACCGTTGCTGCTCGCCCACGGAGTCGTCCAGTTTCTTCATGAACTCAGGTGGCCTGTTCACATTTCACGGGCCCAATCGGGCCGGTGCCGCAGGTGATACAACATTTCCCCGGCTTTCGGCACCAACAAGACGCCTTCCTCTTCCCGGTTGGCGAACGCTTTTGGATCAATGGTGGCCGGATCGCGATATCCAAGGTTGATTTCCGCGCAAATTTCTTTGGCAATCCCGGTCGCTAGCGTTACTTGGACCCGGCAATTCTCAATTCCATTCTCGTAGGTCCCAATGCCCCGAACGTGTGTCGAATGGGCCAGCACCCCCCAAGGGACCTCCTTATATTTGTCCCATTGTTTTAGGAAGTAGTCCCGGCAATGGTAGCCGATTCTCCGGATCAAAGCGCCGTGAGTGATCGAGATCTCGTGAATGTGAGGTGCGTAGATGATCAGTTCACCCCCGTCGGCCACCACCGGTTCAAGTTTGTACATGCATTTCCCGCCCACCCAAAGTTCATCGTACATGAGCGGCGCGCACGAAAGAACGGTATGGAAGGGGTGCTCCTTGTAGGTTATGTGGAGCGTCCGTGACAGATCGCTTGCCTCATCCCAGGCGTTCTCCGGTGAACCGACGAAAAGGCCCGCCATTTGCCCATGATCGACCACCATGCAGAAGGCCAGTTTTGGCACCGTGACCATCGACCCTGCACGATCCACCACTTTGCGCACCGGCGTGTACTTGTTGCCAATGATCATCGGGTTTGTGACCACCGCTCCAAGCCAATGGAAGAAGTTCAGCACTTCCGGCCCGCTCACCCCCGGAAACAAGTATTTATTCCCCCCGGAAAACCCAACGACTTCGTGCGGAAAAACCGGACCGGCGATGATGATCTGGTCATAGTCAAAGATCCTCCGATTGACATTGACGGGCACATCCATGGCAAACAGACCGCCGCTGAGATTTTTGATCTCTTCTGCGGAAATGGTGCCGATGTTTCTTAAGGCCAGTGGATTATCCCACTCATGATTAAAAAGCCGCACCGTCCCATATTTCGCGCGGCGCTCCTCCTCCGAAATTTCCAACCGCTGGCAGATTGCCTCTTCGCTCATTGGTTGATGCGTGCCGAGAGCGATCATAACGTCGAGCGCCGCAGCACGAGCACCGATCTGAGCGAACAGGCCTTTGAAGAGCATGCCCAAGGGACATGTTCGCGTTCCATCAGGGACGATCAGAAGTACCTTTTTCCCGCTATATTCCGAAGCCGGGCAAGCTTTGCCTATGATCTCGAGCACCTGCTCGTGGTTGAGGTAAGAACCCGGCGAACTGCACAATGAAATGGTTGAGAATGACATAAGTCGCCTTTGACGCGAGGGGCTTGATTGAACGAATGCCGGTGAAGGCGTTGGAAATTCCAGGGTTCGTCAGGGGATACGGAACCCTACCATACGCTCCGGCCTGAAAAGGTCCAGTGGTAAGGCCATTTAATGCTCGGTGTCCATCGGCGGAAGATTAACCGCATGAGCCGACGATGCCGCCGTAAGAAGTCCATTACTCGTCGCCAAGGTTTGAACCACCTTCAAAACCAGTGGCACCATCGCGGTCTTGATCCATGGCCCAACGATCGTGCGCTTTTTTTAAATGGTGGCGCATCGCCTTGCGTGCCCGCTCCGGGTTGCGCGCCGCCAAAGCCTCTACGATTTTTCGATGCTCAGAAAAAACTGCGGTCCAGGTATTGGCGTTGTCAAAATGGATGGCAAACTGTTGAGCCCAAGGCCTGTTGGCCTGTTCGAGCAATCCTGTCAACAATCTTAAGAGGACCTTATTGTCGAGTTTGGCTGCGATAAAATGGTGGAATTGCCGATCAGCGGCCAGACGACCTTGGGCAGTCGTTTCATCTTGCATCGCCAAAAGGATCTTTTCGAGGGCATCAACATCCTTCTGTTCCATATCTGGGGCGACCTCCGCCGCAATCGCCCCCTCAATAAGGCTGCGAACCCGAAGGATTTCCAACGGTCCTTCGTCACCCGAAATATCCGGCGTCTCGCTTTTGGGCGTAGTGACGAGGATTCCCGAGCCAGGACGCACGTCGACATATCCTTCGACCTCCAAAGCAATCAACGCTTCCCGCATGGATGGGCGTGAGACGCCGAATCGCTTGGCCAATTCCCGTTCGGCAGGAAGACGACTCCCAGGAGAAAACTCTCCGGCCGTAATCAGCGACCGGATCTGATCGGCAATCTGCAAATAAAGACGGCGCGGCTCGATGACCTGAATCGGCATGAAAGCACACTATACCATAATCGGTACCATAATCGGCCTGAATTAAAAAAGGGCCTGACCACTTGACCGCAGTCGCATCTCGGCCTTATTCAACCAGGTACCCCAACCAGGCCAATACCCATGGACAACTCTTTTCTACCCGAGAATTATCTACTCTCGACCCGCATGAGCGAGAAGCTCTACTTCGATTTTGCTCAGGCCATGCCCCTTTTCGACTACCATTGTCATATCCCTCCAGCCGAGATCTCGCTGAACCGCCGCTTCGAGAACCTGAC
>DATHPI010000110.1:0-7489 GCA_035484035.1 Chthoniobacterales bacterium
TAAGCGCTTGTCAGATCATAGATCAGCTCGTCGGTCTCTTTTCTGACCACGATTGGAGTTGGTTGATTCCTGATTGCGCCGAACGCTTCTAATTGGTCGTTATAAATGACCCAGCCGGAAGCGATGCCAAAAATGATCAATTCGACCATCAGAAAGAAAGCCGTCCAGAGGGCAAGCCTGCTGCGAATGGTCCAATTTTTCACGTTGAATCTCCGATTCGGTAGCCGGCTCCCCGCACGGTTTGAATAAGTTTGATCGGCTCGCTGTCGTCGACTTTGCGTCGCAGACGCTGGATGTAGACCTCTACAAGGTTAGTCCCGGCATCGAACTGGTATTCCCACACGTGCTGACAGAGTTGCGTTCGTGTGAATACCCGCCCCGGTGCCCGCATCAAACATTCCAATAAAGAAAATTCCCTGCGGGTCAGATCGATGCGCCGATTGCCTCGGCGGGCGATTCGCGTGGCAACGTCAAGCGTTAGGTCTTGTACCCGGTATCGCACAAGGTTTTCTCCGGTCTGGCGCCGGATTAACGCACGCAGACGGGCCGCCAATTCCTCGATGGCGAAGGGTTTGGCCAGGTAATCATCCGCGCCCAGATTGAGCCCTTCGACTTTCTCGCAGATTTCCCCTCGGGCGGTCAAAATAAGAACCGGAATCGGATTCGACCGCTCTCTCAGCGCGCGAAGAATGCTCAGGCCGTCGCGGCCGGGAAGCATGATGTCCAAAACGATAGCATCAAATGGGTTATCGAAGATAATTTCCAAAGCCTCGTCTCCACGACCGATGACATCGACCGCGAAACCGAACTCTCTCAAACCCTTTTGGACAAATCTCGCAATCTTTTGCTCATCCTCTACTACCAGGATTCTCATCGACTGAACCTCCGGCTAACTGGCGTTGGGCCATTTCAAGTCAGTGACAATTCGGAATATTCCCAAGATAACTACGAAAGCCAGGCTTGCCAAGGCCGAACCCGACAGCATCGAATGAAAGACCGACAAGTTTGCGCTGGCCCACGACCTTCCTTTAAACTTCAAGGCTGACTATTCGGCGGCAAGCCCGGGGAGTGACGATTTTTCGGAGTTGAGCTCATCTAGAGCCCGATTTGCCAATCCTAAACTCTTACGTTGTCGTGACAGTATAACTCACGCAATTGTTATCTGAATTATGACAAAAAATTAATCAAAGCAGTTACTGTATTGTAAGGAGCATTGATCAAAGTATTGGCTTATGCCGTGAAATCGAACTATTTTGAAGTCTACTCTCCGGGCGATACGATCGGGTTTGAAGCGCTCAGAATGGTGGTTCCGAATATTGCTCGCGCTGCCTGATCCAGGTCGCTGAACACGGCGAACTTAGACGAGTGGAAACTTATTGAAACAGTTTAGGAGTTGCTGGCTAAAAGTGTAGGCTCGGGCATTCGGATTCCGTTTGTGCGGGAACCAATAAAAGCTATGTATCAAACGCGGGATCGAAAAGCCTCGAGCTTGGGCAGAACGCCAGAAACAGGATGGGATGCCTTCTCCGACATAACGTAGGTCATTTAGGGCCACGATTGGTCACCTCACTATGCTAGGCGAACAAGAGGAAATATCCTTGACAAAGTGGCGCGCGCTCTTGACGAGGGAGTTGACAATTACTCTTGAGGAATCTCCGGAGATCCATAAGGACGGCGCGAATAAACGACATCAACACTATGTCGAGAGGTGCGCTGAACAGTACCGGAAAATAATTAATAGAATCACCGCGACGATAGCGAAAAGAAGGGCAGACTGAATTCCGTTGGATTTCAACGATCAAAGAATTGGGAAAAGTGTCATCTATCTGGAAGATGGGGAAGCGCGCGACGTGTTCGGCAGATAAAGGATGGTCTATCGGCATTCGCCAACGCGCGAAAGGAACTCCCAAGAAATTTTCTGTCGGGATTTTCAAACTCTCCGTAAGTACTGGATTCCTAAAGCCTCACGCTTTTGGCCTATTGCGTTATTGCGTACCGAGGCATCGTGCTGCTTGGCCTTACGTTATGCAGAGCACCCACCAGAAAGTTGCCGCCAGATACATACTATGACATCAGTGAAGTAGTGAACACCCAGATAAAGCCGGCTAAACTCAATGACGATCATAAGCAAAATATGGTCTCTGCGTTGACCAGCTAGCTTTTGCTTCCGGGAGCGAAAGGATAAGCCGCAGTAACTGGCCTTGTACCTCCTTCGATTCTCGCTATTTGGCTATGAATGCTTGGACGTAAGCCTTGTCATTCTTGGCAAAGGCAATCCAAATCGCGTGCGTTTGAAGATCGACGGCGATGCTGTGCGCGCCAGGGTAGCTCGTGACCGGAGGCAATGCAGCGAGTGTATTGTGATCGAGACCTACAACTGAGATCGTGCCCAAGCCGCTTGCACAGTAAACGCGCTGCAACGTCGGGTCGTATGCGATCTCATCCGACTTGGGCGAGACGTTGGCAGTTCCAACGTTCTGGCCCGTATTTAGGTTCAAGAGGCCCAGTTTGCCCGTTTCACCCACGATAAGAACTTGATCTCTTCCGGGAACCATCGCCATACCGTGAGGTTTGTCGGCGGGAGAGGTCGACCATTTGGCGACAATCTTTTGTGTCTGCAAATCCAATTTGGCGAGTTCGCTAGAGTCTTTCAGGCACTGAAGCAGGAATGTGTCTCGAGAATCGAAGCCAAGATCTTCCACTCACGCTGACAAAATAGCGGTTATTCCTAGAATCGTTGGCGACACCTTGAGCATTCCCGGTGGGAATGCTCTTGATCAACTTGGATGTTGTAGTGTCGATCATGTCCAGAGAGCCGTTTCCTGTGTGGCACGCCAGGAGGCGACTATTCGCGGAATCGATTTTGATAAAATCAAACTTCCCATGACGCAGTTCTGGAAACAGTGAGGCCAAAGCACGGTAGAACAAAAGGAGGATCTTACAGCGACTAGCCATTTCTTAAAAAAACCCTTGGCTAGCAATGCAGAATCCGCACATTAGAGCAAATCTTAGGGCGGCCCGTGAAATTCCACCGATAAGAGGGGCATCCCGACAAGTAGGGTTAAAGAGATACATGAGTAGTCCAGAGCTTAACAACGGCTTCGATCACGGGTTCCTCAGGGAGGAGTTGCAGCCTTGGGAAGGCCTTTCCAATGATGTTTCCCGTGATTATTGCTTGAGAGAATGCTGTTTCTCTGTGCCAATGAGTTGAATCTGTATGTCCGAACAGCGTGATGCATCTGCGCTTAAAAGCTGCTGCGATGTGACTAGCAGATCCATCAGGCGTTAGAACCGCCTTCGCCTGCCAAATAATTGAAATGTAGTTCTTCATGCTGGTCTTTCCCGAGACACTTTCTATCGATCGCTTCAGCTGATGACAGATCATTTCACAGTGCTTTTTTTGCCATTCTTGGTTCCCGGACGTCATCACGATCGGCCCGATCCCATAGTCCATCAGTTGATTTATTGTTTCGGCCCATTTCTCAGCAGTCCAGTTTTTGCTTTTCCATCCTGAGGTGGGGTTCACGTGCAGATAATTCTTGGATGAAAGCGGATAGGCCCAATCTTCGGGAGGGGGCCGAAGTTCGGGCGGTTGAAACTTCTGACTGTCGTCGACGGCAGTATTTCCCCAGTAATACTCTGCAATATTGGAGTTACCGAGATCGGGCACGACGACCATGGGGAAAATCTTTGAGTGATACCACTGGATGGGCGCTCCGGGGTTGACCAGAAGATGTTTTTGGCTCGCTCTTGAAAGGAAGGCGTAAAAAGCTGATTTCTTTCGATCATCGAAGCACCAGAGCGCGTCATAGGCTTTTCGGCTTGGCCTTTTGAGGAAGTCGACGTGAGGCATTAACGAAATGAGCGGCCGGAATCCTGACCTCGTAATCAGGTCCACCTTAGAACCCGACGCTCTGGACAACCGTCTCAGTGTCGGCTCCAGCAGGACCAAGTCACCGAGTTGCTTGTGAAAGATAGCGAGACAGCGCGACATGATTTCATTTCGCCTTTGAGAGCGAAAACGAAAGGTTAGGCGAAGCTTATTAAAAGAGTGGGTTCGTTTTGATTAATATTTTGTTATTTCACGCTACAAACGCATTCTGAGGATTCCTGCTCCGACTCAAAGTAGCAGTTGACGGACAAATTTATGACAACTTTGTCATTGGAATTGCATACTTGAGTCATTTCCCTCATCTATCAACATAAGACGTTATTCTTTAACAGGTCGGAGCATATATTAGTCATGCCGATGGCTTCGGCTTTGGAGGCGAAGTCCGAATTGAACAAGGAGGCGATCGCCTTGGATCTTTGGGAGATTTTGGATGGTATGGGTTGGCCACCACGTTTTGCAAAATTAATCGTTCAGAGGGTGTTGTGGCTCTTTGTTTGACACAGCATCTTCCGATCGACTGGCATTTCTTTAGAGTGTTTTCTAACCTTTATTACCAAGCTCTGGAGTAGGCGTCACCGGACCAGAAACGATCGCGTCGCCTGTTCGTATTCGCCGGAAACGTTGCTATCACAACTCCATACTCTAAACGCAATTGGCTCGGACGACCAAAGCGGCGCAGCGGAAGATATGGCGTACGATCGGAGCCGGGACCTCGGCGCAGACGGCAAAGTAGCCTAAGCGCTGAAAGGTTTTTATAACAACAATAGACCGGCCCGCTGCAGCGGTTGGCGGGCCCGTTCTTGGGCGAAAGCCAGCTCGTATACTGTCGGTCTATAGAGCTCAATGAGCTCTTTGACCGAAGTATTGATTTTGAAGCGCGGGTAAGCGGAATCACTGGCGCTAGGCATTATGTAGCCGCGTACCTGACGATTACGACCGCTCCTTTAACCGCGTTTAGTGGAGAAGAAGTTAAGGTGGTCCTGGTATGGAAGAAAGTACACTAGGAAACATAAAACCATAGGCCGAGCAACTTGCGGCTGCGGCGGAGAGTCGCGTTATATATTAGGCGTCAGTGAAGCACGACCGCAGAAAGAAACTAAAGGAGTTGAGCATGCACGCGAATACCGAAATTAGTCGTATTGCGATTGTTGGTACCGGACTGATTGGCGGAAGTTGGGCCGCCTGTTTTCTAGCTCACGGTCTGGATGTGGTGGCTACCGATCCAGCACCAAGGTACGGAAGACAAATTGCGCCACTACGTTGAGGCGGCGTGGCCCGCGCTGACAAAGATCGGATTGACACCGGGAGCGTCGACCTCGCGTCTGCGATTCGAATCTGATCTCAAAGAAGCCCTTGCAGGCGCGCAAATGGTGCAGGAGAACGCGCCCGAACGCGAGCCTCTTAAGATCAAACTATTCGCGGACATGGATTCGATCCTCCCACCGCCTGCCATCCTGGTGTCGAGTACTTCCGGTATTCCTATGAGCCACATCCAATCCGAGTGCAAGTACCCGGAGCGTTGTGTGACCGCACATCCCTTCAATCCACCGCACCTGATTCCGCTGGTCGAAGTGGTCGGAGGAGCGAAGACGTCTGCGGAGACTATCGAACGCGCACTGCGTTTCTACACCGCGATGGGAAAGCGGGCGTTGCATATTCGCAAGGAGATCGTCGGAGTCTCTCTCCAAATCAGCAGCCCTTGAAAGCGCTGGGACCCGAGGAGATTCGCTCTTACCAAGTCTATCTGACAAACGCAAAAAAGCTGGCTCCCAGTTCCATCCTCACCTTAGATGTGCCAACTACACGCGGGTCGAGCCGAGCAGATTTCCGCCAAGGTTCGGATGGCCTATCGCGCGGTCGCCGACGACATTGACGAGGGCGGTCTTGCCGGCCCTCAGTGCACGTTCAAGCGAGGGGCGAAACTTCTCAGGCCGCTCGACGTGCTCACCGTGACAATCCATGAGCTCGAACATCCGGTCGTAGCGTTGGTTCGGTAGTATCTCGAACGGATCGGTGCGGCCTTTCAGGAATGGCATTTGGTCAAAGCTTGGCCCCCAGGAACTGTTGTTCCACAAAACTGTGACGATCGGCAGCCCATAGCGGCGCGCAGTTTCGAGATCGAAGCCGCTGATGCCGAGACCACCGTCCCCGATTATAAGCAAGACTTGTTTTCCGGGACGCGCAAGTTGAGCACCGATGGCCATGCCGACACCGTGGCCAACGGGTGCGAGCGGACCCGCGTCGAGAATTTGGCCGGCGAAGCAAGCGTGGAACCATTGCGCCATCCAGCCGCTCATCGTGAAGCTATCGATTACGATCGTTCCATCCGCATCAACCAATTCACAAAGCTCCCGCGCAACCCTTGCCGGATGGATCGGTAGGTTGTCGTGGTGCTTATGTTCCTGTTCAACAATTCCAAGATCAAAATTGGTCCGCACGTCTGCGACCTCCCGGAGCCAGTCCGACTGGCCTTGTCGCTTCCAGTCGTTGGCGCGCGCCGCGTCGCAAAGCTGCCGGAGAATGAGCTTCGCATCACCGACCATGGCGATTTCTGCCGGCACATGGAGGCCGATCCGCGCTGGCGTAGCGTCAGCTTGAATATAGCGCGCGGATTCACTCCAAGTGGGTGCCTCGCCGAACTTCTCGCCACTCCAGAATCGGAAGCCGATCGCCAATACCGCATCGGCGCGTCCAGTTAACGGCTTTTTCCATGGACCTCGGATTGCAAGTGGGTGGACTTCCGGCGCGCCCCCTTGGCCGCTGCGTCGGGCATACACTGGTATGTTGGTGAGCTCAACGAATTCGCGTAACTCGGCTGCCGCACCGGACCAGAAGATTCCATCGCCTGCTGCGACTAACGGGCGTTTGGCGGCAAGGAGGATCTCGATCGCCTGCTCGATGCTGTGCGGGTCCGCTCCCGAGCGAAGCTCGCCCGGCGCATAGACCTTCGCACCGCGGCGTTGATCGCTCTCAAGTCCGGCCCGGTAGAGAATGTTCGTCGGGATTTCGACCAGGGCAACGCCCGGCGGCGGGCTCGTCGCATCGCGAAACGCCTGCCGCAAATCGACTTTGATCGTCGACCAGTCGAGTACTCGCTTGGTGAACTTCGAGAAGGAGCGGCACATCTCGCTACCATACGCCTCCTGAAACGAGCCCAGACCGTCTTCCGTCGTCGGGTGCTGGCCGGCAATGCACACCACCGCGCTGCCAGCGAGGCCCGCGGCACAGAGGCCGGTGACGGCGTTAGTTAACCCGCAGCCGGCAGTGACGCTGCAGACGCCGGGCGTTGCAGTGGTTCGCGCCCATCCGTCCGCCGCATAGGCGCATGACTGCTCGTGGCGCATGTGGATGAGTTTGATGCCATGGTCGCGCAGCGCAGCAAGGATCGGCCAAGTATGGCCACCGTTGACCGCAAATAGATATTTCACGCCTTGGGACTGGAGCACGCGGGAGACGAGGGCACCGCCATCGATCTTCGCCGCGATGGACGTCACAGATTCTGCCTCTCCTTCACCCGCCAAAGCCGAGGCCGCCATCTTTCCCATGACGACGCCCGAGAGCGCATCGCCCGAATTGCCGGGCTCCGTCATTGCGCAC
>DATHPI010000111.1:0-6171 GCA_035484035.1 Chthoniobacterales bacterium
CGAAAGCTTACGTGCAACAAGCGATTAAAGAGCATAGCGAGGACGTGTGGCGGCTTCTCCAGCAGGAGGCGATCATTTTCGTCTGCGGGGAGGCTTCGCGCATGGCGCCAGAGGTTCGGCAGGCCTTCGTCGAGGTGTTCCAGCAGCACACTGGCACCACAGCGACCGACGGGAATGTCTGGCTGACCGGACTAGTGGCGAACCACCGTTATCTGGAAGATATCCGGGCCTCCTAAAATCGTCCTCGTCCTCCTCCCCGCCCTCCCCGGGTCGCTCACCATCGAAAGCAGGAATACTTGCTTTCGCTCCCTGACTCGATGAATAAGTTCGAACCACTATAAGGACTTCGAACAGCAACTAAAGTCTCAAAACACTCCACTTCAAACCAGATGAAAACGCCTCAGCTTCCGCCGGTCGACTACACGCCAAGAGCTTATGCCGGGCCTTCCGCGGACGAAGTTCTAGCACTGCGCCAACAATTCGTTAACCCGACAGTTTTCACGTACTACAAGAAACCGATCATGATCGTCGAGGGTCGCGGCCAATACGTGTTCGATGAGAAGGGCCGGCGCTATCTCGACGGGTTTGCTGGAATCGTGACAGTCAGCGTCGGTCATTGCCATCCCGATGTGGTAGCCGCTGCGAATCGGCAAAACGAAACACTGCAACACACCACGACTATTTATCTGCATCCAAATATCGCCGAGTATGCACGCGACCTCGCGCAAAAGATGCCAGGTGATCTGAAGGTCTGTTATTTTGTCAACTCGGGCTCGGAGGCCAATGATCTTGCGATCCTGATGGCGCGCGCCTTCACCGGTAACTTCGACGTCATCGCGTTGCGCAATGGCTACCATGGCGGCAACTCCATTGGGATGGCACTTACCTCGCACCACACCTGGAAATTCAACGTCCCCCACAGCTTTGGGGTGCACCACGCCATCGCGCCTGATCCTTATCGCGGTCCGTACGGTTATGATGATCCGGCAGCAGGGAGAAAATACGCGGATGACGTTTTGAACCTAATCCAATACGCCACTCCAGGCCGGATCGCGGCGTTTATCGCTGAGTCGATCCAAGGTGTCGGTGGAGCGGTCGTTTTCCCAGATGGTTATCTGGAAGGTGCCTATCGACACGTGAGGGCGGCGGGCGGGGTCTGCATCGCAGACGAGGTGCAGCCTGGTTTTGGGCGGACCGGAACGCACTATTGGGGCTTTGAAACGCAAGGCGTGGTTCCTGATATCGTGACCATGGCCAAGGGCATCGGCAACGGTGTGCCGCTGGCTGCGGTGGTGACCAAGCCCGAGATCGCGCGAGCGCTGGCTTCTCGGATTCATTTCAATACTTTTGGCGGGAATCCGGTAGTCTGTGCGCAAGGCCGCGCAGTCCTTCAGGTCATTGATCGTGAGCACCTGCAAGAGAATTCGCTTCACGTTGGCAACCACTTGCGGGAGGGATTCCGCAAATTAGCAGAGAAACATAGTATCATTGGCGACGCCCGTGGCAAAGGTCTGATGCTTGGGATTGAACTGGTCAAAGATCGAATTACCAAGGAGCCTGCGAAAGACGAGTGCGTGCAGGTTTTCGAGACCGCCCGGGAATTGGGTCTGTTGATCGGCAAGGGAGGGCTGTTCGGTAACACCCTCCGCATCAAGCCTCCGATGTGCATCACCCATGCCGACGCCGATTTCATGCTCGAAGTTCTCGACGTCGCGTTTTCCGGACTTTAGCCGTCCCGGCGCAGGTAGATGCTCCGGGTAGGGTGAGGCTCCGTCCGAACCGGGGCTTCCCGGGTTGCCCGCGCCTGCCACGTGACCCCCCTTAAATAAAAGTCGTTCGAGCGACTACGATATGCGAAGCCATTGGCGTAAGACAGAAAATGTCAGACGCGAAAATCCAAGATCTTGTTCGCGCTGGGGTGAAATGAACAATAATCCAAGCGAGAATTTTTTGGGGGGTGACGTTGTCAGGCAAAGCCAAGCGGCAAGGTCCGGTTCGGACGGAGCCTCACCCTACCCGGAGCTTCGCCCTACCTGCGCCGGGGCCACTTCGGGCCACAGATTGGGAATGTCCAAACTACGGGTGCGCCGGGAAAGGGGCCATTTCGCCCCGGGCAATTTTTTCCTGATAGTCGTCCCAGGTCAGACTGTCCCGTCCCGTATCCACATTCACCATGGTGATGCATCCTTGCACGGGACAGACCAGAGCACAAAGATTGCAGCCCACACATGACTCTTCGATGATTTCGGGGATTGGTTTCCCGGGCACCCGTCCCGGTCCGAGCCCTAGCCCATTGGGCGGGATAAGGCGTATCGCCTGGTGGGCACCATCTTCACAGGCGATGTGGCAAAGGTTGCATCCAATACATCGATCGTAGTTGATCCTCGCGATCCGTTGATAGTTCAGGTCGAGATATTTCCACTCCTTGATCCGGTTGACGGCACGTCCATGCAACGAATCAACCGAAGGGATTCCCTTGGCATCGAGATAATTGTTAAGCCCGTCGATCAGATCCTCCACGATTCGAAACCCGTAATGCATCACCGCCGTGCAAACCTGTAAACTAGTGGATCCGAGTGTGATGAACTCCGCAGCATCCCGCCAAGTCGCTATACCGCCGATACCCGAAATGGGAAGATTAATACCTGGATCGGCGGCACATGATTGGACCATTCGGAGAGCGATTGGTTTCACGGCCGGTCCGCAATAGCCGCCGTGGGTGCTGAATCCGTCGACAAACGGTTCGGGAACGAAGGTGTCGAGATTGACCTGCGTAATCGAGTTGATGGTATTAATCAGCGATAAAGCATCGGCACCGGCGCGTTTTGCCGCCTTGGCCGCTGCTGTGATGTCCGTAATATTGGGAGTCAATTTAACAATGACCGGTTTGCGGGCCACTTCCATCACCCAACCCACAATGGTTTCAATCACCTCAGGGTTTTGGCCCACGGCAGAGCCCATGCCGCGTTCGCACATCCCATGCGGACAGCCAAAATTCAGTTCTATTCCATCTACTCCTGCGTCTTCGCTTTGTTTGACGAAATGATGCCAGTCTGCGCGGGTCTCGACCATCAGCGAAGCAATGACAGCTCGGTCAGGCCAGAATTTCTTTATCTCCGCCAGTTCACGAAAATTAGTCTCCGGAGAACGGTCGCTAATCAGTTCAATATTGTTAAAACCCGCCATCCGCGTTCCACCAATATCGATCCCCGAATAACGGGAGGAGACATTCACGATCGGTTCGCCAATCGTTTTCCAGATCAACCCGCCCCAGCCGGCTTCAAAGGCACGATGGGCTTGATGGGCTGTATTGGAGGGAGGACCAGAGGCAATCCAAAACGGATTGGGGGACCGGATCCCTGCGAAGTCGATGGAAAGATCAGCCATGGTTTTCCGCCTCACTGAAATAGATTTTCTCGAGCTCGTGAACGCGAATCGGGGTCTCCAAACCGGAACCACCGGGATCGCCGTCGACCCCAAGACGTGATGGTTGTCGCGGAGTCGGGATATCCGACTGTCCGAGAAAAGAGTGGATCCCGTGAGCGGCTTTTTTTCCTTCACCGACGGCATTGACCACTTCCCTGCCTCCGTTCGCGCAGTCACCGCCCGCAAACAAGTGTGGCACGGAGGTTTGACCTGTCGCCGGGTTGTGTTCGACTACGCCACGTTTATTCAAGCGAAGTGCCGGAAAATTCTGGATGAGCCATGTCGACTGCTTGGATTGGCCGACCGCTTTCAAGACCATGTCTGCAGGTTCGGTAAATTCGGATCCCGGAATCAACGTCAACTGCCCATTCTTGCTCGTCTCCGTCCGGACAAGTTTGACGGCGCAAACCTGACCGGCTTCATCCCCCAACAGTTCGATCGGGAGGACGTTGAAATAGAATGTCGCTCCGTCCCGCTGAGCCAATTCGTATTCAAAATGGTAGGCCGACATTTCGACCTCAGACCGCCGATAAGCTACCAGGCCTTTCTGGGCACCCAATCGTTTGGCCTGAGTCACCGCGTCGATGGCGGTGTTGCCGCATCCGATCACGATCACGGAATTGCCAACCGCGACTTTGTGGAGGGGCTGGGAGTGAATTTCTTCAATGAAATCCAGAGCATCGTCTACCCCTTGCAGGTCTTCTCCAGAAATTCCAAGAGCATGCCCTTCGCCGAGGCCGATTCCGATGAAAATGGCGTCAAACTCCTGTTGCAGGTGGGCCGCAGAAATGTGGCGCCCCACTTCAACGCCGCATCGGATTTCGACGCCCAATCGCTCGACCATCGCCATTTCCGCGAGACTGATCTCTGGCTTCATCTTGTAATAGGCGATGCCGTAGGTGTTCAGGCCCCCGGGCAACGGCTTTCTTTCAAAAATCACCACGCTGTGGCCGAGTTGGGCTAGTTCTGCCGCGCATCCAACGCCGGCCGGTCCGGCCCCAATTACCGCGATCCGTTTCCCGGATTTTTTGGCCGGGGATTTCAACACGTCGAGCCCGCGTTCGTAAACGTAGTCCGTCGCAAACCGCTGGAGGCGCCCAATCTTGATCGGGTCCCGCTGCCGATCGACCATCACACAGGCTCCTTCACACAAAACCTCCGTTGGGCAAACGCGAGCACAACTGGCTCCAAGGACATTCGCAGAGAGGATCGTCCGCGCTGCACCGATGATGTTTTCGGTTTCGATTTTCTTGATGAACGAAGGGATATCGATTCCGGTCGGGCAAGCCATGATACAGGGAGCATCAAAACAAAACAGGCATCGAGACGCCTCGACGGTGGCTTCCTGTGGCGCATAAGGCGGTTGCAGCTCCGCCATGTTTTCTGCTACCACCTGCGGGGGGAGTTTTGCCGAAAGCTTCATTCATTTCCTCGTAAATACGGTTATCCTAAGAAACTTACCGACTTTTTTTCACCAGCTGGGAAAGCGTCACGGCAATCACTAGTGCACCGCCGTAAAAGAGGTTCTGCACGAACGTTTGCACTCCCTGAATCGTCACTCCGCTGATTCCGAATGCCAGAAAATAGACGGCAATAATCGATCCCCAAGGATTGAATTGCCCCGGCACGATACTGGTCGAACCGAAGAACGCGGCAGCCATTCCAGGCAGTAAATAGGTGAGTCCAGAACCTGGGTCGGCTGCCCCAGTGGTCCCCGAGTAGAGAATTCCAGCAAAGGCATTCAACACCCCAGCTGAAATGAGCGCGTTTCGTTGCACCTTTTCCACTTTGATTCCAGTGAGTCGGGCGACCTGCGGTGACCGCCCCACAAATAAAAGCCGGCGCCCGATAGCCGTGAAATCCATCACATACCAGAGGGCAATGCAGGTGATGAGTCCGTAGTAAAATTCGAACGGGATTCCGAACAATCGGTAAACCGCCACCAGATGCACTAACTGGTCCGAAACTCCGCTAATGGTCTGAGAATCGCTGATCCAAAGTGTCAGTCCGTTGAGGATCGTTCCTACTCCCAACGTGACGATGAGCGAATTGAGTCCAATTTTGATGATGAAAAAACTGTTCACGCAGCCCACGGCAATTCCGGCCCCAAGTGCCGCCAACAAGGCCCACCCGATCGGAACACCAAGGTTAACATTCAGCACCGCTATCAGCATATTGCAGAAAACGAGTACGCTGGCCGCCGACAGATCATACATGTCCGTCGCCAGAGTGATGACCAGCGACAGGGTCAAGACCACCAGCACGGCCTGCGACCCAAGCACTGCTGAAACATTGGACCAGGTCAGAAAGCGCCCAGGAGAAGCTGCATTAAACACCAGCAGCAGAATAACAAACGCGCCTATTAACCCATACTTTTCAGCCTGCCCGCTGAGCTTGGCAAGTGCTTGATTGTTTCGTGTCATAGGCAGGAGCGGCTCCGGTATTCTGGTGATGTAATTCTCCCGCTTATCCCACCTGACAACGTTGAGCGATCACATTTTTGGTCAGTTGCGTTCCGACTAATTCTGCCACGATGCTGCCACGACTGAAGATCAGGACTCGGCTGCAAAGGGTCGCCAACTCCTCATAATCGGAACTCGCGCAAATAATCATCGTTCCGGTGGCAGCTTGTTCTTTTAAGATTTGATAGATCTGCTGGCGAGCACCCACATCTACTCCCTGGGTTGGCTCATGCAACAGTATCAAGCGGGG
Source organism: Chthoniobacterales bacterium (assembly GCA_035484035.1). Lineage (GTDB taxonomy): Bacteria > Verrucomicrobiota > Verrucomicrobiia > Chthoniobacterales > JAFAMB01 > JAFAMB01. Next base: position 6,139 of record DATHPI010000111.1, read on the forward strand.
CTTTGTCTGCAGCCATTTGGCTAATAGAACCTT
>DATHPI010000112.1:0-7079 GCA_035484035.1 Chthoniobacterales bacterium
GAGAAACGGGTCGGCGGGTCGGCGAGGGGCGTGGGGGCGTTTTGGTAGGGCGAGGCTCCGTGCTAACCAGGGCTTACCGCGTTATGTAGCAAACACGTGAAAATATTGTTATTACATCAAGCCAAGCGACTGATTGATGGGGGTTGACATCATAGGGCAGGGCCACTTCGGAAGCCCCGGTTCGGACGGAGCCTCACCCTACCAGAACGCCGACACGCCCTACGCCGACCCGCCCCTCGCCGACCCGCCGATACGTTTCCCCCTTCCCCCCAGCCGTGCCGTGCTCTCGCGGCCGACGAGCGTGGGCTGGATGGTCCGCAGACGGCCTGTCTCATGATGGTTCAGTTGGCTCATCAGACATTCCACGCTCGACTTGGCAAGAGTGGCAAAATCCTGTTTGACGGTCGAAAGTGGCGGCCGGAAAAAGGCGGCTTCCGGGATGTCATCAAACCCGACTACCGAAATGGTCCCGGGAATCTGAATGCCGCTCTCTTCGAAAGCGCGGATCGCCCCCAAGGCCATCTGGTCATTGGCCACCACCAAGGCGGTATATTGCCCCCAATGTTGAGCGATAAGTTGCTGCGCGGCTTCGAAACCCGATTCAGCGGTCCAATTTCCGGCGATCACCGGCCCCGGATGAAGACCGGCCTCTTTCAATTCTTTCAGCCAACCCTTGAAACGGAGTCCCGCCGCCCGCCAGAACAGCGGTCCTTGCAAATAGGCAATTTTTTTGTGACCGAGGCGGATCAAATGTTGCGTCGCGATGCGAGACCCGAGTTCTTGATTGATGTGAATAGCAGGGCATTTGCATCCCAGATTGGAATCCACGGCAACGATTGGCACATTGCGGCTGACGTCTTGCAGATCGCGTAGATCGATCCGCAGAGGGAGGTAAAGCAGAATCCCGCAGACCTGGTAAGCACAAAGTTCGTTTACGGCGCGCCTGATCTCGGGCGAACTTTGGTCAATGATGCCGCTAAACATGAAGCTTAAGCCCATCTCTTTGCTGGCTTGCTCGCAGTTGGCGAGGACCTGGGCGGGTCCGTAAAAGCTGGTGGCAAAGGTCACCAGCCCAACAGTGGTTGAGCGCTGACCAGCGAGTTGCCGGGCCGTCATGTTCGGTCGGAACCCAACCTCCTGGATGACCGCTTGAACTTTTTCCCGGGTGGCCGGTGAGACGTGCGGCATCCCGTTCAGGACCCGGGAAACGGTTTGATAAGAAACACCGGTCCGGACCGCGATATCATAGATGGTCAGATTCTTATTGCGCTTCCTGGGGATGGAGCTCATGGCTTTAGGTGAATAGACCTTTCGGGTGGAATGTAAAGCGGGTCGAAGGGTTCCTAGCGCGTCCGATGTTTAATTAACCACGCTATTGTTGTGAGCGCTCACAGAATTACCGGAAGTTTAGGAAGTGGTTCCCGAAGACGGCGCGCTATGCACCGAAGGCGTTGGAGGACTTAGCCCAGGGTTTCGGAGGTGTTTAGCCGGTCATACGGCCCGAGGGCTCGCCCCGAAGGGCAAGAAAGCTTAGCCCAGGGTTTACCCGGGATTTACCCTGGGTTAGCTAAAATAAACGTTTCCCTGAAGGGGCTAGTAATGGCGCGCGATCCGGTTCAAAGGTTTGCAGCCGATCCTCGCCGCACATGGGGCCCCTTCAGGGCTAATTCGGGTGGGGAATTACCCAGGGTAAACCCTGGGCTATGTTTTCTTGGCCACTTCGGGCCACGGATTGGAAAGATCCAAACTCTTTTGGCCGTATGACCGACGCTAAACACGGAAATCTTAACTAGACGCAATGCGACCATCTTCCAGAGAAGTTTCCCTTGCAGAGAAGACTCAACCTGCGAAGATCCCGTGAGCGGTCACGGGTTTGCCCCGCACGCCGTTTATGACCCCCAAATAAAAATGAAATCATTCAAGTACGGACTCATGACATTGGCCCTCGGCCTAATGTCGCTTTCCCCGCAGGCTTTTGCTGACGACAAAGGGACGATTGGCATTTCTATGCCGACAAAATCGTCCGCTCGTTGGATCGCTGACGGTGACAATATTGTGAAAACCCTGCAGGCCAAAGGGTATAAAACCGATCTGCAATATGCTGAGGATGACATTCCCAATCAGTTAGCGCAGATCGAGAATATGATCACCAAAGGGGTCAAGGTTCTAGTGATCGCTGCGATCGACGGAACGACTCTTTCGGACGCCCTGCAAAAGGCGGCCAACTCAGGCATCAAAGTCATTGCTTACGATCGTTTGATCCGCGGCTCACCGAACGTCGATTACTACGCGACTTTTGACAATTTCAAGGTCGGCGTGTTGCAAGCCCAATCAATCGAGAAAGAACTTGGCCTCAAAGAGGGCAAGGGCCCATTCAATATCGAACTGTTCGGCGGTTCGCCCGACGACAACAACGCCTTTTTCTTCTATGACGGCGCCATGTCGGTTCTGCAACCGTACATTGACAGCGGTAAATTGAAGGTCCAAAGCGGACAAACCGGAATGAAAACGGTGGGAACGCTGCGTTGGGATGGTGCGGTGGCCCAGGCTCGGATGGATAACCTACTTTCGGCCCACTACACCGACAAGCGCGTGGACGCGGTACTCTCTCCTTACGACGGCTTAAGCATCGGCATCCTCTCCTCCCTCAAAGGCGTTGGTTACGGAACCAAGGATCTACCGATGCCGGTGGTGACCGGACAGGACTGCGAAGTGCAATCGATCAAATCGATCATCGCCCACGAACAGCGCTCCTCCATTTACAAGGATACCCGTGAATTGGCCAAGGTCGCGGCCAGCATGGTGGATGCTCTGGAAGCCGGGAGTAAGCCGGAAATCAATGACACCAAAACTTACAACAACGGAGTGAAGGTGGTGCCCTCCTTCCTATTGGTTCCCGTACCGGTCGACATTTCCAACTATAAAACGGTCCTGGTCGACGGCGGTTATTACAAGGCTGATCAACTGAAGTAAATCGAGCTTAGAACGCCGGCTCACGCCGGCGTTCAACGTTCGGCGTTCAGAGTTCAGAGTAGCGTTCAGCGTTTGTCAGGCGCGACATAGACCAAAAGCCGGCCAACTGGAGCACGACGACGAGGACGAGGACGAGCACACGATCGAAGAACGTTAAACGCTGAACGCCGAACGCCGAACGGAAAAACGAGCACGAGCACGAGAACGATTGAAGAAGGCCGGAGGCCACGCCGACACGCCCCTCGCCGACCCGCCGATACGTTTCCCCTGACCCCGAACCCTGAACGCAAATGAACATCCTGGAAATGCGCGGGATCACGAAGACGTTTCCGGGCGTTAAAGCGCTGGACAACGTCAACCTTTCAGTTCGCCAGGGCGATATTCATGCGTTGGTGGGCGAAAATGGAGCCGGCAAATCGACTCTGATGAAGGTGCTGAGCGGGGTTTATCCTCACGGCACCTATTCAGGGGAAATTCATTATCAGGGTCAGGAACGCCATCTCCGAGGCATCTCGGACAGTGAGAAGTTAGGAATTATCATTATTCACCAGGAACTTGCACTGGTTCCTCTTTTATCCATTACCGAGAATATTTTCCTCGGCAACGAACAAGCCAAAAACGGGGTCATTGACTGGGATGCAGCGGAAAAGCGCACCCATGGGCTTCTCCAAAAGGTGGGGTTAAATGAAAATCCGGAAACCCTGATCACCAACCTGGGAGTTGGGAAACAGCAATTGGTGGAGATTGCCAAGGCGCTCTCGAAAGAAGTTAAGCTGCTGATTCTCGACGAACCGACGGCCAGCCTGAACGAAAATGATAGCGACGCCTTGCTCGCACTCTTACTTGAATTTAAGCAGCATGGGATCACCTCGATCCTGATTTCCCATAAGCTGAACGAAGTTAAAAAGGTGGCGGATCAGATTACCATCCTGCGCGATGGAGCGACCATCGAAACTCTGGACACCCACGAGATCAGCGAAGCCCGGATTATCACCAGCATGGTCGGACGCGAGTTAGTTGACCGTTTCCCCAAGCGAACGCCGAATATCGGAGAGCCGATTTTCGAAGTGAAAAATTGGGTGGTCCATCACCCCATTCATGCCGATCGGCTAATGATCAAGGGCGTCAACCTGCAGGTGAAGAAGGGGGAGATCGTCGGGATCGCTGGATTGATGGGCTCCGGCCGGACCGAGTTCGCGATGAGTGTGTTCGGCAGATCCTACGGACGCCGGATCAGTGGTGAAGTGTTTCTGCACGGCAAGAAGATCGATGTCAGCACCATCGGCAAGGCGGTTGAGCACGGCATTGCTTATGTGACAGAAGACCGCAAAACGTACGGCTTGAACTTGATCGACCACATCAAGCACAACATCACCATCGTCAATCTCGAGGGTGTTTCCAAGGTCGGCGTGATCGACGATATGAAAGAACTGGGGGTAGCCAACGACTATCGGAATAAGACAAATATCCGATCTTCCAATGTCTACCAGATCACGGGCAATCTCAGCGGCGGGAACCAGCAAAAGGTCGTCCTTAGCAAATGGTTGTTCGCTGATCCTGAAATATTGATCCTGGACGAACCGACACGCGGGATTGATGTCGGCGCCAAATACGAGATCTACGTGATTATCGGCAAATTGGCCAGCGAGGGAAAAGGGGTCATCGTTATCTCTTCGGAGATGCCGGAATTACTCGGGATCTGTGATCGAATTTATGTGATGAACGACGGGAAGTTCGTCAGCGAAATGCTGGCAAAAGATGCTTCTCAAGAGAAAATTATGCGCGCTATACTGCGCGCTGACATTAAGGCGGAATGAGCACTCAAGCAGCAGTTTTAGCGAAACCGGAAACCAAGACGGTCAAAAGCAGCGGTCAGGGCAATTTCCGCGAATATGGTCTGATGATTGCGTTGGTCGTGATCATGGTCTTTTTCCAGTTCATGACCCAAGGCACGTTGTTCAAGCCGCTCAACCTGACCAACCTGGTTCTTCAAAACAGCTATGTGATTATCATGGCGCTGGGGATGCTGCTGGTCATTGTCGCTGGGCATATTGACCTCTCGGTGGGTTCTGTGGCCGGCTTTATCGGCGCTTTGGCTTCGGTAATGATGGTGCGAATGGGCATGGATTTTCGAATCGCCATGTTTCTCTGCCTGGTAGCTGGCGGCTTGATTGGCGCCGGCCAAGGATACTGGATCGCCTATCACAAAATACCCTCTTTCATCGTGACTTTGGCCGGAATGTTGGTTTTCAGAGGACTCACCCTGGCTTTGCTCGGGGGTAATTCGATCGGACCGTTCGTGGTTCCATTTCAACAATTGAGCTCGGGTTTTATTCCCGATATCCCCGGCGAGACAGGTTTTCGCGTGAGTTCCATGGTGATCGGCGGGCTCGTTGCGGTCGGGATGTTTTATAGCAGTCTCCGCAGACGGTTGAACCGTGAAAAGCATGGCTTCCGGGGCGGGTCTTTTGCTCTTTTTGTCTTGGAGAACGTCATTATATCAGGGCTGGTCCTTTACCTAAGCTTTCAACTGGCCTCCTACAAAGGTTTGCCGAACGTTCTGATTATCATGGGCGTATTGATTGCCCTCTTTGCTTTCATTACGACGCGGACCACGGTCGGGCGGCGCATTTATGCCTTGGGCGGCAATGCAAAGGCAGCCAAACTTTCCGGAATCAAGACGGAAAGGTTAGCTTTTGGCACCTTCGTGACGATGGGTGCCTTGGCCGCTTTGGCAGGGTTGGTTTTCACCGCCCGTCTCAATACGGCAACTCCCAAAGCCGGGGTCGGTTTCGAACTTGACGTGATTGCGGCCGTTTTCATTGGAGGCGCCTCCGCCTCAGGCGGCGTCGGGAAAGTGATGGGAGCGGTGATCGGCGCTTTCATCATGGGAGTGATGAACAACGGCATGTCGATTATGGGCGTGGGCATCGACTGGCAGCAGGTGGTCAAGGGGTTAGTTTTGTTAGCCGCCGTGATCTTCGACGTCTATAACAAGAACAAGGCGTAGAGCGTGTTGGTAGGGTGAGGCTCCAGGGGAAACGTGTCGGCGTCTCGGCGAGGGGCGTGTCGGCGTTGGGCCTTCGGCGCGCCAGGTCCTGTCGGTTTGGTAGGGTGAGGCTCCGTCCGAACCGAGGCTTTCCATGTGATCCTGCCTTGTGATGTGACCCCTGTCTATTCACCTACCCGGGACACGGCTTTTGGGTGAACGCCCACACGCCGACCCGCCGACACGTTCCTCCCCAGGGGGTGACGTCATGGGCGAGGCAACGCGGGAAGCCCCGGCTCAGGCGGAGCTTCGCCCTCCTATGGTGTGTGTCAAGCTACCGAAAAGCGTGTTAGGTCTTTTTCATTCTTTTAGAGCAACGAAGTTGCCACTTTTTAGGATTGAAGTTCAGGCAGATGAATCACTTTGAGCCGCGTCTCCTCTTGGCGCTCATTGTCCGGTTTGCGGGTGGACAAGGCAGCCTCCTATCGGCGCATGTCGATTTTGACAGCGCATGATGCAATATACGCATCGGGTCCAAGAGGAACGAGCACACCCAACCTACCAACGGGTTTTTCACCCAAGGGCGAACACGGGCGTGCGCCGCTCCAAAGTCGAAGCAAGTTCTTAAATCTTTTTTTTCCTCAAACGATTAAATAGTTCCCCCCAAACACGGGGTTTGGGGCAGAGCCCCAAGTTGAAACGAACTCTCAGCCACACTTTAAAATTTCCTCAAGCATCGACCATCACCAGGTTGAGTTCTTGGGCGGTGACCCTTCCAGTCTGGAGCCGCCACAGATCGACCATCAGCTGCCGGCCGATGGCCACCACCGCTTTTTTCTTGAGGGCCGGATTGTTGCCTTTCAAGACTTCCTGCCATTTTTGGACCGGTTTATACTGGGGCTGGAACAAGACCATCCTCCAGACCATCTCCACGATGATCCGCCGGATCGCCGGCACTCCCACTTTAGTAATGGAGCCACGCCGTTCTTTGTCTCCGGTACTCCATTCGCTGGGGACCATCCCGGCCAGGCAAGCGATCTTGCGACGGTTGCCATAAAGCGACCAATCCAGGACCTCGCTTTGGAGTTGCATCTGACTGAGGGCCCCGACCCCTTTG
>DATHPI010000113.1:0-15293 GCA_035484035.1 Chthoniobacterales bacterium
GGAGGCCCCGGCGGTGATCATCCTGGGACGATGCGTTTCCGCCATGGCCGCGAGAAGATCATAGTCAATTCGCTCCGTCTCCCGGTTCACACCGTAATGGGTCACCTCGTAAAATCGACCTGAGAAATTGGCTTTGTTCCCATGGGTCAAATGACCACCGTGCGACAGATCCATCGTCAGAATGCGATCCCCAGGTTGCAGCACACTGAAGTAAACGGCCATGTTCGCCTGGCTACCGCTGTGCGGTTGGACGTTCGCGTGTTCCGCTCCAAAAAGCTGCTTGGTGCGATCAATCGCCAGTTGTTCCGCGGTATCGACGAATTCGCAACCTCCATACCAGCGGCGCCCTGGATAGCCTTCAGCGTACTTGTTCGTCAGCACCGACCCTTGCGCCTCCATGACCGCTCTGCTGGTAAAATTCTCGGAAGCGATTAGTTCGATGTTTTCAAGCTGCCGTTTCCGTTCGCTTTGAATGGCTTGAAAGATTGCGGGATCGACTTGTTCTAAGCTGAGGTTTCCAGGCTGAGTCATCGCGGATGGTTCGGTGTTTAATTTGCCGTCGAGGGCGCCGCTGTCGATGAATTTTAAAATCCCCGGCAGCGCCCGCCGGATGATATCACGGGTCACTTCGTAGGCTTCACGGCCCAATCCGATGGGATCTGAGACATCCAAAGAAGGGGCATAATCTTCGAATTCACGCAGCAGAAACGTCTTTTCGGCCGCTTCCGGAAAAAGGTAATGGATCGATTCCATATGGCTTCGTGTCATCGCGATGATGCATGATGCCCCGCGAACCATCTCTTCGGAAAGCGGCAAACTTCGCAGCTTCGAGATGTCGACGCGAAGTTCCGCGAGAACCTCAACCGCATGAGGGCTTGGCGGTTGACCAGGAAAGGCGCTGACCCCGGCAGATCGGACCCTGATATCTGGCCGATTCGCCACCATATGTCGGAACAAACCCTCCGCCATAGGACTTCGGCAAACGTTTCCAGTGCAAACAAACAAGATATTCTTCAACGCCATCAAAACACGCCAGTGTGACATGTCCACCATGCCAGTTCAAGGGCAGTGTCTGTGCCAGTGTCAGTGTCAGCAGCTGCGATGCCTTCTTCTTTTTCACGTGTTTCTCGCACTAGACGCTGGTATTCACCGCAGGCCTCTCATGGACCGCGGCCATCCCAATCCCCCTCCGTGGCCTCTGTGACCTCTGTGCGATGCCTTCTCCTTTTTCACGTGTTTCTCGCACGGGATGCCCTGGTGTTCACTGCGGGCCTTTCAGGTACGCAGCCGCCCAATCCCGGACTAAACACTGTTCTCTTGAGCCGTTCGGAAACCCAAGATAGCATGACGGAATTGAACTCCGTTTCACCTACCGACCATATTCAGGCCTTATATCGGCTCCTGCTGATTCGCACAGGACAGCGGCTCCAGGCCGAGAATGCTCTGCGCAAGACTTTGACTGAATCGCTCCAAAACAGCGACAGCCATCAGAACCGAACGGATTTCGTGAAGTTTTATCAGACCGCATTGAAAATACCTGGCACCGCCTTCGATCCATCGGAAACGGATTTGGCAGGCTGGCCGCTCGCACTTCATCAACTGGCTGAGCCGGAGCGTTCAGCAATTACTTTGTTTTATCTCGAAGTACTCAGCCCGCACGTTTTGTCTGAGGTCCTTGGGCTCGATATCGGGGAGTTGGCCCGCATCATTGGCACCGCACGGAAAACGCTGGAAAATCAGGGAAAATAGTATGGGCCAATCGCTTTTTCCTCTCCTGAGACCCGCTTACGAAAAAACACCGGAACTTGCAACTCTCGCATCCCAAGCACGCGCTGAGAATGATTCTTCCGATGCCCTTCAGAGGCAGATCGACTTTGACGATAAAGTCGCGCGAGAGCTCTCCTCCTTGAAACTGATGGATTCCAAGGCCGATGCGTTTGAGTCTCTTTTAACTCGACCGAACCACAGCGCGAAGGTCGGAACATCCAAATCGGATGAAATTGGCCGAGAAGCACTGCAAAGGCTGGCCGAGGCTCAAGCGAAAGATGAGGAGGTCGAGCAAGAGGACGAAGAAGAACCAACCAAACGAGCGCGCCCACGGACCATCCTGTTCGCGGTTGGTGTCGGGCTGATTGCCACGGTCTGCATGGTCGTCTTTTTAATCTCCGATCGGCTGAATTCGTTCGAAGGCGCCGACCGGATCAGTGATCTACTGGAGTCGGCTAATAATCTGACTGGAGACGAATTTGAACCGGTGGAAACAAACGCCAGCAATCTTCAGGACTGGTTCTTTTTGAAACACGGCCTGGAGCATTATGCCGTTCCCAAACAGTTTGCCAATATCAAAACCGTCGGTTGCCGCGTGTTCAAGTTCGACGGGGCCACCGTGGCGCAAATTATGGCCGTCACCGACAAAGAAGTCCTGCTCTACATGTTTCCGTCACGCGACCTCGGAATCAAAATTCGAAAAGGAAAATGGGAAATCATCGAAGATGAGAAATGGGTTGGCGGTGTCACTGGAATCGATAAAACCTGTTTTCTGGTCGCATTCAAAGGAACCAAAGACGAGATGAAAGAGTTTCTCTCCGCGCCGGCGCATTAGGAGGAGTTGTCAGTGGCCAGTGTCAGTTGCCAGTGGAGCTCAAGAGAGTTGTCAGTTGCCGGCGGGCGCCAGAAGATTCGGTAACCACGGGGTCTTTAGCATCTTTCCATTGGACCGTGGCACATCCGGCGCCACGGCAACCACTGGCACTGGCAACTGACAACTTTCTCCACCTGACACTGGCACTGACACTGACACTGGCTTACAGTCGCCGATATGGTCGAAGTGCTGGTCATCTTCGGCTTGGTAGGCTGGCTTTGCCTGACGTTTCTCGAATCGTTGAGCAGTCAACCCTTTTTCCCTGCGCTGGTCGCGGCGGCGGTACTTTGCCCTGTCTTCAGCATTCGGGACTACTCCCGCCTGCGCCGAACCTGGAAGCTATCCGGAATGTCTTCGAAACGTGATCCCATTCCCCCGGAACGATTTTATTGGATCACGCAAAAAGCTCGACTCCGGCGAACTTTCCTTTTCTTCGGTATTCTCAGTGCGCTCGCCTGGTTCAACACAGCTGTCCTCCCGGCTTCCTTTGCACCAGATTTACCCTCGATTGTCGGCTGGCTGAATGCGATCGTCGGAATCCTGACTCTGAGCCGGGTGATCAGCGCCGCCACTCTGTTTTTCAACGCTTCTCAATGGTTTGATGCCATGAGTCCGAGAATCGTCGGCATTCTCCGTCAAACAATGTACAAGCTCTCCGACAACTACGAATACCTCGCACCTAAAAGACGAGACCCGGAAAAAGAGAAAGTCTATTGAAGCCACGAAACCGCGGCTCAGGCGGAACTCTCTTCCCCGTTCAAAGAAAGCGCCCGAACCAGTTCCACCACTCGATCGGCTAGATTGCGACGCAACATGACCATTCGGCCGGCAAACGCGATCGCCTCCAAAAGGTCTCTCTTCTGCCGGATCCCTTTGCCGAGAAAAACTCTGGGAATTTCTTCGTCGTGCCGGTCGGAGATCATCTTCGCGCTCAGCAGCGGCACGGAAAGTTTCCGGCAAACTTCAGCCACCGGTGCTGACTCCATTTCAACCGCGAGAATACTTCCTTCCGCATTGAACCGCATTTTGGCTGCGGAATCGGCGACCGTATCGACGCAAGCAAACCGGCCTCTCGCTGCAAAAGAACATCGCTCATCCAGTCGTTTCACCAGCTCAGCTGAACTGTAATTCTCTGCAAGGACAAAGTCACCGGGCTCAAGAAGGGTTCGAACGGCACCCGCGAAACCTGAATTAATCACTAACTCGGGGCGGAAACCGGTCAGGATGCTCTTGAATCGCTCTTCATTCCGAGCACCGATTCCGAGCCAGGAAACAGCAACCTCCTGGGAATCGAGACGTCCAAAGACTGACCCGAATTTAGTAACGCGTTGAAGAAGCCGCCTCTCAAATGACGCACCCTCTTGCCGAAGCGCGAAAGTGACGAGAATAATGCGCACAATTCGCAGGCCTGCTAAGTTGGGAACTTCAACCGCACCTGGACGAAAGCGGTTTGATTGTCTCCGGGTCGAAGGTCTGCCACCGGCTGTTTCTCAGGATGTCTTAAGGCCTCCAGGAATTGACCCGTAAATTCCGGCGAGATTTCGGCAAGCACGTCTGTTCCAGCCGGATCCCCAACCCCTTGAACGGCTGTTCCACCGAATCTGGCCGCCAAAGTTTTGATTCTTTCGATCTCTTCATCCAGCTTTGCTCGCTCGATTGTCAGCTCCACTTCTGCGTCCGCAAGCGGCGGTAACCCGATCGCTTTTTGGGCCGCGCTGTGCAATAAATCTTTCAGCCTGGAAGTGTCTGGTTCCGGCTGCGGTCTAGCCTGGAAGAAAATGATCAATGCGCTCCCGGCAAGTAGTCCGCACAAAAAAACCACCAGCAATCCAAGAATTTTTCGCTGACCTAAAAGCATTCAGAGACTTTTGTTATTGCGCAATCAACGTCGATCGGCCTGAGATTTCAAATCGTGAATGAATTAGAAAAAGGCAAGATCCTGGTGACAGGGGGAGCCGGTTTCATCGGGAGCGCCCTCATCTGGGGCCTCAATCGGATCGGTCTCAACGATATCCTGGTCTGCGATCAGCTCGGAGAAGATGAGAAGTGGCGAAATCTTGCTCCGCTCGCTTTCGACGATTACATCTCCTCGGCTGAGCTCAACGGGTATGTCGAGGCCGGCAGTCCGGTGCTCAAGGAGGTTCAGTGGGTCTTTCATCTCGGAGCTTGCTCGGCCACCACCGAACTGGATGCCGGTTATCTGATGGAGAACAACTACCGCTATACCCGGAACTTGTGCGATTGGGCTTTGCAACGCAACGCCCGATTCGTCTACGCGTCCTCCGCCGCAACCTACGGCGACGGAGCCAACGGCATGGAAGATGACGAGGAACATATCGAATCGCTCCGTCCACTCAATGCCTACGGCTATTCCAAACAAATTTTCGACCGCCACGCAAAACAGCGATCGCTCTTCTCCAAAATCGTTGGCCTGAAGTATTTTAACGTCTACGGGCCGAATGAGTGGCACAAAGGGGATATGCGAAGTCTCGTCAATAAAGCCTACGACCAGGTCCTCGAAACCGGCAGGATTCAGCTCTTCAAGAGTTACAAGCCGATGTTCAAAGACGGCGAACAGCAACGGGATTTTTTATATGTGAAGGATGCCGTCGACATGACCATTCATTTGGCGGTGACGCGAACAGCAAACGGTCTTTTTAACGTTGGTTCGGGAACAGCGCGAACCTGGGTCGATCTCGCCAACGCCGTGTTTGCGGCTCTTTCCCGGCCCGCTCAGATCGAGTTTATCGAAATGCCGCAAGTTATCCGCGAAAAGTACCAGTACTTCACCCACGCCAACATCGAGAAAATAAAAGCCACTGGTTATCAGGGTCCGCGCTTCACTCTCGAGCAAGCAGTCACCGATTACGTGCAGAATTATCTAGTCCCTCGCCGGCACCTCGAGCTTTAGTCTCTCTCTTCAATCGTGCTCGTCCTCGTTCTCGGTCTCGTCCTCGACTCTACGTTCAGCGTTCAGCGCCGCGCCCCGGAACGCCGAACGCCGAACGTTAAATTCGCAGACAGCCTCCAGAAATTACTGTCCAACTCGGCAAATCCAGAGGAAAATAGAGTATGTCTCTCAGCGAACGAGCAGCGAAAGCGGCCAAAATTGCCGCGGAACCGCAGCTTTATAAGGTTTGCGAAGGGTGCGACTCCATCGTAACAAAACGAGTCGCCACATGCCCGAGCTGCCACGGATACCGTTTTATTGAGGACCCGAACGCCGTCATTGAGCAGGCCAAGATCCTCGGCTCCCGAGAGCAACGAAGTGTGGTCACCGAGGATCTGCTCTGAGTTAAGGAACGACGGGCAGTCCACCTCGCGCTCGAAAAACCAGGACATCCACCGTCAATAGACCAGCGACGCCCCAACGCCGATACGCCCCACGCCGATACGTTTCCCCACACCCCCTCCCCTACTTCGGCCTAAACTCTGACTCCAGCGCGAGGCTCGCAGCTCCGATGATTCCCGCATCATTGCCCAGTGTTGCCGGAACCACGTCGAGCTTTTCCCAGAAAGTCTTTTCGCAGCGCGTTCGTATCGCTTGCCGGATGTATCCGAACAATCGTTCACCCGCTTGCGCAACGCCGCCTCCGATCACGATCCGGTCAGGATTGACCAGCCAAATCACATTTGTCAGCCCAACACCGATTTTGAGTCCGATTTCCTGCCAGACCTTATCCGCCAGTTCATCTCCATGGTCCGCCGCTTTGCATAACAGATGCAATTGCGCGTCCTCGTGAGATAAAGTTTTCCCGGCCTCCTTATAAATCTCCTGGGCCCGCGTCGAAATTTGGCGGTGTCCAACATACGCTTCGAGGGCCCCTCTATTGCCATAGACAAAATCAACCCCCTGATAATCAATGGATGTCTGACCAATTTCTCCGGCTACATAGGTCGCACCCCGGTACAATCTCCCGTTCAAGATCAAAGCCCCGCCCACCGCGGTGCCGAGCGTTACACAGACCACATTCGGGACTGATTGACCCGCCCCGTGCTTCCATTCCGCGAAGGCCATGGCCTTCGCGTCGTTCTCCAGGTTACCCACCAGGTCGGTTCGCTGCATGATGATCGACCGCAGCGGGATGTCGCTCCATCCTTTCACATTTGTCAGGTTCACCACGACGCCTTGCACCGGATTAATAATTCCCGGCACGCCAAACCCGACAGCTTCGGCTTCGGGATGCCATTCTTTCAACCGTAGAATCTCCTGGATGAACGCATCGATCAACGCTTCGGTATCGCCATCCTGCCGGGTCTCAATCACATTGCCACGGGTGAGAATTTTGCCATCCCGTACGACGCCAGTTTTGGTACTCGTGGCGCCCATATCAAAGCCAATTGCTGTGGGGGTACTCATGACTGAAAATTTCTTAGTGCGATCACTCGCAATCCTTCAAGAGTGAGATCCAAATCGACGATTTGCAACTCTGGAAGTTTTGCCGCTATCAGATCAGCGTAACTCCCTGTGGCGACGATCCTGACTTTTCCGTCCAATTTAGCAACTATCTCGGTCACGATCTGCCGGACCAGACCCCGATAACCGTACACCGCGCCGGCCAGCATCGCATTTTTGGTGCTTTTGCCGATCACGCTGACCGGTTCCTCCAGGTCGATCTTCGGCAATAACGCCGTGCGTTGATACATATAATCCACCATCACTCCTAGTCCCGGCGCGATAACTCCCCCTTCGTAAACGCCCTTCCCGGAAATGATATCAAAGGTAACCGCTGTTCCGAAATCAACCACGATCGCCGGGGACCCGTACCGTGCGGAGACCCCCACCGCATTCGCCAGCCGATCCGCACCGATTCCGCGAGGGTCCGAGAAATCGATCCCAATCCCAAGATCCAGATCCGATGTGACTTCCTTCATCCGGTCACGAAGCAGATTGCGAAAAATAACTGTTTTCTTGGGTACCACGGATCCAACCATCGCGTGGTCAAAACCCCAGGACCGGATGGCCCGTTTAACTGCGGGGATCGATAAAGCCTTCGTCGGGATCACCTTTTTGGCCAGCAGCTTTTCGTCATCCGCAAGGGCCAGCTTTGTCGACGTATTGTTTAGATTAACCAGGAGGAACTTTGGCATGGCGTTTGGCAGGCACCGGAAAGAATAGCGCAACCCCACGCTGCCTACACGCTAAACCGGATGGAGAAATGCATCGGCGTATCGGATTGGAGTATTGGAGTACAGGCGATGAAGAATACTCCATTACTCCAACACTCCATTACTCCAACACTCATCGCTCCATCGCTCCATTGCTCCCCTACGTGATCTTCCGCTAACATCCAGCATGCTTCATCTCACTCATCGCCCGCGTCGGCTACGCTCGACGGAAAAAATGAGACAACTGGTCCAAGAAACGCATCTGGACGTGCATCAATTGATCTATCCCCTCTTTGTTTCTGAAAAAGTCACCACCCGATCCGATATTCCAAGTATGCCAGGCGTCGCGCAGCTTTCCTTGGCCGACCTGAAAGATGAATGCCAATCCATCGACCGCCTTGGCATTCCTGCCATTCTGCTCTTCGGAATACCCGAGCAAAAAGATGAACGCGCATCCCAGGCTTACGCTGAGAACGGAATCGTCCAGCAGGCCGTGCGGGCGATCAAACAGGCCGCCCCGGAACTGATCGTAATCACGGACGTCTGCCTTTGTGAATACACCTCTCACGGGCATTGCGGCGTTGTGGCCAAACAAGGAAATAACTACCAGGTCTTAAACGATCCATCGGTTGAGCTCCTGGTAAAAACCGCCCTCAGCCACGTGGCGGCGGGGGCCGATATCGTAGCTCCCAGCGACATGATGGATGGCCGCATCGGCGCGATCCGGACCGCCCTGGACGACCTTGGCCGCACCGATGTCGTTCTGATGAGTTACGCTTCGAAATTTTGTTCCGCCTTTTACGGACCGTTCAGAGATGCCGCCGAAAGCGCACCACTATTCGGGGATCGCCGCACCTATCAAATGGATCCTGCGAACGCGTTGGAGGCCTTGCGCGAGGTCAGCTTGGACGTCGACGAAGGAGCGGACCTGCTAATCGTCAAACCCGGCCTCCCCTATCTCGATATCCTCTGGCGCGTGAAAGAGCGTTTCAAGCTACCCACCGCGGTCTACAACGTCAGTGGCGAATACGCGATGGTGAAAGCCGCCGCGAAAATGGGTTGGATCGAAGAAAAACGAGCCGTGCTGGAAATGATGATCGGATTTCGGAGAGCCGGCGCCGACCTGATTATCACTTATTGGGCAAAAGATCTCGCAGTCTGGCTGAACGAATAGTGCCGCGATTACGACGCCGCCTGCATCTCCTTGACCAGGGTGCCGATCAGTTCGGCTGCAGGGAGCGCTCGTGCCAGCGGCGCACCCTGTCCCGCCCATTGCGCGCCATAGCCGGGCTCACCCTTGGCCTTCGCCGCGGCGTTGAGGGCCTTGCCCGCGTCATAGGTCACCGGATAAGCAGGAATCTCACCGGCGGACACGCCTGCGACCAAGGCGGTGAAATGGTTGGCCAGACAGCGGGCAGGCCGACCGGAGATACCGGTAGTCATGACCGTGTGGTGCGCGGCGCCACTGGCCAGCGCCGCGCGATATCCATCATCCGCCGCGGACTCCGGGCTTCCGACGAAAGCGGTCCCGAGTTGCGCGGCGGCAGCGCCGAGATGCAGGACAGCGACGATGCCAGCCCCGTCCATGATGCCGCCGGCTGCGATCACCGGAATATCGAGATGCCGCACGAGAAGCCGGGTGAGAGCGATCGTCCCAAGACAGCTATCGGGCGCATCTTTATCGAACATGCCCCTGTGGCCACCAGCTTCATAACCTTGGGCCACTACCGCGTGAACACCGGCATCGGCGACGGCTTGCGCCTCCTCGAGATTCGTGGCTGAGGCAAACAGGATGATCCCAGCATCCCGCAGCGCGCGCACCCGCTCGAGCGACGGGAGGCCGAAGTGGAAGCTGACGACCTTGGGTTTCTCCTGCAGAAGCACGGTGAGCGTGTCGTCATCCTCAACGAAGCTGCGGTAAATTTCCGTCAGGTGGGTTGGCGGCGTTGCGCCAAATCGCGCGAACTCCGGCCGTAGCCGCTCGATCCACGCGCTCTCCACCCTCTCGTCGAGCTTCGCCGGTTGATGGCAGAAGACGTTGACGTTGAGAGACCGCGAGGAGAGAGCCCGGAACGCGGCGATCATCTTTCTCGCGCCCTCGGCGTTCGTGGCGCCTACGCCTAATGAACCCAGGCCTCCGGCGTTGGAGACGGTCGCCGCCAGAGCAGGCGTTGCAGTGCCTGCCATCGGCGCCTGAATAATGGGAAATTGGATATCGAGAAGTTCAAGAAGATGTGTGGAACCGTCGATGGTCATTCTGTGCTCCTTAAGTGGCGATCGACCAGGTGAAATTAAGATCCTGTAGATGCCTCCATCACTGGTGTCAAACATCGATCGCGGCGCCTTGAGCGACCTTCAGCTAATGAGCTAGCTCACTTAGCAATATTGCTAATATTGACATCCGCTGCAGCAACGAGATATAACGGCCAAGAGCTTGGGGGCAGACGCCCGGCGCGTGCGTGCCGGTTCTCGCGGCTGGGGAGATAAAAACTGTATAAGCTCTCATTTCATAATCTTTGAGAAAAGACCCACCATGGCCAAGAAATCTACACAGTCCGACGTCGACCCAAAAAGGTACGCAGTGTCCAGGCGCCGTTTCCTGCGCAATGCCGGTATTGGGGCGGCCAGCCTCCCGTTCCTCGGCTCTCTAGCTAACACTGCGGATGCAGCGTCGTCCACCGAGACCAAGAATCCGTGGCCCAGCTACCCGGCCTACAAGTTTGCCTTTGTCTGTCACGTGACCGCCGACGTCTTCTTCAATGCCGTCCGGGCCGGGGCGAGCGACATGTGTGCGCTCCTGGGTACTTCCTACACCTGGACCGGCTCCGAAAACGATATTATCCCCGAGATGGTCAATGCCTTCAGGGTCGCGATCACCAATAATGTCGACGGAATCGCCGTCGCGGTGGTCGACCCCAAAGCCTTCAACACCGTGACGGATGAGGCGCTGGGCAAGGGAATCCCTGTTGTCGCCTACAATGCCCAAGCTCCGGCCGGCGCCGGCAGCCACGTCTTGTCCTATATCGGTCAGGACCTCTTTCAGGCGGGAGTGGCGGTGGGCAAGCGCATTCTTACCTACGTCCAGAAAGGGGACTTGGTCGGCGGCATGATCAGCGTACCGGGCTCGCTCAACGAGCAGCCACGCATGGACGGCGCCGCGAGCGTGCTAAAGCCGGCTGGCGTTGATTTCGTCCAGGTCGGCGTTGGCGCCACCGAGGGGCCTGCCCTCGCCTCGATAGAGGCTTGGTATCAAGGGCATCCCAAAGTCAAATTCATGTTTTCGAGCGGTGGAAGCAACGGCGTCGCTGTCGCCAAGACAATCCAGAAGCTGAACCTGGCGTCCAAGGGTATCGGCGGCTCCGCCTTTGACGTCGGACTCCCTGTGTTGCAGAATATTGCCGCCGGGAACCTGGCCTTCACGGTCGACCAGCAGGCCTACCTGCAAGGCTCCATGTCAATCTACCAGCTCTTTCTCTACAACATCTCGGGCGGACTGATCACGCCCACTGACTATAATACCGGCTTCAAGTATGTGACCAAAGACACTGTTGATGCCTATCTGCAGAACAAGGATACCTGGGAAGGTTCGAGCCCGTCGCCGGTCGTGTTCCCCAGGCCAAAGTCGATCAGCTTTTAATCAGCTCATTAGGGCCTGTACAAGTTCTAAATCAGGAGTTCAGGAGTTGCCAGAGTTTGAGGAGTTACAGAATGAATTAGGGAAAGTCTGGAGCGGCACGTTGCAGATGTTCTGCAACTCCTGAACTCCTGAATTCCTGCAACTCCTAGAGCACCGGGGTATCCAGGAAATGAGCTCGAACACCCTGGCGCCGCACCAGATAAGCCGCCGTATGCCCGAATCGGGTATCCGACGGTTCATCGGCCGGCACCTGAGCGAGCTGGTCGGCGTTCTGGTCGCATTGGTGTTGGGGATTTTCTTCACGATCGGATCCCCGAACTTCTTCTCATTCGACAACGCGCTGGTGCTGTCCCAATTCGTCGCACCCTTTGCCATCTTTGCACTCGCCGAGGTGCCGGTCCTGATCCTTGGCGAGATCGATCTATCAGTGGGCCAGATGTACATCGTATCGCCCTTTTTCGTGTCGTACTGGAATAATGCCGGTGTCCCCGTGTTGCCAAGCATCCTCCTCGCGCTCTTGGTGTGCTGTGGGCTCGGGTTGATCAACGGCCTTGTCACCGTCAAACTACGCGTGCCCTCCTTCATCGCCACCCTGGGAATGGCCTTCGCCCTCAGGGGTATCATCCTTATCTATTCGAACGGAGCGCCGACCAATCCGATCGGCACGGGTGCGCTGGTGAACATCCTGGGCGGATGGTCCTGGTCCGAGGTCCTTTGGGCGCTGGGCATCGCCGCAATGCTGCATGTGATGCTGCGCGGGACGGCCTTTGGCCTCCATATCGTCGCCGTTGGCGGGAACACGGAATCCGCCAAGGAGTCGGGGATCAGGGTCGACTCAATCAAGATTTGGTGCTTCGTGCTGTGTACACTGTTGGGCGGGGTGATGGGCATCCTGGACGGCTATCACCTTGGCAGCCTCGACCCCGCCACCGATGGCCTAACCTTCACGTTTTACGGCGTAACCGCCGCTGTCATTGGCGGCACCGCACTCACCGGGGGACGCGGCACCATGATCGGTGCCTGCATCGGGGCGTGCGTGCTGGGTATGATCAAGGACGGGTTCCTCATCCTCGGCGCCAGTTCCTTTGCACTCGACTTGGTCACCGGCCTGACGATCCTGGTTGCCATGATCCTCAATGTCCAGATCGAGCGGGCGACTTCCATGCGCGGGCGGCGCGGGTCGTTCGGACACGCCGTCAGCTTGATCTTCTCGATCTTCACGCGACGCAGAAAGGGAAAGGTGCGCTCATGACGCCAAATGGCGGGACCAAGGAACAGGCCCCTGTCCAGGACGTGTTACGAACCGAACAGGTCTCAATGAGCTTTGGTCCCGTGGTCGCGCTGAGGAGCGTCGATTTGCATCTACAACCCGGCGAGATTCTCGGGCTGGTCGGCGACAATGGCGCCGGAAAATCCACCCTGGTCAAGATCTTGACCGGCTTGTACAGGCCGGACGGTGGCCGCATCTATCTGAACGGCGAGGAGGTTAGGTTCCGTTCTGTGCGGCACGCCCGGGAGCACGGCATCGAAACTGTGTTCCAGGATCTGGCACTCGTCGACGAGCTGAGTGTGTACCACAATCTGTTTCTCAACCGCGAACAAACCCACGGCGGCTGGTTCCGGTTTCTTAGTAATCGAGCAATGCGCGCCGCCGCGAGCCAGTTTCTAAACGACATCGGAGTTGACATTCCTTCTGTAGACACACCCGTGGCCAAGCTGTCCGGCGGCCAGCGGCAGGCCATTGCCGTGGCTCGCGCGGTCCGGCAGGATAACATCAAGATCTTACTGCTCGACGAGCCGCTGGCGGCCATGGGCGCGAAGGAAACGTCCCTGATCATTGGCCTGATCAAGAGCCTGTCCAATAAGTCGAACATCTCGATCATCGTCATAGATCATAACTACACCCACCTCTTCGAAATCTGCGATCGCATCAACGTGATACAGCATGGTCAGGTGACGGTGGACAAGAGTTTAAGCGAGATCAAACTAGAAGAGCTCATCGAGTTCATGGTGCAAAGCTTCCGGCGGGATGTAGCCGGAAATGGAAAATGACATTTTAGGCTTTTCAACGGGGCAGGTAAGGCGAAGCTCCGCCTGAGCCGGGGCTTTCCGCTTGCCATCGCCCCAGACGTCAACCCCTTTTAAATTCTCGCTCGGAGGCTCAGGAGCCCGTCGACGAACGGTTAGGTTGATTGCGGTCTGCGTTCATTTCGGAGCGTTCCAGCAAACGCGTGATGTTTGAGCGATGCAGCCCGAAAAGCCGCGCAGCGTCGGCCGCTGTCTTGGATCCGTCGCGAACTGCTTTTATCACTTCTTGTTGCTGGTGAGCGCTTAATTTAGCGGGCCGGCCAAGCCGAGCTCCGCGATCGCGAGCGGCCGCCAAGCCAGCTTGGGTCCGTTCGCGAACCATCGACCGCTCGAACTCGGCGAAGCTCCCGAGCATTTGCATTAGCATGCGGCCTGCCGAGGTCGTGGTATCAACCGCCTCGGTGATGCTTCGGAAGCCGGCGCCAGCATCGCTTACCTTTTCCATGATTTGCAGGAGATCTTTTAGAGATCGGGAAAGTCGGTCGAGTTTCCAGACAACCAATACATCCCCTTCCCTGAGCTGCTCCAAGGCGTTGTGAAGTTGCGGTCGGTCCCAGCGGCCACCAGACGCTTTCTCCTCAAACACCCGTTTGCATCCGGCCAGGCGCAGCGCCTTCACCTGGGCGGCGTTGTCTTGATCGTCCGCCTTTGAGACGCGAGCATAGCCGAGAAGAAGGCCGCCTTTTTTCATTACTTCAGCGAAGTTAGGGAGCGTAAATGGGACGTCTCAAAATTTCTCTTCTCGTTTTCTTGCAGTCAAGCGATGGCTTTAGTCATCGCTTCGGCGAAAGTTTGATCAGGATTCAGTTTCAACATGTGTTGGATCATCATGAGATTGTGGCGGCCAGCGTGACTGGTATCCGCCAAGATTTCAATAAGATCGACTGTTGGTCACAGCAGATTTGGCATCCGCCAGCGTCGATCAAAGGTCATCGTCGAGTGCCATAAAAGAAACGTTGCAATATTCGGTTGCCATGTTCAAGAAAAAAGCAACAACTTTTCGCAACGCCTTCTCCACAGGGAGAAGGCGCCGCGCGGCATTTGCTGCGGAATCGGTCGGTTTAGCAACAGACTGACCCCGGCTTCCTCCGATTCTAATCGTACCGGGAGAATTGCGGAGTGCGATGCCCTTCGAATCCGCGCCAAATGGGGAGGGCTTTCTGCGCATCTGCAAAAGGGATCGTTTTATCGAAGTGAGGTGACAAAGAGTAGTTTTTGTAGACTTAAGTGGGCCGTTTAAGTTAAGGGCTCGATCATCATCTGCGATCATGCCAAGGGAACATTAGAGAATTAGAGATCACTAATTGTCGTTTGGCCCTCTGGCTGGTTCTTCGCTTATTGCCTTCAGTAGGACCACGAGTCGGGAAATCCATGTCTTCTGCTCGGCCGTTAGCCTGTTTTCAACGGCCAGCGGTCGCAAAATCTCCAGTGCTCGCTGGTAGTTGACGCCGGCTTCGCGTTTCTGCGGAGTGCCCTGGTGCTCAAGGATGCTCGCGAGTTTCCAGAGCGAAATCACAAGGTCAGTCTTCCACTGCGCGTTGGCCGGATCGCGCGCGGCCAGCTTTTGTACGATTTCCAAGTCCTGTTTGTAGGAGCTTAAGGCCGAGGTCAGGTCGTCCTTGGCGTTCTGTACGTTGCCGATCCTGTCGTAGCTGATCGACAGATCGTGCTGCCATTCGGTGTTGGCCGGATCGCGCGCGGCCAGCTTTTGTGCGATTTCCAGGGCCTGTTTGTAGGAGCTTAAGCGCCGAGGACAGGTCGCCCTGGGCACTCTGCACGTTGCCGATCTTGTCGTAGATGACCCACAGATCGCGCTGC
>DATHPI010000114.1:0-4960 GCA_035484035.1 Chthoniobacterales bacterium
CTTAGCTATCTTGGCCACTTCGGGCCACGGATTGCCCTTTGTACGCCCCAGAGCAATGCGCCCTGAAGTTGAAGGGGCGGTAGATAGAACGTACTAACGACGCGAAGGGTGAGCATTCTTCAGGCCAGGGCCTAGGAGAGCACCTGGCTTAGGCTACCTGATCGGGAGTTGCCAGACTGTTCTGTAACTGCTGTCGGCCGGTTTCCAAAAGCCTCTGAATAGTGGTAAGGGAAACCCTTAGCCGATTGGCGATCTGACGCGAAGTCCAACCCTTGATGAGGAGGGGGTAGACAACGGTCCGGGTATTCAGATCCAAGCTCAAAAGCCCTCGCAATAATTTGCAGCCCGGATGAAGGCCGATGCTTCTTCGCAGTTCCTTGGTCCACTGCATCGAGATTGGCTCCGATCGAATGAGAGCCATCTCATCAAGTGTGTCGTAAGTTCGATTCAAAAGCGTGGTCATTTGCATTGCCTTCCGTCGCGGTTCTTATGGATGCGCGTCACACCATTGTTCGTTAGACAATCTCGTCGCGGATGCCGTTGAAAATAGTTTTGCTGGCGCACTCGAGAAGACCTCGGAAGGAGTATGCGGTCAGGTTGGGAGCACATGCGGAGACGGGCGCCGAGAATGGTTGAGACCACTGCGCGAATTTGAGCAAACGTGGCTTCGTTCAGGATCGGTCCGCCGTGAGTCCACCCGACTCCCTCGTCCTGGCGAGGAAGTCGATATAATGCCGCGTATCTCCGCCAGCGGTTTTTCGGATCGCATAGACAACAAGATCTGCCCCCAAATATCGTGCAAAATCGACTGCGTTCTGCTGAAGAGGCACACCCGTTTGTGCTGCAAAATCGCACTGGCCAAGTTGAACGTAACCTTTCCGGGAATATTCGTTTTGGACTGAGGCGACGTCTTTCCAGTCAACAAGCCGGTACGAGACATCAACCACGCCGTAGACCTGCGGTTGTTCGGGCATCGCCGGATTCGCTCTGTAGTACTTCGGCAAAGTGTTGACGGTCGGAGAGGGCGGCGCCAGGTTCCCGAGGGGCAACCGGAGTTCGGAGCAGCCGCAGAGCGCCAGCAACGCGCCGGCTCCCAGAGTTTCGAAGAGGGATTTATAATTCATAGAGAGGCGGCATACGAGGACGTGGTGTGCTGCTGTCGAATAGTACACCTTGGGTTTAGGCGCCTCTTTAGAGTAATGCAAACGTGAAGTTCCCAGTGGTGACATGCGTGTCGACTGAGACGGCACGCCACACAACTTTGTAGTTGCCTGGCTTCAATTCGGGACGGGTATCATGGCTTCGATCCCTAACTGGAAGTATTGACCGGACCAGATAACCCCGGGATTAATGGTGCCGGTCGTTAGTTTATCCACCGCTCGATTCAATGGCGTCGACATGGCAAACTCAACCAGCGGGATCAGCCGATTAAAGGCGCCTTCAGGCCGATGTCTTTGACGTGTTCCTGGAGATAAATCAAGCTGTACTCGAGCGCCAGGCCCCATTCCAGCGTATCGGGATCGGGGTCACTTTGGGTCCCCGAGTCGGTCGGAATACCCAATCCGAGTGTTCCGGTGATCGCGAATGGTTTAAGGAAAGGGAGACTATCTGGCAGATCGCCGAACCCTTTTCCAAAATAAAAGGTAGGGGTCCAGGTGCTAAAGGTATCGTTGCCGATCGACTGACTGCCGCTCCGGCCGATATCCCAGGTTAGACCAATCGATGCAATCACCTCATGTTTGTCATTCTCAAAAAACTCATAGAGAAGGTTCAGCTCAACGTTGTCGAACCCAGTCCGCGTTCTTTGGTTTGCCGCTCTCTGGACGCTGTATCCGTCGCCGGCGGTCAGCGCAATATCTGAGAAAAGCAGGAGCGAAATGTCGGTCGAGAAGTCAAATTCGTTGAACGGAGGTTCTCCTGGCTGACGGAATTCACTGATGGTGGGCAATGACATTTCGCTGGCGGCAAACGGATCGTCGGTGGTCAATGTTGCCGGAAAGAAACGATCGCCGGCAAAACCGTGAGAAGACGCGGACAAAGGTACCGCGAAAAAAGTCACGATGGAGACGGCAAATAAAACCGCTCCTCTAAAAGTAGAAGGATTGTTCATAAAAAAATTAGAATTTTTGAGATGGGAGACGTCGCCAATGCGACTGCGCGACGCTCGGTGCGGGTGCAAAATGGTTTCAAAGTCGTGCTGTGAACGCACGATTTGGAACCAAGATTGAAGTGACCCTTAAGACGCCCGAGGAGGAGGAACCGGTGGACTGCTATCGCAGCCAAGCAGTGAAACGCTGGTGGACCTTAAGCACCAGGAATCTCGGGGAGGCTGCAAAACCCAACGCTGAGCAGAGGCAACCAAGTCTATCTTGGCGACGTCAATCCGCGAGCTTTGCTTCTTTTCTGTCTGCTTGTTTTTGGCAATACTGAGACAGAGATCGCACGGATGTTTCCCGTCAAAGGTTTTGCTGATCCCGGCTTCCATCCCTTCGGATTGGGAGTATTTGACCAGCATGCCAACCCAAGCCGTAGCTTGCAAAACTGCCCAGTGACCGCCAATCAGCTGGAAGACGGCAATCACACATTAAGAAGACTGAGAGCCTGGACTTCATCGGACTTTGGTGGCCAGCACGCGATTCTACACGCTTGGCGGTGTTTTGCCAGAAAATCCGCTTGTGGCAAGGTGACAAAGCCCTGGTGCATCGTCTCATTGCTCCGGTTCAAAACGCCCCCCGGCGCACCGGTCCCGAACGCAGAGTCGTTCTATCAATGGCCAAGACGCCAATAATGCATCGCACAGAGGTCACGGAGGCCACAGAGGGAAGGCGGCACAGGAAACTCTTGAAATAGTCGGCGAGGTGAAACAACAGTTGATAGCGATGAATTAGGAGCCCTACCTCAGCCGGCGGCTCCCGCGTCAACCCGCCAACTTCCCTTATAGGTTGGCGCCTGTTTCTGCACTCGAGTGACCTCTATTGGTTGGTGCCAGATCGTTCCGGTATGTGCAAGAATTCAAGCTTCATGCCATCCGGATCGGTGAAGTAAACGGCGTAATACCCAGGTTCGTAGTCGTACTCTGCGGGTGCGTCGAGCACCGTTGCACCGTTATCCAGCAGCAAGCGATAAAATTTGTCGACCTGATCTCTGCTGTCTGCGTTCCAGGCTAAGTGATGAAATCCCGGAGAGAGCAAATCGTGCCCGGCAGGCTTTGTGTCCTGGCGGGCTCTGGTCAAGATTAACCAGAAGACACCCGATGACGACCATTTGGCCCAAGCTAAACGGTTCTCTTCGCGATCGTATAACTCGTATTCCATGAACCGCATCAACGGGCGATAAAAGCGCTCAGCTTGCTGGATGTCTGTCACGGTGAGCCGAAGATGGTTAATTGAACCGATGCGGCCTTTACCCTCATTCCGCAACTCATCCTGGTTCGCTTCTTGTGCCATCTTAATTTTTCGAAGTTGCGTTTTCGAAATGGCCGGTGATTTCCGGATAAGCATGTAGCGCAACGCTGCCACCGGTGTGCCAGAAGAGCAGGTTCCTCACGTCTTCGGTAAAGTAATTTTCGCGAACCAGCGTTAGGAGTCCGGCCATCGCTTTGCCGGTGTAAACGGGATCGAGAAGCAGACCTTCCTTGCGCGCGAGGAGTTCAATTGCTCGAATGCATTCTGGAGTTGGGATCCCGTAGTTCTCTCCCACAAATCGGTCATCAATAACAATCGGTGTTTGACCGATGACCTTGGCGGGAATCCCTAGAATTTCTGCAGCCGCTAGCTGAGGTTTGCGGACTCGTCGAATTGCCCGCTCGACTTTATCGCCGGCACTGATGCCGATAATCCTGCCTTCCCATCCAGACAGGGCCGCCCCCAACAACAGGCCGGCCAGAGTGCCTCCACTAACGGTCGGAACAATGATAGCATCCAGCGTTTCTTTAAGTCCCTCGAATTGATCGAGCAGTTCCAGGAAGGCGGCGGCGTACGCGGCAGCACCCAGTCCGTTGGAGCCACCCAGCGGAATGACGTAGGGGCGCAATCCTTGCTGCGTCAATTCGGAGGCCATCGAATCAAAGAAAGGCGTGGTGTTTTCCAGGTCCGGAAGAATTCGAACCTCAGCACCGAACAACCTGTCCAGAAGGACGTTGCCGAGTACGCGGTAAACCTGCGACCGCCCGGGCACCGCATCCAGGAGGCCAAGTACGCATCGAAAACCGAAGCGCGCACTCGCAGCAGCCACTTGTCGGGCGTGGTTCGACTGGATTGCACCAACCGTGACCACTGTGTCGGTTCCCTTTGCCAGCGCGTCCGCCATGAGAAACTCGATTTTTCGCGTTTTGTTTCCGCCGGTCGCCAGTCCTGTGCAGTCGTCCCTTTTCACCCAGAAGCGAGGACCACCGAGCAGGTCTGAAAGTCGATCGAGGGGTTCAATCGGCGTCGGGAGGTGCGCCAAGTTCACCCGCTTTAACCCGCGCAAGGTCTCGATCGCATTTGCGTCTTTCGTCCAAGGCATTTGAACCTAGAGTAGCGAGAACCCGGAATGCGGTCCAGAGCGGTATTCCACTAACCGAAGAGAAGTATACCACAATCAGAAGTCAGAAGTTGCAGGAGTTCAGGAGTTACAGAATTAGGCGGTTGTTCTGGTTCACTCTCGCAAGCAAATTTTCCGATTCAGGGACTTAGCTCCCTTGAAGCCGTGCTTCCAGGGAATGTGAGGAAGTCGCCAAAATGCGAGCTGCGCCTACGGAAGATGACTGTTGAATACCGGTTCCGACCAGCCACGCTCTATTCCCGTCCATATAAAAATCGGGTAACCGATTTTCAATCTCGGGTGGAATCTGATCTAACTGCCGTGCAGAAAGAGCCAGTTCTATCCCGGCGGGAATGTCTTTTTCGATAGCGGATAACGCTGTGCTCCTTGCCAGCGCTTCGGCAAAAGATCTCGTCGCCCTCTCTGGTTCTGTTGC